>JAEEQF010000002.1 GCA_016285175.1 Bacteroidales bacterium
CATCGACCTGGGCGAAGGCCCCGAGGACAAGATCAAAGTGTATATGCAGGCCGAGGAAGTGAAGAAGGGTATCGGCAAGGGCGGCGTGAACATCAAGCTGGCCGGTATGCTGGTGGGCCGTGAGATAGAGGTCTGGAGGGAACTCCCGCAGAACGAGGAAGAGGAGGACGATGTGCTGCTGAGCGAATTCGCCGATGTCATCGATCCCTGGGTGATTGAGCGCCTGCAGGCCATCGGCTGCGACACCGCCCGCAGCGTCATGGCCCTTGCGCCCGCCGACATCGCTTCCCGGGCCGACCTGGAAGACGAGACCGTGGACGAGGTGCTCCGCATCCTGCGCGAAGAATTTGAAGACTAATCATTAGAAAGAAAAAGGGGTTTATATATGGCAGAAATAAGATTATCGAAACTGATCAAACAATTCAACATCGGGCTGGACACCCTGGTGGACTTCCTGAATTCCAAGGGCGCCGGCATCGAAGACGCCAATCCGAACGTAAAGGTATCGGACGAGTTCCTTCCGGAGCTTCACAAGAAGTTCGGGAAGGACCTGGAACTCAAGGAAGCCGCGGAGAAGGTGGACGTGAAGCTCACGGAGATTCTGGACAAGGCCGCCCGGAAGCCGGAGGCCGACGAGGACGAGTATGAGCCGGAGCGGGTAACCGTGATCAAGAGCAACAACCTGTCCCGCAAGCCCGTCCCGGAACCCGAACCCGAGCCTGTGAAGGAACCGGAGCCGGAACCCGTCCCGGAACCCGAACCCGAGCCCGTGAAGGAGCCGGAAGCGGAGCCGGAAGCCGCTCCCGCCGTTGAGGAAAAGGCCGATGCCCCTGCCGAGGCACCCGCCCCCGTCATCGAAAGCGAAGCGGAACCGGAACCGGAAACCGAGAAAGAACCCGAAGTGGAGCCCGAACCTGAGGAGGAAGTATCCGCCCCGACCCCAGCGGAGAATCCTGCCGAAGCCGGCGCCCCGTTCAAGGTGCTTGGCAAGATCGACCTGTCCCAGTTCGACCCCAAGAAGAGCAAGAAACGCGAACGCATCAAGAGCAGCGGCTCCCAGAAGGTGGACGTGACCAAGGTGCAGGCGGAGAAGGCTCCCAAGAAGAATGCCGACAAGAAGGCCGGCGCCGCCCAGCAGCAGGGCAAGGGCCGCAAGAAAGGCGAGCGTTTCAAGCCCGCCATGACCGAGGCCGAGCAGGAGGAGATGCAGAAGGAAATCCAGAAGCAGGTGAAGGAAACCTACGCCAGGATGAACGAAAGCACCAAGAGCAACTTCGGCGCCAAGCACCGCAAGGAAAAGCGCGAGATTGCCGCCATCCGCAGCCAGGAGGAGATGGAAGCCGCCGCCGCGGAGAACAAGGTGCTCAAGGTCACGGAATTCGTAACGGTGAACGACCTGGCCACCCTCATGAACAATACGCCGGTGGTAAAGGTTATCGGCGCTTGCATGTCCCTGGGCATGATGGTGTCCATCAACCAGCGCCTGGATGCCGAAACCCTGGTCCTGGTGGCCGAGGAATTCGGCTATAAGGTGGAATTCGTCACGGCGGAACTCACGGAGGAAATCCAGCAGCAGGAACCCGACCGGGAAGAAGACCTGGTGGAGCGTCCTCCGGTAATCACCGTGATGGGCCATGTGGACCACGGTAAGACCTCCCTGCTGGACAACATCCGCAATTCCAATGTGATTGCCGGTGAGGCCGGTGGCATTACCCAGCATATCGGCGCATACAGCGTTACGCTGGACAGCGGCAGGCACATCACCTTCCTGGATACTCCGGGTCACGAGGCCTTCACCGCCATGCGTGCCCGCGGTGCCCAGATGACGGACCTGGCCATCATCATCGTAGCGGCCGATGACGCCGTGATGCCCCAGACCAAGGAAGCCATCGCCCACGCACAGGCGGCCGGCGTTCCCATGGTCTTCGCCATCAACAAGATCGATAAGCCGGGTGCCAATCCCGATACCATCCGCCGCCAGCTCTCCGAAATGAACATCCTGGTGGAAGACTGGGGCGGCAAGTACCAGTGTCAGGAAATATCGGCCAAGAAGGGCATCAACGTAGACAAGCTCCTGGAGAAGGTGCTCTTTGAGACGGACCTCCTGGAACTGAAGGCCAATCCCAACAAGATGGGAAGCGGCGCCGTGATTGAAAGCTCCCTGGACAAGGGCCGCGGTTATCTGGCCACGGTGCTGGTGCAGGACGGTACGGTGAATGTGGGTGACGTGATCATCTCCGGCAGTTTCTATGGACGCGTAAAGGCCATGTACAACGAGCGCGGACAGAAGGTGGAGAGCGCAGGGCCGTCCACCCCGGTTTCCCTGCTGGGTCTCAACGGTGCTCCCGCCGCGGGCGAGAAATTCAACATCATGGCCGACGAAAGGGAGGCCAAATCCATCGCCCAGCGCCGTGAGCAGCTCATCCGCATCCAGGGCATCAAGACGCAGAAGCACCTTACCCTGGAAGAGATCGGCCGCCGCATAGCCATCGGCAACTTCAAGGAACTGAACGTGATTGTGAAGGGCGACGTGGACGGCTCCGTGGAAGCCCTGTCGGATTCCCTCATCAAGCTTTCCACCGAGGAAGTGCGCGTGAACGTGATCCACAAGGCCGTGGGCGCCATCTCCGAGAGCGACGTCCTGCTGGCCGAGGCCTCCGACGCCGTGATCATCGGCTTCCAGGTACGTCCTTCCGTCGAAGCCCGCCGCAGTGCGGAGAAGGAAGGCATCGAAATCCGCCTGTACTCCGTGATCTACGACTGCATCAACGAGGTGAAGGAAGGTATCGAGGGTATGCTGGAACCGGAGAAGAAGGAAGAGGTTACCGCCACCGCCGAGGTGAAACAGACCTTCAAGATCTCCAAGGTGGGTACCATCGCGGGCTGCCTGGTGAAGGAAGGAAAGCTGGTGAACAAGGCCGATGTCCGCCTCATCCGCGACGGCATCGTGGTGTACACGGGCTCCCTCTCCTCCCTGCAGCGCGGCAAGGACAACGCCAAGGAAGTGCCTGCGGGCATGGAATGCGGCTGCGGTCTGGACAAGTACAACGATATCCATCCCGGAGACGTTATCGAGGCGTTCCAGATTACGGAAATCAAGCGGAGTCTATAAGGACTTCAACCACAGTATGCTGTCTGGACCTTCATTGAAAAGGAGGTCCAGACAGCTTAGTTTTGGGGTGAAGCCGCCCAGGCGGTCGCGGAAAACCTGATAATAGGGTTTGTCCAGGCCCAGGCCGGAAAGGATGTTGTCCGGGCGTTTGGGGTGGAGGATGAAGCGATAGTCATCGGCCTCCCGGGCGTCCGGAGCCGCGAAATCTTCAGTAGGTACCAGTTCGCAGGCTATGCCGGTCTTTTCCAGGCACCAGCGGGTGAGGGAGAGGTTCAGTTCCCACAGTCTTTCCGGCTGCGCTTCCAGAAGCTGGAACAAGGGATCCCTGTAGTATTCATAGTAGGCGGCCGTCTCGTAAGCCGTATCCAGGGCCCGTTCCGTGCGCAGGATCCAGGGGGTGGAATAGTCTACCCGTATGTCCCTTATGGCCTGGGAGTCCCCGTGTACTACCGGCACCTGCAGCATCTGGGGGCCGTCGCCGGCCAGGATGTAGCAGCGGTTGCGGTAACTTTGCTTCTGGTAGTTCTCACAGGCCTCCAGCTGGACCACAGACGGTAAAACCCTGTCGGCGGACAGGGTCATATCGCGTGCCGCCAGGGCCAGCCAGCTCACAGGCGGAAAGTATGCGGTGGTAAGGAGCACTTACTGGCGCGGCTTGGGAATGATGCCGCGTTTGGAGCCCCGGATGAATTCCAGGATGGTGTCCCGGTGCACTGAGGCAGGGAAATGTTCCTGGATGTACTCCACCGCCTGGCTCACGTTCATGCCCTGGAAATAGAGGGCGTCGTAGATGGCCTTGATTTCGTCCACGTCTTTCTCGGTGAAACCGCGGCGCAGCAGGCCCACGCGGTTCACGCCTTCGAAGGAAACGGGATCCCGGCCGGCCATGGCGTACGGGGGGATGTCTTTGCCCGTCTTGCTGTAGGCGGCCATAAAGGAATGGGTGCCCAGGCGGGTGAACTGGTGGCAGCCGCAGTTGCCGGCCAGGATGGCCCAGTCGTGCACGTCCGTTTCTCCGGCCAAACCTGTGTAGCTGACCAGGATGCAGTGCCTGCCGATCTGGCAGTCGTGGGCGATGTGCACGTACGACATCACCAGGGTGTCGTCTCCCACACGGGTGACGCCCTTGCCGCTGGCCTTGGTGCCCCGGTTGATGGTGGCGCATTCGCGGATGTTCACGCGGTCGCCGATCTCCACCCAGGATTCCTCTCCTTCAAACTTGAGGTCCTGCGGGATGGCGCCCACTACGGCACCCGGAAAGACGCAGCAATCCTTTCCCATTCTAACGTGGTTGAAAATGGTGGCATTGTTCAGGATGCGGCAACCGTCGCCGATTTCCACATGGGCGTCGATGAAGGCGAACGGCCCCACCTCGACATTGTCTCCCAACTTGGCTTCCGGGCTCACACAGGCCATCGGATGGATTTTGTTCATAACGTTCTCTTATTATAGCAGGGCCCTCAGGGCCTTGGCAGCCTTGGTGTTAATGGAATGTCCGGGTTTGTAGGCGGTGATGCGGGCGTTAAGGTAGCCGCCGGCAAGACGGAGATCTCCCAGCAGGTCCAGCATCTTGTGCCGGCCGCATTCGTCCGGGAAATGCAGTTCCAGGTTGTTCAGATAGCCTTCCGCCGTGGGGCGTACGCCGGGCAGGTTGAACAGGTTCTGGAGGCTGCTCAACTGCTCCTCGCTCACCGGATTCTCCACGATTACGATGGCGTTGTCCACGTCTCCGCCTTTGATGAGGTTGTTGCGGAACAGGTATTCAATCTCGTGGAAGAAAACGAAGGTGCGGCACACTCCAATCTCCTTGGCATAGTCTGTCTGGAGGTCCCAATGGGCGCTCTGGATGCCCAGGATCTTGGAATTGAAGTCCACGGTAATATCGGCCGACGGGGAAGCGGCGGGTTCGATGCGCACCCAGGAGCCTTTCTTGTCGTCCCGGATTTCCAGCGACTGGGGGATGTCTATGTACTTCCGGGGCTCTCCCTGGTCCTGCAGGCCATCCTTCATGATGGCTTCCACATACGGCCTGGCGCTGCCGTCCAGGATGGGCACCTCTATATTGTCCATCTCCACCAGGGCATTGTCTATGCCCAGTCCGGTAAAGGCCGACATCAGGTGCTCGATGGTAACTACCACGGCCTCATTGTGGGAAATGGTGGTGCTGCGGGCGGTGTTGGAGACATTGTCTGCCACGGCCTCGATCTCCGGCTTGGAGCGCAGGTCCGTACGGCGGAAGACAATGCCGGTATTGGCCGCTGCGGGCAATAGCTTCATATGGGCATAAGTGCCTGTGTGAAGCCCTTTTCCCTGAAAATAATATATCTTTTTGAGGGTATGCTGATTACTTTGCATCCTTATCTAGCTAACTAAAAGTCTGCAAAGTTAATCAAAATATGTGTGATTCCCAAAAGGGGCTATTCCGTGCCGGATTCTTTGAATTTGGCGTAGGCCCTCAGGTAAACGCTGCGGGAGATGGCGGGGGTACCAAAGAGGTATTCGCCCTCTTCCTTCACATTGCCGATGAGGCCGCTCTTGGCCAGGATGGTGGTATGGTCGGCAACCTTGAGGTGCCCCACGATGCCCACCTGGCCGGCCAGGAGGCAGTGCTTTCCAATTTGGGTGGAACCGGCGATGCCGCACTGCGCGGCCATGGCGGTATGGTCCCCGATAATCACGTTGTGCGCAATCTGGCACAGGTTGTCGATGCGGACGCCGTTGCCGATGATGGTGGATTCCATCTGGGCGCGGTCTACGGTGGTATTGGCGCCGATTTCTACGTCGTTGCCGATGATCACGTTCCCCAGGTGCTCGATCTTTTCCCAGCTGCCGTCCGGGCGCGGCGCATTGCCGAAACCGTCCGAGCCGATGATGCATCCGGCGTGCAGGATCACATTGTCGCCGATCACCATGCCCGGATAGATGTGCACGCCGGGGTAGATGAGGCAGTTCTTGCCGATGACGGTATCCTCGCCGATGGTAACGTGTTCGCGGATTACCGTGTTGTCGCCGATGCGGACGCGCCGGCCCACATAGGAGAAGGCCCCCAGGTACACATTCTTGCCGAATTTGCTGGAGAAAGGATACCAGCGGGCCAGCAGGCTGCGGTGCCTTCCGGCCTTCTTTTTCTGGCTGGACACGTATTTGAGCAAATCCGCGATGGCCGAGTAGGCGTTCTCTACCCGCACCAGGGTGGGTGTCACCGGTTCCTTGGGCTGGAAGTCTTTGTTCACCAGCATGATGGAGGCTTTGCTGGAGTAAACGTACTGCTCGTACTTGGGATTGGCGAAGAAGCTCAGGGAGCCGGGTTTTCCATGCTCGATCTTGGCGAATTTGGTTGCAACGGCATCCGGGTCACCATCTACGGTTCCCTTGAGCAGCTGCGCTAAAAACTTGGCACTCAGTTCCATTGTCATTCTGAACGAAGTGAAGAATCTGAAGAATCTGAAGAATCCGGAACCTAGATCAGCGGCTGGGCCGTCATGGCGGCGGGCTGCGGGATGCCCATCAGCTTGAGGATGGTGGGAGCCACGTTGCAGAGGGCTCCGTCCTTTACGGTCTTCACGGCATCTCCGGCGTTAATGACAACAAACTGGACGGTGTTCAGGGAGTGGGCGGTGTTGGGGGTGCCGTCCGGATTCACTTCATAATCGGCATTTCCATGGTCGGCGGTGAGGAGCACCACATAGTCATGGGCGATGGCCTCTTCCACCACGCGGCCCACCAGCTTGTCGATGCAGGCCACGGTCTGGGTGACGGCGGTATATACGCCGGTATGGCCCACCATGTCTCCGTTGGCGAAGTTGAGGATAATCATGTCCTGCTTCTCGGAGCGGATCTGGTCGATGAGTTTTTCGGCCACTTCCGGGGCGCTCATCTGCGGCAGCAGGTCGTAGGTGGGCACCTTGGGGCTGTTCACCAGGATGCGGTCTTCGTTCTCGAACACGGTCTCGCGGCCGCCGTTGAAGAAGAAGGTCACATGGGCGTATTTCTCCGTTTCTGCAATACGCAGCTGATGCTTTCCGGCCTTGGAGACGGTCTCTCCCAGGGTGTCCTGCACCAGTTCCTTGTCAAAGAGGATATGTACGCCGGTGAAGGAGGCGTCGTAGGGGGTAAGGCAGCAGTAGTACAGCGGGAGGGTGTGCATCCCTTCCTCCGGCATGTCCTTCTGGGTGAGGGCGGCGGTGAGCTCGCGGGCCCTGTCGTTGCGGAAGTTGTAGAAGATTACGGCGTCGCCTTCCTCAATGGTTGCAACGGGCTTTCCGTTTTCCGTAACCACGATGGGCTTGATGAATTCGTCCGTAACGTCGGCGTCATAACTGGCCTGGATGCCCTCCTGGGCCGATGCGAACGCGGCGCCCTTGCCTTCCACCAGGAGGTCGTAGGCTTCCTTCACGCGGTTCCAGCGCTTGTCGCGGTCCATGGCATAGAAGCGGCCGCAGACAGAGGCCACCTTGCCGGTGGTTTCGGCCATCTTCTCTTCCAGCTCCCTCACGAAACCCAGGCCGCTGCGGGGATCCGTATCGCGGCCGTCCATGAAGGCGTGCACGTATACTTTGTCCAGGCCTTCTTCCTTGGCCACACGCAGGAACTCGTACACGTGATCCAGGCTGCTGTGCACGCCGCCATGGGAGGTGAGGCCCATCAGGTGCAGCTTCTTGCCGCTGGTCTTCACATACTCATAAGCGGCCTTTATCTCTTTGTTTTCCAGGAGTTTGTGCTCCCGGCAGGCGATATTGATCTTCACCAGGTCCTGATATACCACACGACCGGCACCCAGGTTCATGTGACCCACCTCGGAGTTGCCCATCTGGCCGTCCGGCAGGCCCACGTATTCGCCGCAAGCCTGCAGATGGCCGTAGGGATATTTGGCCCGGAGGGCGTCAATGTTGGGAGTGCCCTGTGCCCAGATGGCATTGGAATAGTCGTGGCGGCCTTCACCCCAGCCGTCCAGGATCATGAGAAGTACTTTGCGATTCATATTGTTAACTATTTATATATCTTTTTTTATATCCTACAAATTTAATCATTTTTCGCGGATATGCGAATGATGCGGCGGGTGGTTTTTGTAACGCGTACGGAATGGTCTATGCAGCAGCCGGCAACGGCCAGGACGTGATGCGGGTCCCGGGCGCTTTTGAACAGCACCACGAAAGGTTTCTCATCGGCCGGGATGTGATGGTCCGTGAACCAGTCCTGCATTTTCTTCCTGCCCGGTGCGCCCAGCGGACGGATCCAGTCGCCGCTTTCCCATCGGCCTTCCACCAGCTCCCCAGCCTTGTCGGCATCCAGGATGAGCATCCCTTCCGGCTGCTTCACCTCCTTGCTTCCGTCCCACTCTTCTTCTATGGCCTCCCAGCCCGGCTGGACTTGGTCCATCCCTTTTTTGGACCTGGTCCACCCGCAATTTGGACCTGGTCCACTTTTTCCTCCTGGACCAAGTCCACCACTTTTGCCTTCTAGGGCTCTCGGGGGCACACTTGCTGGACCTGGTCCACCCCCTGAAATGGGACTAAGTCCAGAACTGGCCTGGACTTGGTCCAAAAGGGGAGAGATTTCGGATTCAAACCTCTCCATGTCCCGGTTGAGGGTTTCTACGAAGCGGGGATTGATTTCCCGGAACACAGGAAACACCAGATTGCGGATCTTGTTCCGTTTGTAGTTTGTGGAGGCGTTGGTGCTGTCTTCCCGCCAGCTTAGCCCCTGCTCTTTGGCATAGGCTTCTATTTCTGCGCGGGTCATGCCCAGCAGCGGGCGCAGCAGGGGAATGTCCCCAAATTCCGGGTCCGGGATAAAGCCTTCGGCCTTCATGCCCAGGATGCCGCGAATGCCGGTTCCGCGTAACAAATTGAGCAGCAGCGTTTCCGCATTGTCGTTGGCATTGTGGGCCACCGCCACGCCGGCGTATCCGAATTCCCAGCAGAGTTCTCCGAACCAGTGGTAACGGAGCCGCCGGGCCGCCATTTCCACACTGATTCCCTGGGCCGATGCATACGCCTCCGTATCGAATCGTTTTACATGGATGGGAACATCCAGGGACCGGGCCAGCGAGCGGACGAAAGCCTCATCGGCATCGCTTTCCTCTCCCCGCAGCCCGAAGTTGCAGTGAGCGATTGCGAAAGGCCCGCCTTCCAGACGGACCTTCCGGGTGAGGCATACCGAATCGATGCCTCCGCTTACTGCCAGGAGCAACATTTCCTATTTCTTGTTGGTAAGGGTATAGGTGAAACCGAACTCCAGGAATTCCTTGAACTGTACACCCTTTACGTCACCCTTGCCGTCTCCGTCCGTGTCGCGTACAAGTACGCGCGGGTCGTAGATCATGTTGGTGGAAACGGTGAGTGCGAAGTATTTGGCCAGTTTCCAGATTATCTTGTTGTCCCAGGTGATACGGGGTTCCACCTTGGGAGTAAGATAGTTGTAGAACAGGGTGAGCTGGGTGGCGTAGGAGAATACGTCGTTGATTACCCAGGCCATATCGGCCTTGATCTGGGTACCGAACTCCAGACGCCAGCTCTTGTACTGGTCTTCCGTCCCTTCCAACAGGTCCATGCCGTAGGTCTTGCGCAGTTCCGGGATGCTCACTATAACGCCGCCGCCGGAGATGGGGGCCACGTTGAGGGAGAACCACGGGGCCGGCGTCCATAGCACACCCACGCCCAGATTGATGTAGGCGGGAGCGAAGAAGCCGGACTTGAGGTTGTTCTTGGCAGCCTCCCGCCAGGCGGCGGAAGGGTTGTCCGGATACTTCTCAAACAGGGCGTCCGAGGGAGACTTGTAGTTGTAGTTGTTGCCGAACTGGGTCTTGAAGTCGAAGCTGGCGGAATAGGCCAGGTTTTTCACCGGCGTCTCGTAGCCCCACTTGGACTCGAAGTAGATGCGGTCCTTGTTCTTCTGGGCGATGGGCTTGTCGGCCGAATAAAGGAAGCCGTAGTCCAGCTGGAGACGGTTGGTACCCAGCAGTTTATCCTTGGCGTAATTGGCGCTGGCGTCCACGTTGCCGGCCAGGGAGATGTTGCTGTAGCCACCTGCGGCCCACTGGCTAAGGTAGGTTTGGCCAAAGCTGATGTTGGTGAGGAAGGTGTTGGTCCAGTAGCGGGGCTTCTCCTCCTTCACGGGGACATCTTCCGCAGCGCTGAGCGCGGCGGCGGCAGCTGCCATGATATCCTGGGTATTGTTATTCTGGGCCGATGCCGCCAGGGTGGCCAGCATGGCTAAAAGGGTTAGTACTCTTTTCATAATTAATAAGATCTTGCGAAGAGGACCCGCTGGTGGGAAGGCTTGCCGGTATAGATGCACTTGCCTTCTTCCATGCATACGGCACTGTCCACGGGGATGCAGCGGATGGTTGCCTTGGTCTCTTCCTGGATGCGGGCTTCGGTTTCTGCGGTGCCGTCCCAGTGGCAGAGCAGGAAACCGCCTTTTTCAATTTCTTCCTTGAACTCTTCCCAAGTGTCCACCTTGCGGATGGAAGCGTCCCGGAAAGCAAGGGCTTTGTTGTAAATACCCTTCTGGATATCGTCCAAAAGGCCGATGATGCGGTCTTCCAGACCTTCCAGGGGTTCGGAGATCTTCTCCAGGGTGTCCCGGCGGCATACTTCCACGGTGCCGTTCTGCAGGTCCCGCGGGCCCATGGCCAGACGCACCGGCACGCCCTTCAGTTCCCATTCTGCGAACTTGAAGCCAGGGCGCAGGGTGTCCCTGTCGTCCACTTCCACGCTATGGCCCTTGGCCTCCAGCACTTTCTTGAGGGAGAACATCTTGTCCAGCACGGCGTTGCGCTCTTCCTCGCTCTTGTAAATGGGAACCATCACCACCTGGATGGGAGCCAGGGCGGGCGGGAGCACCAGACCGTTGTCGTCTCCGTGGGCCATGATGAGCGCGCCCATCAGACGGGTGGAAACACCCCAGGAGGTGGCCCAGACGAATTCTTCCTTGCCTTCCTTGTTGGTGAAGGTGACGTTGAAGCTCTTGGCGAAGTTCTGCCCCAGGAAGTGCGAGGTGCCGGCCTGCAGGGCCTTGCCGTCCTGCATGAGGGCCTCTATGGTCATGGTGTCCAGGGCGCCGGCGAAACGCTCTCCGGGGCTCTTGTGGCCCACCACCACGGGCAGGGCCATCACCTCACGGGCGAACTTGGCGTACACATCCACCATCTGCTGCTTGCGGGCTTCGGCCTCTTCGGCTGTGGCGTGGGCGGTATGGCCTTCCTGCCACAGGAATTCGGCCGTACGGAGGAACAGGCGGGTGCGCATCTCCCAGCGAACCACGTTGCACCACTGGTTGCACAGCACGGGCAGGTCCCGCCAGCTGTGGATCCAGTTCTTATAGGTATCCCAGATGATGGTTTCCGAGGTGGGACGCACGATGAGTTCTTCTTCCAGCTTGGCCTCCGGGTCCACCACGATGCCGTTGCCCTTAGGGTCGTTCATCAGACGGTGATGGGTGACCACCGCGCACTCCTTGGCAAAGCCTGCCACGTGTTCCGCCTCCCGGCTGAAGAAACTCTTGGGGATGAAGAGGGGGAAGTATGCATTCTTGACGCCCGTTGCCTTGAACATGTCGTCCAGGATGCGCTGCATCTTTTCCCAGATGGCGTATCCATAGGGCTTGATAACCATGCAGCCGCGTACGGCGGACTGCTCTGCCAGGTCGGCCTTTACAACCAGGTCATTGTACCACTGGGAGTAGTTCTCTTCCCGTTTTGTAACCTCTTTTGCCATAGTTTTATTGTTTTTTTTCTTTTTTGTGCTTATTATTGTCTCTTGAACACGGAAAACGGGTACAGATTTTGATGTAGGTTCCGTGAGCCGGAGATTCCGGCGCAAAGATACTTATTTTTATTGGATAAAAGGAGGTACTGACGATGAAAAAGAGATTTATGGCATATGCACTAGGTGCCTTTGCCGCTCTGTCCTGCGCAACCGTGGGCGGGCTTCAGACCCAGACCTACGATGACGGTATCTATGTCCGCCCTGTGGCGGAACAGGTGCCGACGGTTTCCCAGGACCAGCTTGACAATCTTCTTGCAGACAGCCGGTCGTCCGAAGCTTATATCCTGAGCGGAGGCGACACCCTGGTTGTCCCCGCAGGCAAGAGCATCCGTTTTAACAAGGACAATACCATCATTACCGTAGAGGATACGCCATCCTGGGCATGGAATTATTCCTTCGCCTACAGCCCCTGGTATTTCCGCAATTATTACATGTACAGTCCCTGGTATTATGGCTCCTGGCGTTACTATCCCTGGCGTTACAGCGCCTGGGGATACGATCCCTGGTACTATGATTCCTGGTATTACGACTGGTACGGGAACTCCTGGTACGGTTATTACAGCCCCTGGTATTACAGTTCCTGGTATTATTATCCCTATGGCTATTACGGCTATTATTGGGACTATCCGTATTACTATGGCTACTATCCCGGCTATTATTACAACTGGGGCGCCATCGGCCATCGTTGGGAGCCTTCCCGCGGTGCCCAGCTGGGTCACCGGGACGGTAACGTAGCTGTGCGTTCCGGCTCTGCCGTTTCCCGTAATGCTTCGGCGCGTACCAGCGTGCTCACGCGTTCCTCATCCGCATCGCGGACAGGCACTTCGGTACGCTCTTCGTCCGTGAACCGCAGCAGCAGCTCTGCCGCCACCCGGGCCACGTCCGCTTCAAGGGCCACATCCGCTTCCAGGGCAACTTCTGCATCCAGGGCCACTTCCGCTTCCCGGGCCGCTTCGGCTACGCGCAGCACGGGCTCCGTGGGCAGTTCCCGCTCCGGCTCTTCCTCTTCCGGTACGTACCGCAGTTCCGGTTCTTCTTCCGGCAACTACCGCAGCTCCTCTTCCGGCAGTTCCGCCCGTTCTGCCGGCAGCAGCAGCTCCACCCGCTCTTCCGGCGGCTACTCCGGTGGCAGCAGCTCTTCCAGCCGTTCCTCCGGTGGCGGTTACTCCGGTAGCAGCAGCTCTTCCAGCCGTTCCTCCGGCGGTGGTTATTCCGGTAGCAGCAGCTCCTCCAGCCGTTCTTCCGGCGGCGGTTATTCCGGCGGTGGCGGCGGTGGTGGCAGCCGTTCCTCCGGTGGCGGATCCTCCGGTGGTCGTAGATAATTAATTGAGCAGCAAGAAAATGAAAAGATTATATACCATCATTTTGATGGTAGCGGCCGTAGTACCGGCCGCTGCCCAGAACTGGCAGGACGCCCTGCTGTTCTCGGAGAATGTATATAGTGGTACGGCCCGTACCGTGGGCATGGGCAATGCCGTAACCGCCATCGGCGGAGACCCCGGGACCCTGGTTTTCAACCCGGCCGGGTCGGCCGTTGCCGCATACTCCCAGTTCTCCTTGACACCGGCCCTTACCTTCTCGTCGGCTTCCGCCACCGGAACCGTCCTGGAGGGGGATACCCAGCCCATCGGCTTCGGGGATCAGTTCCGGACAGGCTACATGCGGCTCAAGATGCCCAATCTGTCGTATATCACTTCCATGGATACCGGCAGGCGCCGCGGACTCAAGCGCTATGCCTTCGGTTTTTCCTTCAATTCCACCAACAATTTCACCTCCCGTTTCAACGCGGCGGGTGTGAACGTGGATAATTCCTTTGCGGCTTCGCTGGCCTCATCGGCCGACGGCTACTCCGAATATGCATTGGGAAGCCAGGACTGGTACGAATCCCCGGCCTTGTGGCGGGATATGGTAGGCTACCGCAGCGGCATGATCAGCGGTGTGGAAGGAATGGACGGGGCCTACATCGCCCTCACGGAAGTGCGGGACGAAGCGGGGAATTTCCGCCTGGCCGCTCCGGTGTTCCAGAAATACGGACGCCAGACCAACGGCTATAAGAGCGATTTCCTGCTGAACTTCGCCCTCAACTTCTCGGACCGCTTCTATTTGGGTGCCAACCTGGGCTTAACCAATCTTAATTACAACCAGGTGGAGTATTGGCAGGAGAGTCCGGCCAACGAGAACGAGTTCCCCACCATCGGCTATGCCGACGGTACCACGGCCCGTTTCACCTCCCTGCTCATGCAGTATAACTACCGGGCTTCCGGCACCGGCCTGTATCTGAAGGCCGGCGTCCTGTGGCGTCCCTTCCCTTCGCTGCGCCTGGCTGCGGCCGTGCAGACGCCCACCATCCTGCACATCACGGAACGTTATGGTTATAAGGGACAGGTGAGCCTGTCGGGCAAGGCCTATCCGTCGGCCTCTTCGCCGGAAGACCAGTGGAGCTATGTCCTGCGCGAACCCCTGCGGTTCAACGCCGGCCTGGCCTTCTCCCTGGGCACCCTGGCTGTGCTGAGCGCAGATTATGAAATGGTAAACTATGGCGCCAACCGCTTTGCCATCGACACTTCGGAGGAAGTGGGCTTCGTGGAATCGACATTCTATGAGCAGAATAAGGAGATCCAGCAGGTCCTGGGCATTTCCCATATGCTGCGGGCAGGCCTGGAAATGAAGGTCCTCCCTTCCGTTTCCCTGCGTGCGGGCTATAACCTCACCACCGGAGCGGAACGGGACTATGCCTCCCTGCTCAAGCATGCCTTCTCCCTGGGTGCCGGCTATTCCTCCGGCGGACATTTCTATATGGATATGGCCGTCCGCCTCAGAACCGTTCCCAGCGAGTATTTGATCCCTTATTATTACTATTACGCTCCCAACGTTGAGAGTTATCAGGACAAGTATATCTGGGAAAGCATCCTTACTCCGGAAATCGAAGTGAAATCTTTCCTGGTAGACGCCCTTTTAACCCTTGGCTGGCGCTTCTGACACACCATCTTCTGCCAAATTGTCAGCCAATGGCGGCTGGCACGATGTTCGATAATCCTATGGCGTCACCCAGACCGGGTGGCGCCTATTTTTGTAAAACAAGTAAACAATCAATACTATGGGTAAGATTATCGGCATCGACCTGGGAACCACTAATTCCTGTGTCGCAGTGATGGAAGGCAACCAGCCTACCGTCATCATCAACAACGAGGGGCAGCGCACTACCCCTTCCGTGGTGGCTTTCACCGACGGCGGCGAGCGTAAGATCGGCTCTCCGGCCAAGCGTCAGGCCATCACCAATCCCCACAACACGGTGTTCTCCATCAAGCGTTTCATGGGTGAGACCTTTGACCAGGTGACCACCGAAGTCAACCGCGTCCCCTATAAGGTGGTCCGCGGAGAAAACAATACCCCGCGCGTGGACATCAGCGGCAAGCTCTATACGCCGCAGGAGATATCGGCCATGATCCTCCAGAAGATGAAGAAGACGGCCGAAGAGTATCTGCGCCAGGAGGTTACGGAGGCTGTTATCACCGTTCCCGCATACTTCAGCGATTCCCAGCGCCAGGCCACCAAGGAGGCTGGCCGCATCGCTGGCCTGGACGTGAAGCGTATCATCAACGAGCCCACCGCCGCAGCCCTGGCATACGGCCTTGACAAGAAGGACAAGGACATGAAAGTGGCTGTGTACGACCTGGGTGGCGGTACCTTCGATATCTCCATCCTGCAGCTGGGCGACGGCGTGTTCGAGGTGCTTTCCACCAACGGCGACACCCATCTGGGCGGCGACGACTTCGACCAGGTGATCATCGACTGGCTGGCCCAGGAGTTTGCGGCCGAAAACGGCGGTGTGGACCTCAAGAAGGACCCGATGGCCCTCCAGCGTCTGAAGGAAGCCGCCGAAAAGGCCAAGATTGAACTTTCCAGCCAGACTTCCACGGAGATCAACCTCCCGTACATCATGCCGGTGGACGGTGTGCCCAAGCACCTGGCCAAAACCCTTACCCGCTCCAAGTTCGAGCAGCTTTCCGACGCCCTCTTCCAGCGTTCCATCGCCCCTTGCCGCCAGGCCCTGAGCGATGCACATCTGAACCCCTCCGACATTGACGAGGTCCTCCTGGTGGGCGGTTCCACCCGTATCCCTTACGTACAGGAGCTGGTGAAGAACTTCTTCGGCAAGGAGCCCAACAAGAGCGTGAACCCGGACGAGGTGGTTGCCATCGGCGCATCCATCCAGGGCGGTGTGCTGGCCGGCGACGTGAAGGACGTGCTGCTGCTGGATGTGACTCCGCTTTCCCTGGGTATCGAAACCCTGGGCGGCGTTATGACCAAGCTCATCGAATCCAACACCACCATCCCCGCCAAGAAGAGCCAGATCTTCTCCACCGCGGCCGATAACCAGCCCGGCGTGGAAATCCGCGTGCTGCAGGGCGAGCGCCCCATGGCCAAGGACAACAAGCAGATAGGCATCTTCCATCTGGACGGCATTGCACCCGCACCGCGCGGCGTGCCCCAGATCGAGGTTACCTTCGATATCGATGCCAACGGCATCCTGAACGTATCGGCCGTGGATAAGGCTACCGGCAAGGAGCAGCACATCCGCATCGAGGCCTCCAGCGGCCTGTCGGATGCCGAAATCCAGCGCATGCGGGACGAGGCCAAGGCCAACGAAGCCGCCGACAAGGCCGAGAAGGAACGCATCGACAAGATCAACAGCGCCGACGCCCTCACCTTCCAGGCCGAAAAGTTCCTGAAGGAGAACGGCGACAAGGTCCCTGCCGATATCAAGGCCGAAGTGGAAAGCAACTGCAACCTGCTGAAGGAGGCCGTAAAGGCCCAGAACCTGGCCGATATCGACCGCTACTCCGAAGCCCTGAACAAGGCCTTCGAAAAGATGTACCAGGCCGGCCAGCAGGCCCAGGGCGGCCCGCAGGGCGGCCCTCAGGGTCCGTTCCAGGGTGGTCCTCAGGGTCCTTTCGGCGGCGGCCCGCAGCCCGGTCCGCAGGACCAGGGTCCGGACGAGCAGTAAGCCATCGGCCTGATTTACAGCAGAATCAACGCTAAGTCAATGAAGGAGCGCACTGCGGTTTCGTAGTGCGTTCCTTTTTTGTTCCTGTGGTAGGTTACCTGGTGCCAGGGCGCTTTCAGTAGCTGGTAGAGGGCGTCGGTGCAGGCCACGGGGACGATGTCATCCTCGGCAGAATGGCGCAGGACCACTTCCACGGATGCCGGCAGGGGGTGAAGGGTTTCCGAAAGGAGGGACAGGGACTTCAAGGCCTCCTTCAAACGGAGGATGTCCGGGCTTTCCTGGCCGTTGAAGAAATGGGGATGCATGTAAGAATGGATATCCGTGCCGTATTCCTGTGCCAGGTCCAGGGGGCTGTCCAGCCCCTGGGTGATGGTTTCATAGTCCTCCAGCACCCTTCCGCAAAACAGTTGGGACGGGTCCAGTCCGGCATCCAGCCAGCTGTTCAGGCTGCGGACCATGCCGGGAAAGAACAGATAGCTCATTTCCCCGCGCTGGAGAATCAGGTCCAAGGCAAGCGCCGGGTCATAGGCCCCGCTGCCCAGGCAGACGGCTTTCAGGCGGACGTCGCTTTCCGGATTATCGGTATAGTGGCAGGCCAGGGCCAGGGCATTGGGCGCTCCCAAGGAATAACCGAAGAGGAAGGTCTTGCGGGGGAGTTTCCTGTCCAGATGCTCCTGGAGATACTCCTTGGCCGCTTCCCTGAGGTGGGCCGATACCAGCGCGCTGTTCCCGCTCATCTGATAGGCGATGGTGAGGCTGTCCGTTGCACCGTATCCGATATTGTCCGGAATCAGCGCCACATATCCCAAGACAGAGGCCAGCACTTCTGTTGTGTACAGACGGGAAGTGCCGCAAAGGGATTTTTCGCGGTTGTATGGGGACATCTCCACGGTTCCCCGCCAGGGACCGTGTTCGGGATAGGAGACCAGACCGGAAGCGATGACCTCCCTTCCTTTGGGATCCACGGTGCGATAGGTGAGGGCAACGCAGTGAACCTTCCTTTTGATGAGCTTGAGGAGACGGAAGGCATAGGCAAGGTCTTTTTTCTGGACATCCAGGCCGAATTCCAGGACGACCGAATCGATCTGCTGCTCCAGGGTAAGGGTCTGCTCCCGCAGGACGGAGACCAGCCTGCCCTGTCCGGGAGCCCGGAGACAAAGCAGAAGCACAGCCGTGAGCAGGATGATCTTGAGACGCAGCATGTCTTAGCGTTAATCAGTGCAAGTTAATAAGAAAAAACAAGCCTGTCAAGTACCGCTTGCCCACCTCGCTTTTTTTGATTACTTTTGTAATTCAAAAACAGATTATATGGGAAGAATCATTCTAACGGGCGACCGCCCTACCGGAAAATTGCATTTGGGACATTATGTGGGGAGTCTGCGCAACCGCGTGCTGCTGCAGAACGAGGGTAATTATGACCGCATGTTCGTGTTCATCGCAGACGTGCAGGCCCTTACGGACAATGCCGACAATCCGGAGAAGGTGCGCCAGAACATCATAGAGGTGGCCCTGGACTATCTGTCCTGCGGCCTGGACCCGGAGAAGGTGACGCTCTTTATCCAGAGCCAGATACCGGAACTGCACGAGATGACGCAGTTCTTCTCCAACCTTGTAACCGTGCAGCGCCTGCAGCGGAATCCAACCGTGAAGACGGAAATGGCCCTCCGCGGCTATAATGCCGAGACGGAAGACAACAATGTGCGGGGCCTTCCGGTGGGCTTTTTCACCTATCCCATCTCCCAGGCTGCCGATATCTGTTTCTGCAAAGCCACCACGGTGCCCGTGGGGGAGGACCAGGAACCTATGATTGAACAGTGCCGGGAGATTGTCCGTTCCTTCAACGGCACCTATAAGTGCGACGTGCTGGTGGAACCCAGTATCCTGCTGCCCTCCAACCTGGCCTGCCGGCGCCTGCCCGGTACGGACGGCAAGGCCAAGATGAGCAAGTCCCTGGGGAACTGCATCTACCTTTCCGACGATCCCAAGGAGATGGAGCAGAAAGTGAAGGGGATGTTCACGGATCCCGGACATCTCCGGGTGGAGGATCCCGGAAAGGTGGAAGGCAATACCGTGTTCACGTATTTGGACGCCTTCTGCGAGGCCGATGACTTTGCCAGGTTCTGGCCGGACTATGCCAACCTGGACGAACTGAAGGACCATTACCGCCGGGGCGGCCTGGGAGACATGAAGTGTAAGAAATTCCTCATCCAGGTGCTGAACGACAGGCTGGATCCCATCCGGGCGCGCCGTCACGCCTACGAACAGGATATTCCCGCCGTATACGACATCCTCAGGAAAGGTTCGGAAGCTGCCCGCGAGGTGGCCGCCCAAACCCTTCACGAGATGAAGGATGCCATGAAAATCAATTACTTTGACGATGCCTCCCTCATTGCGGAACAAGCCGCTAAATACCGGGGAGCATGAGTAACGTCAAACGGAGTTTTCCCGTGCAGGGCATGGGCTGCGCCGCCTGCGTAGCCCGCGTGGAGGGCGCCCTCAAAGGCGCTCCGGGTGTTTGTGACGCCAGCGTAAGCCTGGCCTCCAACAGCGCCCTGGTGGAGTTTGACAACGCCGTCACCACGCCCGAAGCCCTTCGGAAAGCCGTGCAGGATGCCGGGTACGACCTTCTTACGGAAGGTTCGGAAGACGAAGCGGAGGCCGATGCCGAAGCCGCCCGGGAAGCCTCTTTCCGCCAACTGAAACAAGACACCATCCTGGCCGCCGCCCTGGCCGCGCTGGTGATGCTTATCGGCATGGGCTTCAAGGATTTCCCGCTCAAGGGATTTCTGCTCTGGGCCCTGGCCACGCCGGTGGTTTTCTGGTGCGGACGCCGCTTTTTCAAGGCCGGCTTTTCGGCCGTCCGGCACGGTAGTGCCAATATGGATACGCTGGTGGCCCTGTCCGTCAGCATCTCCTATCTTTTCAGTGTCTTCAACCTGCTGTTCCCGGGGGTATGGACTTCCCGCGGCCTGCAGCCGCATCTTTATTTTGAATCTTCCACCATGATCGTGGCCTTCATCCTGCTGGGCCGCCTGTTGGAAGAAAGGGCCAAACACAGCACCACGGCGGCCGTACGGGGCCTCATGGGCCTGCAGGCGCAGGGCGCGGAGGCAAGGCCGGGAGAGCTGGTGCTCATCAAGCCCGGACAACGCATCGGCGTGGACGGGGTGGTGGCCGACGGCGCCTCTTATGTAGATGAAAGCACGCTCACCGGGGAACCCATGCCCGTGGTGAAGCAGAAGGGGGACCGGGTCTATGCCGGCACCTTCAACCAGAACGGCGCCCTCAACGTGGTAGCGGAGAAGGTGGGGGGAGATACGGTGTTATCGGCCATTATCCGGATGGTACGGGATGCGCAGGGCTCCAAAGCGCCCATCCAGCACCTGGTGGACAAGATTGCCGCCGTTTTTGTGCCGGTGATTATCGGCATATCCATCCTTACCCTGCTGGCCTGGATCTTCCTGGCTCCGGAGGACGGTGTAACGCTGGGCCTGCTGGCCATGGTGGCGGTGCTGGTAATCGCCTGCCCCTGTTCGCTGGGTTTGGCAACGCCCACGGCCATCATCGCCGGTATTGGGAAAGCTGCCTCCCAGGGCATCCTCATAAAAGATGCGGAAAGCCTGCAGGTGGCCTCCCGGGTGGATGCTATCGTAATGGACAAGACCGGCACGCTCACGGAGGGAAAGCCTTCCGTGGTGGAATCCGTGTGGGACCCGTCGCTGGCCCTGGAGGCCGATGGCGTGGCCCGGGACCTCCGGGACGTGCTGTTCTCCCTGGAGAAGCAGAGCGACCATCCGCTGGCCGAATCTGTCTGCGCCTCCCTCCGGGGCTGTAGCCAGCTGCCGGTGAAGGACTTTGAAGCCCTTTTGGGAAGGGGCATCTGCGGCACGGTTGAAGGCACCCGCTATTATGTGGGCAATCTGGATCTGCTGCAGACCGTGATGCCGGAAGGGGTGAGCATCTCTCCGCTTCTGGAGGAATCCCTTCAGCTTTGGATGGACCAGGGCTATATGGTCACGCTTCTGTTCGACGCCAAACGGCTCTATGCCGTACTGGCCCTCTCCGACAACCTCCGCGACAGCGCGGTGCAGGCCGTGAAGGTGCTGCAGGAACATGAGCTGGAGGTGCATATGCTCACGGGCGACAACGAGGTATCGGCCCGCCGGACCGCGCTGGAAACGGGCATACGCCACGTCCAGGCACACGTGCTGCCGGAAGACAAGGTCCGCTATGTGGCTCAGCTGCAGGCGGAAGGGAAGAAGGTGGCCATGGTGGGGGACGGCATCAACGACAGCGCCGCCCTGGCCCAGGCCGACCTGGGTATAGCCATGGGCAGCGGTTCCGATATTGCCATCCATGCGGCGCAGGTAACAGTGGTGTCTTCGGACCTGGGGAAGATCCGGCAGCTCATCCGTCTTTCCCGCAAGACGGTCTCCGTGATACGCGAGAACCTGTTCTGGGCGTTTTTCTACAACCTGGCCGCCGTGCCCATTGCCGCCGGTGTGCTGTATCCTTTCACGGGCTGGCTGCTCAATCCCATGATTGCGGCCGCCTGCATGGCACTCAGCAGCATCTGCGTGGTTACCAATTCCTTAAGACTTCGTAAATAACCCTTACTATATGAAACGAATGCTCACCCTTCTTGCCCTGGCGGCCGCAGCGGCCGTCGGCGCATCGGCGCAAAGTCCCGATGAGGCGCGCCTCCTCCGTTTCCCCGCCACCAACGGCCGGGAAATCGCATTCTCCTACGCCGGAGACCTCTGGACCGTTCCCGTGGCGGGCGGCGAGGCCCGTCGGCTCACTTCCCATGTGGGCTATGAGATGTTCGCCCGCTACTCTCCGGACGGAAAGACCATCGCCTTCACGGGCGAATACGACGGCAACCGCGAGGTGTACAGCATCCCTGCCGAAGGCGGCCAGCCGGTCCGCCTCACCTACACCTCCACCAATGGCCGCGATGACCTGGGAGACCGTATGGGCCCCAACAACATCGTAATCACCTGGAGTCCGGACGGTAAGAAGATCCTGTACCGCAACCGCATAGGCGACGGCTTCCCCGGCAAGCTCTGGGAGGTGTCTCCGGAAGGCGGCATGCCGGAGGAGATCCCCCTGCCGGAAGGCGGCTTCAGTTCCTGGAGCCCGGACGGCAAGAAGCTGGCCTACAACCGCGTGATGCGCGAATTCCGCACCTGGAAATACTACCGGGGCGGTATGGCCGATGACGTGTGGATCTGGGACCCTAAGGCCAAGAAAGTGGAAAATGTTACCAACAACATTGCCCAGGACATCTTCCCCATGTGGATCGGCGACGAAATCTTCTTTGCCAGCGACCGGGACATGATCATGAACCTGTTCTGCTACAACACCAAGACCAGGCAGACCAGCAAGGTGACCAACTTTGATAAATACGATGTGAAATTCCCTTCCACCGACGGAAAGACCATCGTCTTTGAGAACGGCGGCTATATCTACCGTTTCGACCCGGCCACCCGGGAAAGCGTACAGGTGCCCATCCGTCTGGCTTCCGATGCGGTCTATGCCCGCACCGAGCGGCGGGAAGTGGGTAATCGGCCTACGGCCTATTCCCTTTCTCCTGACGGCAGCCGCGCTGTGATCAGCGCCCGTGGCGAAATCTTCGACGTGCCGGTAGGGAAGGGCGTAACCCGCAACCTGAGCCGCAGCGCCGGTTCCAACGACCGCGGGGCCGACTGGAGCCCGGACGGCAAATGGATTGCCTGGATCGGCGATATCACCGGTGAGACGGAAATCTATCTTTACGACGTGGCCAAGGGCGGTGCACCCGTGCAGATAACCCAGAATGCCGATACCTACATCCGTTCCCTGCAGTGGAGCCCGGACAGCAAGCACATCCTCTATACGGACCGGAAGAACCGTCTGGTGGAGGTGGAAGTGCCCTCCGGCACCCGCCGGGTAGTACTCACCTGCCCGGAGGCCGAATTCCGTGGAGTGGAGTATTCCCCGGACAGCCAGTGGATCACCTACACCCGTCCTGCCAAGAACGAGATGAACATAGTTTATGTGTACAATCTCACCACCAATAAGGAATATGCCGTTACCGAACGCTGGTACAATTCGTCCTCCCCGCTCTTCAGCGCGGACGGCAAATACCTTATCTTCCGTTCGGACCGGGACCTGAATCCCCAGTACAGCAATATTGAGTGGAACTTTACCATGGGTAACATGAGTGCTACCTATATTGCCATGCTGGCCAAGGACACCCCGTCCCCGCTCATCGTGAAGGATCCCGAGGTGAAGGCCGATGAGGCGGCTCCCTCCAGGCCGGAAGGCCCGGCGGCCGGCCCCGGCAGGGGCGCTCCCGCAGGCAAGGATGCCGCTCCTAAGGTGGAAGTGAAAGTGGACCCGGACGGTATCCTGGACCGTGTTGTGAAACTCCCCATTTCCGGAATGGCCCTGTACTGCGACGGCAAGAAGGTCTGGTATATGGGCGGCGGAATTGGCGGCCCGGCGGCTGCCGGCCGCGGCGGCCGTGGCGGCATGGGCACCCGTGTCTATGATTTTGCCAGCGGCAAGGACGAGGAATGTGCAGAAGGCCGTATAATGTATCGCTATCCCGACAAGAAGGCCCTGGTGATGCGTGGCGGCCAGATGCAGGCAGCCCCCATGGGCGCCCGGATCGGCCCCGGAGATGAGGTGGTCACTTCCGACATGGTGGCTTTCATCGATTATCCCCAGGAGTGGGCCCAGATTTTCGATGAGGTGTGGCGTGCCTTCCGCGACGGTTACTACCTGGATAATATGCATGGCCGCAACTGGCAGGGCGTGAAGGAAAAATACGAGGTGCTGCTGCCTTATGTGCGCACCCGTCTGGACCTGAACTACGTGATTGGGGAAATGATCTCCGAACTGGCCAGCGGTCACGCCTACATCACTCCGGGCGAATATCCCAAGCCGGAGCGTATCCCCATGGGCCTGCTGGGTGCCGAACTGTCCAGGGACCGCAGCGGCTACTTCAAGATCGACCGCATCCTGCAGGGCGCCAGCTATCGGCCCGAACTCCGTTCCCCGCTGCAGGAACCGGGCCTGGGCGTGAAAGCCGGGCAGTACATCACGGCCATCGACGGCGTTCCCACCAAGACCGTGGCCAACATCTATCAGCTGCTCATTGGAAAGGCCGATGTCCTTACGGAACTCACCATCTCCGACAAGCCCGCCGAGGGCGGAAAGAAGGTGGTGGTAAAGCCCATCGGCGACGAATATCCGCTCTACCACTATGAATGGGTGCAGAAGAACATCAGGACCGTGGAGGAGAAATCCGGCGGCAAGGTGGGATATATCTACATTCCGGACATGAGCCAGGAGGGCCTGAGCGAGTTCGCCCGCTACTATTACCCGCAGCTGGACAAGGAAGCCCTCATCGTGGACGACCGTGCCAACGGCGGCGGAAACATTTCGCCGATGGTGATCGAGCGCCTGCAGCGGGAGGTTTACCGCATGACCATGAGCCGCACGTCCACCATGACCGGCACCGTGCCCGAGGGCACGCACACCGGTCCCAAGGTGCTCCTGATCGACAAGTATTCGGCCTCCGACGGAGACCTGTTCCCGTGGAGCTTCAAGGCCAACAAATTAGGTACCGTCATCGGCACGCGCACCTGGGGCGGTATCGTGGGTATCAGCGGCTCCCTGCCGTATCTGGACGGGACGGATGTGCGTGTGCCCTTCTTCACCAATTACGACAGCAAGACCGGTCAGTGGATTGTGGAGAACCACGGCGTGGATCCGGATATCCTCCTTGACAACGATCCCATTAAGGAGTATGCCGGAGAGGACGAGCAGCTGCTGAAGGCCATCGAGGTAGCCCTGGAGCAGATCAAGGACCGCAAACCGCTGCCTGGCGTCCCGGCCCCCCGCACCTTCAAGGACCTGGGTCTGGAGCAGCTGGATTAGTTCCGTTTCCTACTTTTGTTTATCCCGATGTTCAAATGTTTTACCGGACATCGGGACTTCTTTTTTTTTGTGCTGAAAAGACGTAACTTCGGAAAGCGAAAAACGCATATCTTACTAATCCTTAAACAATAATGAAACGAATCCTTACCCTTTTGGCCGCTACCCTGGCCATCGCCGGTTCCCTGCAGGCTCAGGAACTTGCCAACTTCAATTTCGGCGGACGAGGCATGCGCCCCGTGATCTCTCCCGAAATCCAGAATGACAGCGTCACCTTCCGTCTCAAGGCCGACTATGCCACCGTGGTGAAACTCAGCGGCTCCTGGATGCCCAATCCCTATGGCGGCACCATCGACATGTTCCGCGGAGAAAACAATGTGTGGGAAGTGAAGGTACCCCTTCCGGAAGCCGAAATCTACACCTATAACTTCGTGGTGGACGGCGTTTCAGTGAATGACCCCCAGAATGTGCTTGTCCAGCGTGACGGTACCCGTTATCTGTCCATGTTCATCGCCCCCGGCGCCCGCACGGAGAACTATGGCGAATCGGCCTCCAAGCATGGCACCGTGAGCCATCCCTGGTACGAGAGCAAGGTGCTGGGCATGCCCCGCCGCCTTACGGTCTACACCCCTTATGGCTACGAGAGCAACCCCAAGAAGAAGTATCCCGTCCTTTATCTGCTCCATGGCGCAGGCGGTGACGAGGAAGCCTGGACTTCCATGGGCCGTGCCGCCCAGATCCTGGACAACCTCATTGAGAAGGGCCTTGCAGAACCTATGATTGTGGTAATGCCCAACGGCAACGCCAACCAGTCTGCCGCCCGCACCCTCAATATCCCGGAGAAGCCCATGCAGTGGGACCGCAACGCCATGCAGAACATGAGCGAGCGTGAGCGGAACAGCTATGTGGTGAGCCTCTGTGAGGAAATCGTTCCCTTCATCGAAAAGAACTTCCGCGCCAATCCCAAGCCGGAGTCCCGCGCCATCGCAGGCCTTTCCATGGGTGGCGGCCATACCATCACCGCTTCCATCATGTATCCGCAGATGTTCGACTACATCTGCCCGCTTTCCGCCGCCGGCAGCGCTACTCCCGAGCAGATCGCCAATCTCAAGAAGGCTGGTGTCAAGCTCTATTTCCTGGCTTGCGGAGATGCCGACTTCCTGTTCCAGGGCTCCCAGGAACTGGACAAGACCCTCACCGCCCAGGGCCTGGACCACATCTACTTCGTCTCCGACGGTGGTCACACCTGGGCCAACTGGCGCCTGTATCTGAACACTTTCGCGCAGAAGCTTTTCAAATAGCAAGGTTGGTTTTATGATGTCATTTGCCCCGCCCGAAAAGGCGGGGCAATTGTTTTATTTGCATTTTTCCGTGAAAGTGACTAACTTTCGGAAAGAATACTGCTAACTAACCACAATACTATGAGAAAGTTTACCCTCCTTCTGGTGGCTGCCTGCCTTAGTGTGGCGGCTTTTGCCCAGCAGGCGCTGGGCCCGGGAACCGGCCTGGTTTCCCCGCAAATCAATCCGGACCATACGGTAACGTTCCGCTATCATGCACCCAAAGCCATTACGGTACAGCTTACGGGAGATTTCCTGGCGGCCCGGCCCATCGAGATTGACATGGGCGGCCAGAAACTCACGTATTCTGCCCCCGGTCTGGTGGACATGCAGGAGATGCCCGGAGGGTTCTGGACCTATACTTCGGAACCGCTTCCCGGAGAACTTTATTCCTACACCATCCTGGTAGACGGCCACAAGGTCATGGACCCGTCCAACATCTATCAGATCCGGGATGTTTCCACCTGGACCAATTACTTTGTCATGAGTTCGGAACCCGGAGACAAGGGCTGGTATTATGAGGCCCACGATGTCCCGCACGGCACCGTTTCCCATGTATGGTATGACAGTCCCACCCTCTCGTCCCAGCGCCGGATGACCATCTACCTGCCGCCGGAGTACGAGACTTCCCCTTCCACCTGGTATCCGGTGCTGTACCTGCTGCACGGCTCCGGTGGTGACGAGGACGCCTGGAGCGATCTTGGCCGTACGGCCCAAATCCTGGACAACCTCATTGCCGAAGGCCTGGCCAAACCCATGATTGTGGTAATGCCTAACGGCGTCTGGTATAACAGAGCCGCTCCCGGTGCTGCCGTGAACATGTTCCAGCCCAACTTCGAGAACAGCCGTTCCCAGTCCACCATTGAAATTGAGGACAGCTTCCCGGATGTAATGGATTTTGTGGAGCAGCATTACCGCGTGGCCAAGGGTTATGCCAATACGGCAGTAGCCGGCCTTTCCATGGGCGGCCGTCAGTCCTGCATGCTTTCCCTGCATTATCCCAAGAAGTTCGGGTATGTGGGCCTGTTCTCCGGCGTGGCCACTCCGGAAGGCAACGAAGCTGCCTTCAAGGCCGTATTCGCCGCCAAGCCCAAACTCTACTGGATTGGCTGCGGCAAGGACGACGGTGTTATGGTAAACTCCAAGAAGCTCAAGGACTGGTGCGACCAGATGGGTTATCCCGTCACCCTCTACGAAAGCGAAGGCGGCCACATCTGGCGCAACTGGAGAGAGTATCTGGGCATCTTCGTCCAGGAACTCTTCTGGTAAGCAATTGGCTGATAATAAAATAAGACTGACCTCTGTGATAATTGAGGCCAGTCTTTTTTTGAGGTTTTTCCTTAGAGTTTAGATGGAGACGCCAGCCTTCTGGCGGATGTCATCGGAGGCAGAGCCTACCAGCACTTCCAGCTGGCCGTGCTCAAGATCCCAGGCATTCTTTTCCACATTCCAGTAGCGGAGGTCGTTCACGGGAATCTCCAGGGTGACGGTCTTGGTCTCACCGGGCTGCAGGGTAACCCTCTGGAAAGCCTTGAGTTCCTTGTACGGCCATTCCACGGTGGCGTCTACGCGGTGTACATAGAGCTGGACCACTTCATCGGCCTCCATCTTGCCGTTGTTGCCAAGGTCGAAGGTAACCTTCACGCCTTTCTTGCCGGCAGTGGCCTTGAGGGCGCCGTACTGGAAGTCCACATAGGAAAGGCCATGACCGAAGGCGTACATGGGCTTGACGTCCTTGGTGTCAAACCAGCGGTAACCCACCAGGGAGCCTTCCGTGTACTTGGATTCGGGCTTGGGAAGGGAATCCAGGAAGGCCTGACGTTCTGCCGGGCTCATCTGGAGCACATCCTGGCGGTACATGAGGGAGAAGAGGTCTCCGCCGGCGTTCTTGTCCGGGAAGTTGCCCATGGCAAAAGCCGGAGAGTCTTCCAGCTGGGCGGGGAAGGTGAACGGGAGTTTGCCGGAAGGGGCGATATCGCCGAAGAGCACCTTGGCCAGGGCGGTGCCGCCCTCGGTGCCGTTCCACCAACCCTGGACGATGGCCGGGGAAACCGGCTCCAGCTCGCGGAGATCCGTGGGACCGCCGGAGATGAGGATGCTCACGAGGTTCGGATTGGCTTCGTACAAAGCCTTCACCACCTCATTCTGCCCCACAGGAAGATCGATATTGGTACGATCGCTGCCTTCCGTCTCGATGCTCTTGTTGGTGCCGCCGAAGAAAAGGACCACATCGGCCTCCTTGGCCAGGGCGACGGCTTCAGCGAGGAGAGCGGGATCGGCCGGCTCGTCAATGGCCTGGGCCTCCAGCGGATTGGGCGTAGCGGAAGGAGGTCCCCAACGGCGGCCCGGGAAATTCTTGTAACCGGGGGCGTAAACCACCTCCACGCTACTGCCGGCGCGCTTTACGATGCCTTCCAACGGAGTTACTTCATAGAGGGCCTTCACTCCGGCTCCCATGCCGCCGGACTGGGTCTTGAGGACGGCATTCTGGCCGATAACGGCAATCTTCTTCACTTCCTTGGAAAGCGGCAGGATACCGGCCTGGTTCTTCAATAGGACGATGCTCTTTTCGGCTACCTGCAGGGCGATGTCCTGGCATTCGGGCTGGGAAGTCATCACCTGGTTGGCCACATTGTCTGGAACGGCCTCGATGGCATAACGTACGCGGAGAATCTGGCGGACTTTCTCATCCACCATGGCCTCGGTGAGGGCTCCGGTAGCAATGGAATCGATGACGGGCTGGCCCAGATAGTTGGAACCGGTCATCTGTACGTTCAGGCCATGAAGCATGGCGCCCATGGTGCTGTGTGTGCCGCCCCAGTCGGAAACGGTGAAGCCCTTGAAACCCCACTCGCCGCGGAGGATTTCATTCAGCAGGTGCTCATTCTCCGAGCAATAGTCGCCGTTCACCTTGTTGTAGGCAGGCATCACGCTCATGGCGCCGCCTTCGATGATGGCACGCTCGAAGGGCTTGAGATAGATTTCACGAAGGGTTCTCTCGTCCACCTGGGCATCCACGCTGCCGCGGTTGGTCTCCTGATTGTTGACGGCGAAGTGTTTGATACACACAGCCGTTCCCTGGTCCTGAACACCCTTGGTGTACTCCAGGGACAGGGCGGCGGAGAGGATAGGATCTTCACTCAGATACTCATAGGTACGGCCACCCACCGGCAGGCGCTGGATGTTCACGGCCGGGCCCAGGATTACGTCCTTGCCACGCAGGCGGGCTTCCTTGCCCATACCGGTACCATACTTGTAGGCCAGTTCCTCGCTCCAGGTAGCGGCGAGAGCGCTACCGGTAGGGAAATAAGTGGCGGAATCCAGTTTCCAGCCGGCACTCTGGAAGCCGTTGGGAACACCTTCTTCACGGATGCCGAAAGGTCCGTCGGCATAATGCATGTCGGCAATATCCAGCCGCTCTACACCGGCAGAGGACATGTTGGTTTTGCTGTGCAGCATGTTCACTTTCTCCTCCAGGGTCATCTGGGCGATGACGGCGTCAATCTTCTTGTCGTTGATGGTGAGTTTGTCCTGCGGAGAACGGGGGCCGGAGCAGGCGGCCAGCAAGGCTGCCGCGGTTGCCAAGAGAATTAGTTTTTTGTACATATCGGTTAGTGCTTGTTAATTCATTGACCGAAAGATACGTATTCTTACCGATATTCCGAAACCCTGTTAACATTTGGGAAAACATATGAACAATCAAACTACAATTTAACGATTTGGAATGAGTATTTTTGCACAAAATCTGAACATCAATGAAACGTATCGTAACTCTTCTTGCCCTTTTAAGCTGCACCGTGGCCGCATCGGCCCAGGGCTGGAATTTTCAGCCCACCCCCAATGACACCCTCCAGAGCACCCGTGTGCTGCCGGACGGAAAGGTCCTGTTCCAGATATATGCTCCCCAGGCCTCACAGGTTTCCGTCTCCGGCGACCTTCCCTGGGGCAAGCCCATCGTCTTTGAAAAGGCCGATAACGGCGTATGGAAAGGTATCTGCGAAGGCCTGGACGACGGCGTTTTCCGCTATAACTTCACGGTGGACGGCGTGCGCGTGCAGGATCCCAAGGCTCCGCTCTCGGCAGAGCAGTCTTCCCTCCTTACCAAGGGCGAAGGCTATATCAAGGATGTACCGCACGGTGCCGTGGCGCAGCGTTTCTACTGGTCTAAGAACCTGAAGGAAATGCGCCGCCTGCATGTGTGGACCCCTGCCGGCTATGAGAAATCGGCCGATAAGCTTCCGGTACTGTACCTCATTCACGGCGGCGGAGACAATGATGCCTCCTGGCCCGGTGTGGGCGCTGCCGGCTGGATTCTGGACAATCTCCTGGCCGAAGGCAAGATGGTGCCCATGATTGTGGTCATGCCCAACGGCACCATCAACGTGCAGAACGAGGTTCCTCCCTTTGCCGAGGATATGTACAACTCCATCATCCCCTTCATCGAGGCCAACTATAATGTAATGGCCGATAGGGATCACCGCGCAGTGGCCGGCCTTTCGATGGGCGGCATGGAGACCATGGAAGTGGCCTTCTCCCATCCGGACGACTTCGCCTATGTGTGGGTGCTGAGCGCTTCCTTCGCCCCCGGGCAGGAGCCAGCTGCGGAATCGGCCCGTCTTAAAGTGAAGGAGAACATTTCCAAGCTCAACAGCTTCCGCAAGATGGTCTTTACCCAGGGCGGTCCCACGGACATTGCGTACCAGAACTGCAAGAACACCCGGGACCAGCTGGACAAGGACGGCCTCAAGTACGAGTATATGGAAAACGCCCAGGCCGGTCACAGTTGGACCACCTGGCGGGCCGATCTTCAGACCCTCGCTCCCACCCTGTTCCGCTAATCCGTACATTTACAACCAGATAACAAATCGTCCCTGTGTCGCGAAACACAGGGACGATTCTTTAATGCGCTTACACTCAGCTGCTTACTTGAAGAGCAGGCGGGCGAAGGTGTTCAGGTACAGGCGCCAGTTCTTCCACACGTGGGCGTCATCGCTCACATAGAGGGTGTGCGGCATGCCCAGGTCCGTAAGGTGCTTGTCCAGAACCAGGGAACCCTGGTAGGCCATGTTGTCTTCCTTACCCACGCCAATCCAGTACAGCTTGTAGCCGGCTTTCTTGATGCCCAGCAGCTGATTGTCCAGTTCCTCGCTTTCGCGGATACCGCAGCTGAGGGGGCAGATGTAGCTGAAGGTGCCGGGATACAGGATGGTGGCCGATGTGGTGTGGCCGCCGCCCATGGAGAGGCCGGCGATAGCACGGCCGTCGGCCTTGGCAACGGTGCGGTATTCCTTGTCGATGAAAGGAATGATCTCCTTCACCAGGGAATTGACGTAGGCGTTCTGCCACTTGGGATCGTTTCGGTCCATCTCCACGGTCTCAAGGCCCAGGGTGTTGGCTGCGCGCTGGTTGGGGTTGCCGTTGGGCATTACCACAATCATCGGCTTTGCAAGACCCTTCTCGATGAGGTTGTCCAGGATCTGGGCGGCGCGGCCCATGGAGGTCCAGGCTTCTTCGTCACCGCCGCCGCCATGGAGGAGGTACAGCACCGGATACTTGGCCTTGGGATTCTTCTCGTAGCCGTACGGGGTATACACCGTCATGCGGCGGGAGATGCCCAGGCTGGGGGAGTCGTACCAGCGATAGGTTACGGAGCCGTGTTGGGTGGCCTCGTAATAGTTCTCGCTGCGTTCGCCGGGGATGAAGAGCATGTTCAGGTAACGGGTACCGTCACGCTGCACCTTGTCGTTGAGGGGGTCGTTAACGGAAACGCCGTCCACAATGAAATTGTAGGTGTAGATTTCCGGTTCCGGGGCGTCGATGGTGATTTCCCATACGCCGCCTTCGCCCTTCACCATTTCTTCGGTGCCGGTCCAGGGGTTGGCCATCCAGTTGCCGGAAAGTTGAACGCGGGTAGCGTAGTTGGCGGCAAGCCGGAAGGTCACTTTACCGTCCTTCACTTCGGGGGAGACGATGCGGGGACCGCGTCCGCCCATGGCGAAGTTGGTGAGCTCCTGTCCGGAGAGGGTGGAAACGGCAAGGAGAGCCATGGCCATGATAGTTAAAATCTTTTTCATACAGTGTTTTGTTAAATTGGTGTCTTAGAACTTCAGGTTCTTCTTGAGGCGGATGTCCTCCGAGGAGGCGCCCAGCATCAGTTTCACCTTCTTGCCGCGGAAAGCCCAATCGTGCTTTTCGCTGTCCCAGAGCTTGAGGTCATCGGCCGGGATTACAAGTTCCACGGGAACGGTTTCGCCGGTCTTTACGGCTACACGCTCAAAGCCGCGGAGGCGCTTGGAGGCGTCGTCGCCGCGGAATTTTGCGTAAAGCTGAACCACTTCCTCGCCGTCACGGGAACCGGTGTTCTTGAGGTTGAAGGAAACCACATAGTTGTCACCGTCCTTGCGCACCTTCATCTTGGAATACTTGAAGCTGGTATAACTGAGGCCGAAGCCGAAGGGGAAGATGGGTTTGGACTTGGCGTACATGTAGGTGCGGCCGTGGCGGATGTCGTAATCCAGCATGTTGGGAAGCTCCAGGATGTCGGTTACCCAGGTCTGGGTGAGACGTCCGGCGGGGTTGTAATCGCCGAAGAGGACATCGGCAAGGGCATTGCCCAGCTCCTGGCTGCACTGCGTCATGTGCACGATGGCGGGGACGTTCTTGGCCGTCCAGTTGATGGCGAAGGGGAAGCTGGAGATGAGGGTTACCACGGTGTTGTGGTTGGCCTGCCAGACCACCTTGATGAGGTCTTCGCTTTCCAGCTGCAGGCTGCGGCGGTCCAGGGATTCACGTCCGTCACCGGCGGTCACGCCGTAGCCCCAGGGGGACTGGACGGACTGGGCGTCCCAGTCCGGGCTGGTGGCAGGGGAGTTACCCACGCACACAATGCAGACATCGGCCCATTTGGCCAGTTCCTGTGCACTGCCGTCGGAGTCCCAGCGCTGGAACTTCACTTCCACGTCGGTGCCTTCCACCTTGGCCTGGATGCCTTCCAGCGGGCTCACGCGATAGGCCGGCAGGGCGCCGTACCAGTCCTTGAGCACCTTTTCGGCCCTGTTGCCAAAGACGGCGATCTTTTTGACCTTGTTCTTGTCCAGGGGGAGCAGATTTCCTTCGTTCTTGAGGAGAACAACGGATTTCTGCGTTACCAGACGGGCCTTGTCTTTGAATTCCTGACGCTCCCAGGGAAGGTCTTCGTCGGAGCCGAATTCCTGTGCGTCATATGGGCAGGCGGCGTCCATCAGACCCAGGCGGAGCATGGTGCGGAGGTTGCTCTTGGTGCGCTCGTCCAGCAGGTCCTCGGAGAGGAATCCGGCGTCATAGGCGGCCTGTACCTGGGCGGGACGGGCATCGATGAAACGGGTAAGACCCGCCTCCAGGGCCATCTGGACGGCTTCGTTCTCGTCCTTGGCATATTCGTGCATGCCCGGTTGGTACATGAAGCGGAGCGCGCCCGCATCGTCCACGATGGTTCCCTTCATGCCCCACTCGTCGTAGAGGATCTCCTTGATGAAGGGTGCGGCAATGCAGGGGATGCCGTTGTAGGCGTTGTAGGCGGTCATCAGGGACATGGCCCCGGCCTTGGCGCCTTTCCAGAAGCCGTAGCTGTAGTATTCGCGGAAGAGTTCCTCGTCAAAGCGGGAGTCCGTACGGTAACGGTTGTCCTCGTTGCTGTTTGCCAGGAAATGCTTCATGAGGGCGGCGCCCCGCCAGTAGGTGGGATCATCGCCCTGGATGCCCTTCACCTCGGCGGCAACCAGTTCGCCCACCAGGTAGGGATCCTCGCCGAAGCTCTCCTCCGTGCGGCCCCAGCGGGGGTCACGGGCCAGATCGGCATTGGGAGCCCACAGAACCAGGCATTTCATGAAGGGGTTGCCGTTGGAATAGAAACGTGCCTCGTAGGACATTACGTCGCCAACGATGTGCGCCATTTCGCGGTCCCAGGTCTCTCCCACGCCGTAAGCCTGGGGGAAAGCGGTGCTGTTTCGGTATTTGGGAGGCGTCCAGCCGGGCCAGCCGCCACCGCCGCCAAACTGGCCGGTATTGAGGCCGGGCAGCTCGGTGTCTCCGCCACGGACGATACCGTGGATGGCTTCAGTAGCTCCGGGACCGGCAATCCCCAGACGGGGAACGCCCTGCCCTACGATGGTGCCGATTTTCTCGTCCACCGTCATCAGGGATACTGCATTGTCCAACCGGGCTTCTTCCGGGAGAGAGGTATCCTGAAAGGGATAATCGATGGTTTGCGCACGCAGCAGGTAACACGCTGCCAAAAGCGCTGATACTATCAATGCTTTTTTCATGTCTTTCAAGTAAAATGGGCCGGCCTTGTCAATAGGTCCGGCCCGTTCAGATACTTACTTAAAGGATTCTCCTACTTTCTTGAGCGCTTTTTCAAGGCAGACCTGCCAGAAGTCCCAGTAATGGATGCCGTCCCGGGCAATCCACTCACAATGGGCTACGGCATTGATGGCGTCGCTCAGGGCCTTTGCATCCTCATTGCTGACGGTAGTGTCCTGATTTCCCACCTCAATAGTGAAGTCGGGATGCGGGTTCACCGTCGCCAAAGCAGCGGCCTTGGCCTTCATTCCATCCAGGGAGATGAACCAGCTCATGCTGGTAGCCGGGCTCATGGCATAGGCGTAGGTAAACTTCTCCGGGTAGCTCAATGCATAATACAGTGTGCCGAATCCACCCATCGAGAGACCGGCAATGGCCCGTTTTCCGTTGCACTTGAAGGATTTTTCCACCTTCGGCATCAGTTCCTGATGGAAATACTTTTCGTAATCCTGATTGTTGAAGCCGATGTAGAAGTCGGACAAACCGTTCGGCATGATGATGATCATGGGAACGCCGCCGTCTTTTAGATACTTCCGTGCGATTTCCTGAGCATTGCCCTTTTCCACCCAGTAGCGGTCCAGATGGCTCTGGTCTCCGGTTTCGTATCCATGGAGAAGGTACAGGAAAGGATAGTCCTTATTCTCGTCATAGCCATTGGGCAGCCAGACCGAATAGGTCATCTTCTGTCCCTTGTACTGACTCTGGATGGTAAGGTCCTGATAAAGCTTGTCTTCGGCGTTGAGCAAGTCGATAAGGTTTGTCTGGCCGTTGTCATCGGGTTTATCAGGCTTGTTACAGGCACTGGGGACCAGAATCCCCAGTGCCATTGTAACAAATATCCAAATACGGAGGGTCTTAGTCATTGCTTAGAACTTAACCAGGAAGGTGAATCCGTTTCCGCAGAAGGAATAGAGTTTGTCGCCAGCCTTGGCAACGGTTACAAGTTCGTTGGCGTTGATATCCACACGGGCGCCGTCCTTCATGTAGAAGGAACCGCCGGAGATACCCCAATCCGGGAAGTTGTAGCCATTGGCAATGATGAGGGCTTCGCCCAGGTTCTCTGCATATTCCTTGCAGAGATAGGTGCCGGTGATGTCGGCGCCGGGCTCGGCGAAGAGCTCGAAGGTGGCAGCCGGAGCGCCGTCTTCGGTGACGTTGACCAGATGCTTCTTCATGCCGGCAGCGGTGTCGGAAGCAGTGTCAGTGCCGGCGAAGCCGAATACCAGACCTTCTCCCACCTCAGTGCCGCCAACCACGAATTCTGTGCCGGCTACATTGAAAACGAAGGATTTCTCGGAAAGCGGAGCGATGACCACTTTCTGACCGGCAGCCACATCCACACGGACGCCGTCCTTCATGAAGTAGGAACCGCCGGAGATGCCCCAATCCGGGAAGTTGTAACCATTGGCGATGATACCACCCTCACCCAGGTTTTCTGCATACTCCTTGCACTCGTAAGTGCCGGCGATGCTGGTGGCGGCGGGATCCACGAAGATCTCAAAGACTGCAGCTGCGTTGCCATCGCCATCGGTAAGGGTAATCAGATGCTTCTTCATACCGGCAGCAGTGTCGGAAGTGGCATCGGACAGTTTGTTTTCCACCACGATGTCACCTACGATGGGATCCGGATAGAAGGCCAGTTTGCCCGTCCATTCCACTTTGTAGGGAGTTCCGTCCTCGCAGAAGAGGACACATTTGAGCGTATAAACATCGTCCAGGCTGTAGGTCTTCTTCTCCGTATCTACGGGAACGCGTTCTACAACCACACGGCCGGATTTAACTCCCTTGCCGTCCACAGAGGTCTGGCCACTGATGAAGTTGCCGTTCTGGGCGGCAGCGGCGCTGGCCTCGATGTAAGTATTTTCGGACAGGAAATACTTGCTTCCTACCAGAACCAGGTGAACCTTGTTGGAGCCGCTCAGATCCACAGTGATGAGACGGCCGTTTTCACCCTTTTCACTGGTGGCGGCGGCAGAGGAGATAGCGGTCTTGTCCACGACGGTGGGGGCGGGGAACGTACCGCTTAGCGGATCCAAAACGGGCTTGTAGCAAGAGCTGAGTCCCAGGACCAGGCATCCAATGAGCAATATATTCTTTTTCATATCTTTCTCAGATTAAGACTATTAATAACCCGGGTTCTGTTCAATGGCGGAATTCAGGCGAATCTCGGTGGCAGGATAGGGCAGGCGGTCATTCTTGCCGGCCTTGAAGCCGTAGGAGGGATTGCCGCAAGGGAGATACTTCACCTGACCGTTCACCTGGAGCTCAGGATAAGTGTCGCCATTCTTGGCCATCTTGGAGCCTTCGCCCCAACGGAGCAGGTCCTGCATACGGGTGCCTTCCCCAAAGAGTTCCAGGCGTTTTTCCAGTTTGATGTCATTCAGCGTCACGGAGCCCAGAGGGGCCAGGTGGGCACGGACACGGACCTGGTTCACATAGTCGGCAGCCTTTCCGGTATTTCCGGCCAGGAAGTGGGCCTCGGCGCCGCAGAGGAGAACCTCGGCGTAACGCATCCAGATGGTGTTGGCGGCATATACGAAGTCATTGCCCATACCGCGTTCTTCGGCCAGGATGCGGAGTTTCCACATAAAGTAGCCTTCGCCGATGACCGGGCTCTTGAGGGTGATGCCCAGTTCACCGTTCAGCTGGTCCAGGGTCTTCAGGGAGTTGTTCAGGCGGTAACCGTCCACGCCTTCATCCTTCACGAAGTCGTCGTACAGGCTCTTGGTGGGTACGCGGAAGCCCCAGCCGGTATTCATAATGGGCGTATCGGCCGGCCAGTTCATCTTGTCCATACGCCAGTTGGTCATAAGGGCGTACATACTGAAGTTCTGGAAGGAGTTGTTGTCGTCGTGCACGCGGTTGCTCTCGAACAGGGTCTCGCAGTTGTGCTTGTTGGTAGAACGGTGGATGAGGCTGTAGTCCTCCATCAGGGCATACTTGCCGGAACTCACTACAGCGTCAAACTGGGCGGCGGCTTCGGCATACTTGCCCTGCCACAGATAGACCTTGCCCAGGAGGGCCTGTGCAAACTGCTTGGTCACGCGCCAGGTGTTGTCGTTCACGCTGGATTTCTCCACCAGGGCGCCGGAATTGATGGCCTCGGTGAGGTCCTTTTCCATCAGGCCCCAGAGTTCCTCGTCGGTACCGTTGGGGACATTGTACTCGGACGGAGCCAGTTCGTGATCCACAAGCGGAGGGTTGCCCCACATGGTCTTGAGGTCAAAGTAGGCGAAGGCGCGGAAGACCTTGGCCTCGGCACGGGCCATCCTGGCCATGGCGGAACCGCCCTCCTCTTCCACGTGGCCCAGGATTACGTTTGCCTTGTAGATAAGGGTATAGAAAGTGGTGAACATAGCCTCCACGTAGTCCTCTTCGGCATCGAAGGTGAACTCGTTCAGGTGTTCCAGGTTGTTGTTGTCACCCCGCATGGAGCCGCCGGCCCAGAAATCGTCGGTGAGCATGGCCTTGCAGAGTTTCACATTGTATTCCCAGCCACGGACCTCCAGGTACATGGCCACGTCGGCCGACTGGATCTGGTCGTCGGTCTTGTAATAGGTATTGTAGTCCAGGACTCCCTTCTGGGGGATGTCCAGCATCTTGGAGCAGGAAACGGCAGCAAGGGAAAGGGCGGCTGCCACAACAGTGAGAATGATATTTCTTGTTTTCATAAGGCAGTCAGTATTAGAAGGTAATGTTCACACCAAAGACAACCTTCTTGGCGGTAGGATAGGAACCCTTGTCAACACCCAGGCTGCTTCCGGTTCCGGTGACTTCGGGGTCGAAGCCGGGATAGTTGGAGAAGGTGAACCAGTCGTCCAGGGAACCGTAGATGCGCAGGTTGTCCACCTTGAACTTGCGGGTGAAGCTCTGCGGCAGGGTGTAACCCAGCTGGATCTGCTTGATCTTGGCATAGGAGCCGTCAAAGACTACGGCGTCGGAGGTGAGGTACTGCTGCCAGTTGGCGGCATTGGCGGCCGGCTTGGTACCGTTGGTGTGGCTGGGAGTCCAGCGGTCTTCCGTGAGGAAGCTCAGGCGGTTGGACGGATAGTCCACCACGGTGAGGCAGTTGTAGATCTTGCTGCCGGCGGCACCGGTGAGGAACACCACCGCGTCAATGCCCTTCCAGGCGGCGGTGAGGGTGATACCGTAGTTCAGGCTGGGGATACCGGAGCCCAGGTCCATCTTGTCGGCCTGGGTGGCGTCGCCGCTGCCGTCGAGGTCCTCGAACATAGCGTTACCGTTGGCAGGGTCGATACCGGTAAAGTGGTAGCCGTAGAAGTGCCAGGCGGGATAGCCTTTCTCGAAACGGGTGATGGTACCGTAGTTACGCACGCCGGTGCCGTCGATACCGTCGGAGAGGGTCTCGTGCAGGTAGGTCACCTCGTTCCTGAGGGTGGAAAGGTTGCCGCCGATGCTGTAGCTGAAGTCGCCGATCTGGTCCCTCCATTTGAGTTCGAACTCAAGACCGGAGTTGCGCACGTTACCGGCGTTCACCGGGGAGGCGGTCACACCCACCACGGTGGACGGGGTGATACCCGTGACAATCAGGTCCTTGGTCATCTTGTTGAACCAGTCCACGCTGAAGGTGAGGCGGTCGCGCAGGAAGCGCAGGTCCAGGCCGAAGTTCAGCTGCTCGGAGGTTTCCCATTTGAGTTCCTCGTTACCGGTGGAGGAAGGGGCATAACCCAGCAGATATTCCAGGCCGTTGCCCGTAGGATAGTTACCGGTAGAGGCGATTACGTTGGCATAGCGATAGCCGCTGAGGCCGGCGAGGGAGCCGTTCTGGCCCCAGGAAGCGCGGAACTTGGCAAAGTTGACCACATCCTTGAGCGGAGTGAAGAAGTTCTCCTCGGAAATGGTCCAACCGGCTGAAACGGAAGGGAAGTAACCCCAGCGCATCGGCTTGGGCAGGATGGAAAGGTCGGCGGCGTCTGCACGGAAGGAAACCTGGACATTATACTTGTTCTGGTAGCTCCAGTTGGCACGGCCGAAGTAGGAAAGCTTGCGGGAAAGATTCGGGGTGGCACCGCCTACCGAAGGAACGGCATTGGCCGAGTGGGAGCCGAAATAGTAGAACAGCGGATCGTTCTGGGTAACGCCCAGGTCGTCGTCGCTGCCCCGGTAGCTTCCGTTCATGGAGAAGCTGCGGGAGCTGGAGAAGGACGTACCTACCATAAGGGTTACGGAATGCTTGCCGAAGTTCTGGTTCCAGTTGGCGAAGTTCTCCCACTGATAATACATGGAGTTGCCGTCGGAACCGGACAGGCCGATGTAGTTCTGGTAGGCGTTCTGGTTGATATAATAATTAAGGCTGTAGCCGTAATTGTCGTTGGCCGACAGGCGGTAGCCCACGCGGGAAGTAATGGTCAGGTTCTGCCAGGGCCGGAAATTGACGGAAGTGGAACCGTTGATATTGAAACCGTGGGAATCGCTGTAGGAACGGTCACGCATGATGCGCGGGTTCACGTTCTCGGACGGGTTGAAGAAGGACGCGGCGTAATAGTTGCCGTTCTCGTCCTGCAGGAGGTTGCGACCGGCGTCCAGATAGGACTGCATGAAATCCGGCAGGTTGTCGGCGGTATAGGTGGGAGGGGTGAGCGGGTCCAGCTGGAGGGCGGAGAGCACGGCGGAGCCGTAGTCGGAGCCTTCGGAAACGCTGCGGGCCTGGTAGTATTCCACCTGATTGTTGGTCTGAATCTCCAGCCAGGGCTTGAACTTCCAGGAACCGTTAACCATGAAGGTGATACGTTTGTAAACATCGGAGTCGCCAACGAACATACCATTGTTGTCCAGATAACTGGCGGAGATGTAGAGGTTACCTTTGTCGTTACCGGCCGAGAAAGAGAGATTGTGATGCTGCATCAGGGAATTCTCATAGGAATAGCCCAGCCAGTCGGTGTTGGTCTTGAAATCCCAGTTGGCATAGAAGTCCTGGATGTTGTAACGGCCGTTCTCAATGAAGTACTGCATGTACTGTTCGGCGTTCATCACCTTGGGGACGTGGTTCAGGCTCTGGGAAGTGAGCTGGTAGGAATAGCTGATTTTGCCATCGCCCTGACCGCGGCGGGTGGTGATCATGATAACACCGTTACCGGCCTCGGCACCGTAGATGGCGGCGGAAGCACCGTCCTTGAGGACTTCCATGGATTCGATATCGTTAGGGTCGATACCGGCGATGGAGTTGGTGCGGCGGCCGTCCACGACGTACAAGGGGTTGGAGGAACCGTTGGAGGAAATACCGCGGACCTGGATGCTGGGAGAAGCACCCGGACGGGCGGAACTGGAGAAGACCTGCACACCGGAGGTCTTGCCCTGGAGGGCGCTTTCCGGCGAGGTGATGGTACGGTTCTGGATATCCTCGGACTTGACCTGGGATATGGAACCGGTAACATCGGACTTCTTCTGTACACCGTAACCCACGACGACGGTTTCTTCAATCATCTGGGTGTCGGTAATCATCATAATGTTCACTTTCTCGGTCTGGGTGGCCACGAATTCCTGGGTGATGAAGCCCACGGAGGAGAATTCGATAACGGCGCCAACCGGAACCGTGATTGTAAAGTTACCGTCCAGATCGGTGATGGTGCCGTTGGTGGTGCCCTTCTGGACAACGCCGGCGGCGATCATCGGCTCGTTCTGGTCATCGGTAACCACACCGGAGATGGTCACGCGCTGCTGGGCAGCAAGGGACCAACCCACTAGGAGCGACAGCGCAAGGGCCGTCATCTTCCTGAACAGAGTTTTTCTCATGTGATCGGTTTTAAAATGGTTATATGTTAAAAATGATTAATTCTGCGATTAACCGTGGTGCAAATTTACGGACAATCCTCCGCTTCGGGCGTGCGTGATAGATAGGAAGTTGTTCCGGACGTTCAAGAGTTCAACCAAATCATCCGGGTATTGTGCAGAATGTTTTTTTAGACTATTTTTGTAACTGAAAACCAATAACCAACCCATGAAAAGACTTCTATCAGGATTCTGCCTGTTACTCGCGTGGGTATGTACCTTTGCCCAGAGTACGCGTATGCAACCCGTTCAGGATCATTTGTCCAATAATTCGGTAAACGCCCTGGTGCAGGACCGGGCCGGGCATCTCTGGATCGGGACCAGCCGGGGGCTGAACCGCTTCAACGGGTCTGCCTACAAGCCCTATCTGCACATGCAGGAAGACAGCCTGAGCCTCTTCGACGATTATGTATCGGCCTTGATGTATGACAGCGGCGAGCGTCTGTGGGTGGGTACTTCTTCCGGGATCGCCCTGCTTCGCAACGGCCGCGTGGACCCTAAGGTAAGATGGGAGGTGGGCCGCGTTTTCTCCCTGGCTTCGCTGGACGAGCAGCATCTGCTGTGCTCCGTGCGCAATACCCTTTCCATCGTTGACAAGACCACAGGTGAGAACCGCCCCGTCTTCCACGACGACAGGATCACCTACAACAGTTTCTTGCTCACCGGGGGCGGTTATGTGTGGATAGACCATCTTGCCCGGCCGGACATTACGGTGCTGGACCAGTCTTTCCGTATAGTGCGGGAGTTGTCGCGCCCGGGAGAGAACATCCGTGGAATCTGTGAAGGCTACGACCGCTTTATCTATGTGTGCACGGACAAAGGCCTTTTCAAATATATGCCGGACGGCACGCCCGCCCCGCTTCCCGCCTTTCTGGAAGGACTCACCAAGGGAGAGAACGTCCTTTTCTTCAATCGCCGGCCGGATGCGGAGATGATGATTCTGGGGGTTCAGGGAAAAGGGATCTATTCCGTCCGTGCGGAACAGGTACGCCGCATTGTCCTGCAGGAAGACCTGGATGAATGCCGGAGTTGCCTCTCCCTCCTTACGGAGGACAATATCTGGCTCAGCCGTAACCGCCAGGGGTTGCAGTGGCATTATCTGCCGACCGACCGGGAGAGCATCCTGATTCCGAAGGAACACCCTTCCGAAGCCTTGAATAACTTCTACGAGAAGGATGCGGAGAACCTGCTCATCCTTACCAATAAAGCTATATATACCTACCAGCGGGCCCGCCGGGAGATTCACCGGGTGCAGGCCGAGGGAATCAATGGAAACGACCAGCTTACTATCTCCCTGATAGACCAGCGCGGCCGGCTGTGGCTGGTCTATGGTTTCCGGGAGCTCCGCCGCTACGAGTGGAAGGGAGACCGGCTGGTCATCACTTTCCGCTATCCGGTGCAGGCTTCTGTCTCCATCTGGAACAGCGCCGACGGGCGGGTCCACCTGCTGCAGGGGGACAAGATTCTCACCGTAGACCGGGAAGACCGGGTGTCCACCCTGCCGGCCAGCGCCCATCCGCCTTTCTGGTACAGCGGACAGACCCGCAGCGGCCTCCCTTATTTCCTGGCCGATGACAGTATCTGGATTTCCCGGGACAACCTGATCCTGAGCCGCCTGGACATTGATGTGGAGACACCGGTGGCCTTTTACGAAGACGTGGACGGAACCTATTGGATAGGCTCCAGCCGGAACGGCCTCTTCCATTATGACCCGGTTTCCAAGCAGCTCTCCGCGACCCCTTATGGCAACGAGCAGACAGACCATTCCATCCGTTCCCTTACCGGAGACCCTTACGGAAACATCTGGGTGGCATCCCGTACGAGTGTGACCATGATTTCCCGCAAGGACGGCAGCGCCGTCACCTATAAATCCCTGCCGGGGCTGACCGGGGTAATGTCCACCAACAACTCCCTGGTGGGCCGGGACCGGACCGTCTATTTTGGCAGCATTTACAGGATTTTCTCCTTCCTGGCCGTGAATCCGGAGATGGAGCGGGACATTCCTCTGGAGTTGGACGGTATTACGGTAAACGGTTCCACCCTGCTTTCGGCCATTCCGGAAGAACTGGTGCTGAACCACAGGCAGACCCAGATGTCCTTCTATTTTTCGGCCATGAACTTCAACGCCAATTTCAGCCCCGTGTACCAGTATAAACTGGAAGGCTTCGATGCCGATTGGAATGCCGCCGGAGACGGCCGGAGGGTGAGTTACTCCGGCTTGTCACCAGGTTCGTACACCTTCCGGGTGCGGGTGCAGCGTCCGGACGGGCAGTGGAGTACCGAAGAGCTGGTGCAGAAAGTGCGGATCCGCCCTTCTCCCTTCCTTTCCTGGCCGATGCTCCTTCTGTACGGGCTCCTGCTGGTGGGCGCCGTCCTGGCCGGTATCTACCTGTATGTCCGCTCCAAGATGGACCGCGAGAGGCTGGACCTCAACGTGCAGGAAAAGATGCTGGTGGAGCAGATGAGCCAGGAGCGTACCACCTTCTTCACCAATGTTTCCCACGAGTTCCGCACGCCGCTGGCCCTCATCTACGGTCCGGTGAAGGAGCTGGCCCGGTCCACCACCCTGGACGAGAAAGACCGCAAGCTGGTGGGCGTGGTGGAGCGCAATTCGGAGCGCATGATCCGGCTCACGGACCAGCTCCTGCAGTTCAACCAGTCGGCGGTGAACCGCGACGAGCTTTCCGTGGAACGGGTAGACCTGGCGGCGGTGCTCCGCAAGATGCTGGAGAATTTTGAATACATGTTCCGCCAGAAGAACCTGGCCGTGCATCTGGACGCCCCGTCCATGCTGGATGCGTACTGCGACAGGGAAAAGGTGGAAAGGATTGTGTTCAACCTGGTGAGCAATGCGGTAAAATACACCCCGGAGCGCGGCCAGATAGAGGTTTCCCTCACATCGGACGGCAAAAATGCCAGCATCGAGGTGGCCGATACAGGTATCGGCATCGCCCCGGAGAAGATGTCCCGCATCTTCAACCGCTACGAGCGGGTGGGGGAGAAAGTGGGCGACAGCCTGCCCACAGGTTTCGGCATCGGCCTCAATTATGCCCGGCATCTGGCCGAGGTGCACAAGGGTGAGCTTTCCGTCCGCAGCAACGATCCCATAGGAACGGTCTTCACCTTTACCTTCCCCTGCAGCAAGGAGGCTTATGCTTCGGAGTGCGTATGGGGAGACAATACGGAAAAGGAACCTGAGATCCGGGAGACGGCGGAGCTTCCCGCCAGCCAGGACGAGGTGAACGTACTGGTGGTGGAAGACAACGCCGACATGCGGGAATACATCCGCTCATACCTGGCCCCGTACTACCACGTGATGACGGCCGAGGACGGCGAGCAGGCCTGGAAGTGCATCCGGATATCGGCCCCGGACATGATCGTGAGCGATGTGATGATGCCGTTCAAGGATGGCTACACCCTGTGCAAGGAAGTGAAGAACGACCCCGAGTTCTGTCACCTGCCGGTAATCCTGCTCACGGCCAAGGCCGATATGGAAAACCATATCCACGGCCTGGAGCTGGGGGCCGATGCCTATATCGGCAAACCCTTCGATCCGCAGTTCCTGCTGGCCTCGGTGGCCAATCTCCTGGAAAACCGCAAGCGGATGCAGAAGGAACTGAGCGAGAAGCCGTCGGCCGTGGAGGACATGCACATGAATACCCACGACAAACTGTTCATGGAGAAACTCTATGCCCTGGTGGAAGAGCACTTGGGAGAGGAGGATTTCAATGTGACCACCATGGCCCTGGAACTGGGCATGAGCCGCACCAGCCTCTTCTCCAAACTGAAGGCGCTGCTGGGCCAGAGTCCGCAGAGTTTCCTGCTGGGCTACCGCCTGAACCGCGCCCTGCAGCTGCTCAAGGAAGGGGATCTCAACGTGAGCGAGGTGGCCTACAAGGTGGGCTTCTCCACGCTCACCGGCTTCTCCCGTTCGTTCAAGAACAAGTTCGGCGTCCCTCCCAGCTCGGTTTAGTTTTAGATGAAGATAAAAGATAAGTTTTCCCCGGGGCAAAGAAAAGGCCGATGCCCCGGGGAAAACTTATCTTTTATCTTTAATAATTAATTGGCTACGGGGCGGATCAGGAGGCGGAAGGTACGCTTCTGGGCGGGGAGGAGGTATTCCGGGAGCGGCCAGGCGCCCCAGGAGTTGACGCCGCCGACGCCCATCTGGGCCAGGTCGGCATGCACATAGGTGGTGCCGCGGCTGCGGTCGCTCTCGTGGGCCTTGGCCTTCAGCTCCAGTGAATGTACGTGAGTGTCAAGCTCTTCCAGGGAGAAGGGGAGGGCCGATGCGCTGAACAGCACATCGGAAGTGAGTTCCACTCCAAAGCCGTCCACCGCCAGGATGCGGAAGTTCCTGATGCCGGTATGGGTGCCGGATTCCTGGCTGCGGGGATAGCCATAGTGATACTGCTCGGTCACTTTCTGCCGATAGCGGCCCAGCAGGGCGGCGCTGTTGCGGTCGGCATAGTTCTCCCACGGTCCCAGGCCGAAGAAATCCACCTCCTCGAAGCGTCCGTCCATGGCAAAACGGAGGCCGAAGCGGGGCAGCTGCGGCAGGCCTTCCAACTCGCCGTCCATGGTTTCGGTCACAAGGATGCTTCCGTCGCCGGAAAGCCGATACTCCACATGCACGGCAGCTTTTCCGCCGATGGGGGCAAAGTCTACCATAACAACTTGTGTATCACCTTCTTCTGCGGTCTTAACCTGGCTGGGTTTTAACTCCGGATTGCGCCAGAAGGAAAGGCGGCGGTCCAAACGGGCGCCCAGGTCGTTTTCGTTCATGGCCCTGTCGAAGCAGGGCTTCAGGGGCTCGGTGAGATACTCTTTTCCGTTAACTTGATAGCTGGACAGGAAGCCGGTCGCAGGGTCGATGACCGCCTTCCAGGAAGCCAGGCGTTCACCCAGGGTCCCCTTGTAGGAGAAGGTGCCGCTGAAGGTGGTTCCTTCGGCCTTTGCCAGGGACGGGCTTTCCCAGCGGAGGACGGGTTCGCTGTCCCTAAGCACCAGCTGGTCGTAGGCAGCCTCAAAGCCGGCGGGAAGCAGCGGTTCGGCATTTTTGAGCTTGTAGTGGAGGGTTAGTGTAAGCGTCTTGCAATCAGGAAGTTCTCCAATTCCAAGGTCCAGCGTCCGGGTTTCCTCCGCAGGGATGTCCAGCTCCCAGACCATGCCGCTGCGGACAGGTGTTCCGCAGGCTTCCAGCTCCCACTGCAGGTAGTAGTTCTTCAGGTCCTTGAAGCTGTGTTCGTTGGTCACTTTCACCTCGCCGGGCTTGCTGCCGGGGGCGGTAAGGATATTCCGGTACTGGTAGCGGACCTCATAGGCATGCGGATGCAGGCTGCGGTCGGCGGCTATTACACCGTTGCAGTTGAAGGATCCGTCCGAAGGGTCGTAGTCGTTCAGGTCTCCGCCGAAGATGAAGATGTGGTCCGTCCCATCGGCCTTGGAGGGCCAGCGCAGGGCCTGGTCCACGAAGTCCCAGATGAAGCCGCCCTGGTAGGAAGGGTATTTCCGCACCAGGTCCCAATACTCCTTGAAATTGCCCATGGAATTACCCATGGCGTGGGCGTATTCGCACTGGATGAGGGGCTTGTCGGCGTTGGCCAGGTAGCGCTCACAGTCCTTGGGCTCCATGTACATGGGGCACTGGATGTCCGTGTTGTAGTCCGACTTGCCGCCCCAGCCCAGCAGCGCCCGCTCGTACTGGACAGGGCGGGTGGGGTCATAGGCCTTGATCCAGTCGTAGCAGTCGTAGAAATTCTGTCCGTTGCCGGCTTCGTTGCCCAGGCTCCAGATAATGACGCTGGGGTGGTTGATGTCCCGCAGCACCATCCGCTGGTCCCGGATCAGGTGTGCGTCGTGGAAGAGCGGGTTCTGGGCCAGGGTTTCCCCGTCCCTGTAGCCCATGCCGTGGGATTCGATGTTACCCTCGTCCACCACGTACAGGCCGTACTGGTCGCAGAGGGCCAGCCAGCGAGGGTCGTCCGGATAGTGGCAGGTTCGTACTGCGTTGATATTCAACTCTTTCATAATCCGGATATCCCGGATCATATCGGCCTCGGAAACGTTGTAGCCCTTGTAGGGGTCCAGTTCGTGGCGGTCGGCGCCCTTTACCAGGATGGCTTTCCCGTTCACTTTCAGCTGGACGTTTTCAATGGTGACGGTGCGGAAGCCGAAGGGGATAGTGGTGCTTTCCACCACCTGCCCTTTCTTGTCCAGGGCCTTCACCACCAGGGTATGCAGGTTGGGCTCTTCGGCGCTCCAGAGCTTCAGGCGCGGGTAGTCCACCTTTCCGGACCAGCGGATGCGGCCTTTCTTGGGCGTGGCGGAAACGGTGCGGATGGTTTCCCCGTCGGCAGTTACCACGGCAAAATCCACGCGGGCGATCCCGGAGGTGACTTCGGCCGACAGGTCCAGGACGCCGTTCATGGACCCCGCCACGTTCACGTCTTCCAGACGCTCCTTCTCCCGGGTGTAGATTTCCACTCCGCGGGCGATGCCGGCAAAACGCCAGAAGTCCTGGTCTTCCAGCCAGGTGCCGTCGCACCAGCGGAAGATTTCCAAGGCCAGGAGATTCTCACCTTCCTTGACGTATTTGGTGATGTCGAAACGGGCTTCCAGCTTGCTGTCCTGGCTGTAACCCACCATCTTGCCGTTCACCCAAACGCGCACGTTGGAGGTGGCGGAACCGATGTTCAGACAGATTTGCTTGCCCGCCCATCCCTTGCCGATGGTGAACGTCCTGCGGTACTGGCCCACGTAATTGTGCTCGCTGGGCACCTGGGGCGGGTTGTTCTCGAAATGCCCCCGCCAGGGGTAGCCGATGTTAAGGTACATAGGGTCGCACCAGCCCTCCAGGTCCCACAGGCCGGGAACCGGGATGGTATCCCATTTGCTGTCGTCCAGGGCGGGGCTTTCAAAGCCCTGCAGGCGGCTTTCCGGGCTTTGGTTAAAACGGAATTTCCAGATGCCGTTGAGGCTGAGCGTCTGCTGCTGGTCCGTGACAAAAGTGGCCCGCATGGGCAGCCGGTTGATCTCATTTACGGAAGGGTCCTGCCAGTATTCCTTTTTGCTTGCGGAAAAGGCTGAAAGCGCCAGAAGCAGGAGGGTGAGGGAAAGGATGAGTTTACGCATAGTCTTTCTGTGGTTATGGTGCAAATATACTTAAAATATTAAAAAAAGTCACTATCTTTGCATAATATGGGAAAAAGGGCAACAATTGCAGTAATCACCGTGCTGGCAATTATGCTGGCAGGAATCGCCTTTGCAGTGAGCCGCCTTTATGGAGGCGGTTCTGCGGAGTCTCCGCGGAAGGCGGAAACCGGTGCCGCCTGGAATGTCCTCAGCGCCGTTCCGGCCGATGCCGTACTGGTAACCGTGTTTGACGGCTCCAAGGCCGCCGCCCGAGTACTGGCCGATTCAACCGGCCTGGTCCAGGCCCTCCTCTGCCCCGGCAATCCCTCCCTCATGGAATACCTTCGCTGCACGGACCGCAGCAAGATGGCCGTGTCGCTGCACAACAGCGGCTCGCTGGTGCCCCTGGTGGTCACGGAACTGCGGCAGCTGGATTCGGCCTCCCTCGCTCCGGTGCTGGCAGCGGCGGAAAAGGCCGGGCTCAAGACGGCCTTCAGCGGCGGTTTCCTCCTGGCTTCCCGCTCGGAAACCTTCCTCAATGCATCGGCCCGCCACCTGGAAGAAGGGATGTCGGTCCTGGCAACGGACAAGCTGGAGGACCTGGTGAGTGTCACTTCCGGTCCCGTGTCCTTCTTCTTCTCCCATGCCCACGCCGCCAAGATCCTGCAGGTATATACCCCCGCCAAGATGCGCCGGAAGGCGTCTTTCGTGAAGGACCTCACCGCCTGGAGCTCCCTGGTGGTGCAGGAGTCGGATCAGGACCATATCCTCCTCAAGGGGAGCGCCCTTCCCGGAGAGGCTCCCGCCAGCTGGCTTTCCGCCTTTGAGGGTTTGCCCGCCCAGGAAGCCGCTTTCCCGGAAGTGCTGCCGTATTTCACCGCCAAGGTCCTGTCCCTTCCCGTTGCCGATGCGGATTCCTTCCTGGCCAAACTCCGTCGCTATGAAGACGGAAATGGCCGCATCACCCGCTACAACAATGCGCTCAAGGCCCGCTCCGGCAGGCCCCTGTCCCCGGAAGAGTGGTTCCGCAGCCTCCAGCCCAAGGAGGTGGTAAAGGCTACGTTCGCATCGGAGGACGGCGTTTCGCACGATGTGGTGCTGGTGCGTTCGGCCAAGGACCAGAAATTGGGGGAGGCTTCCTCCAATGCATACAAGGGTTATCTGAATGCCGTCCTGGGAGAAGGTTTCTCCGTGGTGGACACGTCCTGCGCCTCGGTGGGAAACCATTGGAGCGTCTATGGAGACGGTCCGGCCGTAAGGGCTTTTGCCGATAAGCCGTTCCTGGACTATACCCTCAAGGACCGCCTCTCGGATGCATCGGTTTCCGTTCCCTCCGGCGTGGTGGCATACAATTCCTTCTCGGAGAATCCGGAGATGGCTTCGGAAATCTTCTCCGGGGAGCTTAGCGAAAAACTGTTGGACTTTGTCCGGGGTTCCGGTTATGCACCGGCCTTCGTGGGGCTGGATTTATCGGCCGGGATTCCCAGCTACCGCATCCGTCTGGACAAGCGCGCCCTCAAGGGCACCAAGGTGCAGGTGCTGGAGCGGGATACCACCGTGGTGGTGCCCACCGGCCTGTTCCCGGTACAGAATTACCAGACGGGCAAGACCAATTACCTGTATCAGAACGACCATCTTTCCATCTGCCTTAACGACGAAAACGGCAAAGGCGTATGGGGTATCCCCTTCAAGGAGCGCCTCTGCGGAAAGGTGGAGAACATAGACTATTACAACAACGGGAAAATCCAGTTCCTCTTCTGCGCCGGCACTAAGCTGTACCTGCTGGACCGCCTGGGCCACTGGGTGAACGGTTTCCCGGTGGATCTGGGCAAAGCCGTGCTGCTGGGCCCCTCCGCGTATGACTTTACGGGCGCCCACGGGTATACCGTGATGGTGCTCCACAAAGATAATTCCTTGGAAATGTACAACCTGCACGGCCAGAAACCGGCCGACTGGAAGGGCATCTCCGCTCCGGAAACGGTAAAGTCGCTTCCGGAACTGGTGGAGGTGAACGGAAAGTCGTACTGGGTGGTGCGCACTTCGGTCCGCACCCTGGTGTACGGGTTCTACGGAGGAGACCCTCTTACCCGGGAAGAGGGCGGAAAGATGATAAAGCCGGACTCCCCGGTCACGCCCAAGGGAAAGGGTGTGAGCGTGGAGTGTTACGACGGCCGCACCCGGGATATCAAATTGAACTAAAACCTGTCCTGAATATTATGGAATTCAAATCTGTAAACAAAATCCTCCAGAATAGCATGGTGGCCAACTGGGACCGCCCGGCGCTCACCAACTACCAGGGTATGACCCTGGCCTACAGGGATGTGGCGCGCCGGATGGCTAAAATCCACATTGCCTTCGAGCAGTGCGGCCTCAAGCGAGGCGACAAAGTGGCCATCTGTTCCCGCAACCAGGCCAACTGGGGCGTTTGCTTCCTGTCGGCCATCACCTATGGTGCCGTGGCAGTACCCATCCTGCACGAGTTCAAGCCGGGAAACATCCATTATCTGGTAAACCATTCGGAAGCCCGCGTCCTGTTTGTGGACGAGGTAATCTGGGAAGGCCTTTCGCCGGACGAGATGCCGGACCTGCTGGTGGTGGTGCAGATCAACACCCTCAAGTTCCTGTATGCCGCCACCCAGGAGCTGGCCGATATCCGGGAGCACCTGAACGAGGAATTCGGCAAGCGTTATCCCAACAACTTCGAGCCGGAGAATGTGAACTACTATCAGGATTCGGCCGATGAGCTGGCTATAATCAACTATACTTCAGGAACTTCCGGATTCTCCAAGGGCGTAATGCTTCCGTACCGGGCCCTGTACTCCAACATAGAGTTCGCCGCCAAAGACGCCTGTCCCATGCTCAAGCCGGGCATGAACGTGGTGTCCATGCTGCCCACCGCCCACATGTACGGCATGATGTTCGAGTTCCTCTTTGAGATGACCATCGGCATGCACGTGCATTTCCTGTCCCGTGTACCCAGTCCCAAGATCATCATGCAGGCCTTCAGCGAAATCCATCCGGATATCATCATCGCGGTGCCGCTGGTGATGGAAAAGGTGTACAAGACCAAGCTCAAGCCCCTCATCGACAAAACCAAGTATTACCGGCGCATCCCCGTACTGGGTCCGGTAATCGAGAAGAAATTCTGCGCGGAGCTCACCCATGCCTTCGGCGGCCAGTTCGAGGAAGTGATCCTGGGCGGGGCGGCCTTCAATCCGGAGGTGGAGAAGTTCCTGCACAAGATAGGTTTCCACTATACGGTGGGTTACGGCATGACGGAATGCGGTCCCATCATCGGCTATGCCCACTGGGATAAGGTGAAGGTGGGAAGCGCCGGCCGTGCCGCCCTCAACATGCAGATCCGCATAGATTCCCCGGATCCGGAGAGAATCCCCGGAGAGGTGCAGGTGAAGGGCCCCAACGTGTGCCTGGGCTACTATAAGAACGAAGACACCACCAAGGCTTCCTTCACGCAGGACGGCTGGTTCCGCACGGGCGACATGGGCGTCCTGGACAAGGACGGCTACCTCTTCCTGCGGGGCCGTTCCAAGTGCATGGTGCTGGGCCCTTCCGGCCAGAACATCTATCCGGAAGAGGTGGAAGCCACCATCAACAACTTCAACTATGTGGTGGATTCCCTGGTTGTGGAGGACGACGGCGGCCTCACGGCGCTTATCTATCCGGACTGGCACCAGGGAGAACTGGACGGCTATACCCGGAGCGAATTCAAGAAACGCATCGTGGGGATGCTGCCCGCCATCAACGAGGAGCTTCCCAAGTATGCGCAGATCAAGAAGATAGAGCTCATGCCGGAAGACTTTGAGCGTACTCCCAAAAAGAGCATCAAGCGTTATCTGTATCAGAGGACATAAGGTATGAAATTCGATCACAGTTACCTGGAAATGGCCGAAATCTGGGCCCACAACTCCTACTGCAAGCGCAGGCAGGTGGGGGCCCTGCTGGTCAAGGACCGGATGATTATCTCCGACGGCTACAACGGAACGCCGTCGGGTTTTGAGAATATTTGCGAGGATGAAAACGGGGTAACCAAGCCCTATGTCCTGCACGCGGAGGCCAATGCCATAACCAAGGTGGCCAAGTCCGGCAACAGTTCGGAGGGCGCCACCCTCTATGTTACGGCTTCCCCCTGCGTGGAATGCGCCAAGCTCATTATCCAGTCCGGCATCAAACGGGTTGTGTACAGGGACGAATACCGCCTTACGGACGGAGTGGACCTGCTCCGCCGGGCAGGCATTGAAGTGGAACAATCCCAGTAATGGCGCCTATGCAGAAGAGAAACCTTCAGCTGATCCAGGTTCTTCTGGGAGTGGTCATCGGTGCGCTGGTGACCCTTTCCGTGGTGAAGTACCGTGACAGCCGCCACTATACGCGTGTCAGGAACGAGGATTGGAGCAAAGTGAACCTGATGCTGGACCTGATCCAGAAGAATTATGTGGACACCGTAGAGCAGGAGACCATTACGGACGCCGCCATTGCAGGCATCCTGTCCAAGCTGGACCCGCATTCTGTCTATATGCCGCCCATGCAGCTCACGGCCGCCCAGGAGGATCTGGCCGGCAATTTCGAAGGCATCGGCATCCAGTTCAACGTGCCCAACGACACGGCCATCGTGCTGGAAGTGATTGCCGGCGGTCCGTCGGAGAAGGCGGGCCTCATGGTGGGGGACCGGCTCCTGAAGGTGGATGAGCAGGTTATTGCCGGCGTGCGCTTTCCGCAGGACAGCATGGTGCGCCGCATGAAGGGCCCTTCCGGCACCAAGGTTACCGTCACAGTCCAGCGCGGGAAGGAAGAGATTCCGTTCAAGATCATCCGCGGAAAGATTCCGGTGCGCAGCGTGGACGCTTCCTTCATCATCCGGGACGGCGTGGGTTACATCCGTCTGGCCAAATTCTCCCGGACCACCTTCAGCGAGTTCCAGGAGGCGGCCGACAACCTGCTGGACCGGGGGCTCCGGCACCTGATCCTGGACCTGAGGGACAACACCGGCGGCTATCTGGACCAGGCGCTGCTGCTTGGCAACGCCTTCCTGGAGCGGGGCGATGTAGTGGTCTATGTGGAGGGGCGCAAGCGGGCCCGCGAGCTTTTCCGGGCCGATGGGAAAGGACGTCTGAAGGACGTGGGACTTACGGTGCTCATCAGCGAGAATTCGGCATCGGCCAGTGAGATTGTGGCGGGCGCCATCCAGGATAACGACCGGGGACAGGTGATCGGAAGGCGTTCCTTCGGGAAAGGCCTGGTACAGGAGGAATTCGATTTCTCGGACCATTCCGGCCTCCGGCTCACCGTGGCGCGCTATTACACCCCCAGCGGCCGCTGCATCCAGAAGCCCTATGTGGATTACGATTACGACATCTACAACCGTTACGCCGACGGCGAGGTTTTCTCGGCCGAGAATGTGAAGCTGGATACCACGGACAAGCATTTTACCCGCAATGGGCGGAAGGTATACGGCGGTGGCGGCATCATGCCGGACATCTTTGTCCCCATGGACACCACCCGGGCTACGGAATACTACCAGAAGTGCAACCGGAAGGCCACCCAGATGCGTTTCGCATCGGCCGTCTTCGACCGGCACAAGGACCGTCTCCTCTCCATCGAGAAGTATCCGGAGATGGACCGCTTCCTGAAAGAGGTGGATGTGGCAACGTCCTTCCGCAGTTTCGCCAGCAAGACAGACGGCATTACGGCTACGGCGGAGGAATGGGAGAAGACCAAGCCATACCTCATCCCTCAGCTGGAGGCCCTGGTGGCCCGATACTCCAGGCTGGGAGAAAACGCATACTACAGGTACTACTTGCCTGTGGACAATACCATAACCGTGGCATTGAAGGAATTGGAAAAGTAAACGCTTATGAGTCAGTACATCGTATCGGCAAGAAAATACAGGCCGGATTCCTTCGGAACCCTCATCGGCCAGGACAACATTGCGCGGACCCTGTCCAATTCCATCAAGCGGGGACAGCTGGCGCATGCGTATCTTTTCTGCGGTCCGCGGGGCGTGGGAAAGACCACTACCGCCCGTATCTTTGCCAAGATGATCAACTGCGTCCATCCCGGTCCGGACATGCAGCCCTGCGGGGAATGCGAGTCCTGCGTTTCCTTCCAGGAGGGCCGGAGTTATTGCATCCATGAACTGGACGCCGCCTCCAACAATTCGGTGGAGGATATCAAGGCCCTCATGGAGCAGGTGCAGGTGCCGCCGCAGGTGGGAAAGTACAGCGTGTATATCATAGACGAGGTGCACATGCTGTCGCAATCGGCCTTCAATGCCTTCCTTAAGACGCTGGAGGAACCGCCGGCACATGCCATCTTCATCCTGGCCACCACGGAAAAGCACAAGATCCTCCCCACCATCCTCAGCCGCTGCCAGACCTACGATTTCAACCGGATCTCCATCCCGGACATGGTGCGGAACCTGCGGGCCATCGCCACCAAAGAAAACGTTGCCATAGACGACGAATCCCTGCACGTAATTGCCTCCAAGGCCGATGGCGCCATGCGCGATGCGCTCACCATCTTTGACCAGACGGTGGCGTTCTGCGGCACGGATGTGAAATATGAAGACGTGATCCGGAACCTGAACGTACTGGACTACGAATACAGTTTCCGTCTGGTGGACTATTTCCTCTCCGGGGATTACGGCTCCGCATTCCTGCTGTTTGACGAGATCCTGTCCAAGGGCTTCAACGCCCTGCATTTCGTGGGTTCGCTGTCCAGTCACCTGCGCAATCTGGTGGTAGCCCGTACCGGCGGCCTGGAGTCCCTGCTGGAGCTGCCGGATTCGCTTAAAAAGCGTTATGCCACCCAGGCTTCCCGCTGCAGCGTGCAGTTCCTGTTCGATGCCCTGGGTATCACCACGGCCTGTGAGACCGGCTACAAGGCGGCGGTGAATCCGCGACTGCACATAGAGTACGCCCTAATGCGCCTGAGCCGCCTGGTTCCGCTTACTACAGGCCCGGTCGCTCCTGCGGAGGATGCCTTTTCCTCCGCGAAAAAGAAGGCCGATGCTACGGAGAGGGCTGTCTCCTCCAGTACGACGGCTCCTTCCTCCGCGAAAAATAATGCCGATGCTACGGGAAGTGCATCTTCCTCCGGAGCGATTCAGGCTCCCGCACCGCGCCGGCGTCCGGCCAAGACCGGATCGGCCCTGTCCATCAATTCCATCATGGAGGAGAAGGCGGAAGAGCCTGCACCGGTAGAGCTTGTGCAGGAGGAAGTGGCCCTTCCGGAGGATGAGCTGGTGCGTCTCAAATGGAAGGAGCTGGCCGGTGAATACAGCTCCAAACCGCGTCTGGCCAGCATGCTCTCCGGCGGGAATATCCAGCTTACGGAGGAGAATGGGGTGAAGCTGGTGGAATTCTTTGTGGTCAACGAGGCCCAGAAACAGTGGGTGGAGGAGAAGATGCTCCGGGAACTGGAAAAGAAGCTCCGGGACCTGCTGTCCTGCTCCAAGGTGAATGTGGTGGTGTCGGTCACGCCCATGGAAGAAAGCGAAAAGAAACCCTATATGCCGGAAGAGAAGGCCAAGGACCTGATGGAAAAGAATCCGGAGGTCCGCGCCTTTGTGGCCGATATGGGTCTGGATACCAAATAAACTGTCATTCTGAGCGAAGCGAAGAATCTATGAAATTAAGAGCAGAAAAACTGGTTAAGAAATACGGCGTCCGCACAGTGGTGAAGGGCGTTTCCATGGAAGTGGAGCAGGGGGAGATCGTGGGCTTCCTGGGGCCCAACGGTGCCGGAAAGACCACCAGTTTCTACATGATTACCGGCCAGATCAAACCCAATGGCGGCCGGATCTTCCTGGAAGATGAGGAGGGTAACTCCACGGAAATCACCAAGCTTCCCATGTACCAGCGTGCCCAGCTGGGGGTGGGTTATCTGCCGCAGGAGGCTTCCGTGTTCCGGAAGATGTCCGTGGAGGACAATATCCTTTCCGTGATGGAGCTCTCCAAGAGCACCCAGAATATGACCAAGGCGGAGCGCATGGCCAGGATGGAGAAGCTCATAGACGAATTCAACCTTTCCAAGGTGCGCAAGTCCCTGGGGATTCAGCTCTCCGGCGGTGAGCGCCGCCGCTGCGAAATCGCGCGCGCCCTGGCCGTGGATCCCAAGTTCATCCTCCTGGACGAACCTTTCGCCGGGGTGGACCCCATCGCCGTGGAAGACATCCAGTACATTATTGCCAAACTCAAGTACCGTAACATCGGCGTCATCATTACAGACCACAATGTGGGCGAGACCCTGGCCATTACGGACCGGGCGTATCTGCTTTACGAGGGGGTAATCCTGCAGGCCGGAACGCCGCAGGAGCTGGCGGCCGATGAAGATGTGCGGACCAAGTACCTGGGCTCCGGCTTCGTGCTCAAGCGTTCCAAGAGCGTTGAGCGTGCCCGAGCGGAGGTGGAACACGAACAGTCAGTATAGTTTGGCACGCCTCTTGCATTAAGACTAACCGAGGTTAGTTTTTAAGTTGGTTAGTTAATAAATGATAAAGGCGGCTCGTGAGAGTCGCCTTTATTCTATTGTTAAGGTGTATGGAGGCTTACTGCTCTTCCTGGAGACGAAGCTTCTGAACGTAGATAGCCTTCTGCAGAGCCATGCGCTTCTTCACGGAAGGCTTTTCAAAGTTCTTACGGGAACGCATCTCGCGAACGGCGCCGGTCTTTTCGAACTTGCGCTTGAATTTCTTAAGGGCTCTCTCGATGTTTTCGCCTTCTTTGATGGGAACGATGATCATGCTTTTACACCTCCTTTTTTCTAAATTGGGGTGCAAAGATAGATAATAATTCCCATCCCTCCAAATTTAATTCACATCAATCACCAAGTCAAAGGTTTCCGTACTTCCGTCGGCATAGTGCAGCACGGCGGTGACGGTGTGGGAACCGGCCGGGAGGGACACGCTCTTGGCGCCGGTCTTTTCTTTTCCGTCAAAGAACCACTCCTCGGAGGAGACGGAAATCCCCTCCGGCAGCTGCATCTGCAGATGGAAGGCGTCTCCGGCGGTATACTGGCCCTTTCCGGGATCGGCAATGGCAGGGATGCCCATCTGGGCAAAGGAGACGGGCTTGTCCTTTCCGGCTGCTATGGAAGTCTTCAGGACCAGGGCATAGCCTTCTTCGTCATCGGAATCCCAGTTGCTGCCATTCAGGTCGAACGCCGACAGATAGAGGTTGGAGCTTCCCGGGGCGATGACGAAGAGATAGCCCACATAGTCGCTGTAAGGGATTTGGGCATTCTGGACGGCATATCCCACGTAGAGGTCCTTTCCGGGAGGGAAGTGGTGGACCACGTTGCTCAGATCCACGGTCTTCATCTTCGTCAGCTCGTTTCTGGGAATCTCGGGCAGCCTGTAGGTGAGGACCCGCTCTTCCCCGGAGTCCACCACTATGTAATAGGCCGATGCAGGCCAGTAGGGTTCGAAGCTGACACTTACCACTTCTCCTCCCTCGGCAGGCAGCTGGTCTGCGGGAATCCGGATGGCGGCCATCAGGGACTTGGATTCGCCGTCGCCGTAGAAGTACTCTTCGGCCTCCTCGTCATAATACTGGAAATCGTCCTGGCCTGTCAGGGACAGGGTAATGCTTAGGGATGTGTAGCCGCGTTTGTTCAGCTTGACGTCCGTCCCGAAGGTATCATATCCCTCCAGGGAGGCGGTAACGTGGCAGGAGGCTTCCTCAAAGTCTTCCAGAGTAATCTCATAGCAGCCGTCCTTATCCGTATAGGTGCTTAGCTCCGGGGCCCTTCTGGCAATCCTCAGTGGAATCTGTGCGGAAATGCCGGAGGAGGGATCCTGCACCTTGGAGACAGTTATCTGAACGCCCGCGAGGACCTTTCCTGCCGAGGTGGTAACCTTGCCCCGGAGGATGCGCGTATAGTCTACTTGGGCGGTCAGGCTCACTTTCCCGTCGGCATAGCTGATATCGCTGATGGAGACTCCGCAGAGATTTCCATCCCAGTCCTTGGGGGCGTATGTCCTTACGTTGCCGGCGCCGGGGAACACCCACCGGCTAAGCGAACCCGAGTAATTCAGGTTGTCCTGGTCGGAGGCCGGCACTATATAGAAGCAGGGATGTTTTCCGTAGGCATTGATGGCATTGGTCGACCTCCATTTGTCCCAGAGGTCATAGGCGGTGTTGCTCCCCACCCGGTGCTCCCGGGATTTGTCGGCGTGGTATACCACCATACCCTTGGGAAGATAAGAGTCCCAGCCGCTTCCGTCCCGGCATTCGTACACGAAGTATTCCCCCTCCGTGTTTGTATAGTTCTTATAGGCGATGCTCTCCTGGATGGACGGAAAGGAAACCGTACCATTGGAGATTTCCCGCATGTCTTCTTCCGCCATCCAGCCCAGGAGGATGCGTTCTTCGGCATTGAGATAGGGCGGCGTACGGCTGTCATTCAGATAGCACCCGCCGTCCATGAGGGAGAAGTAGCCCAGCGCTATGCATTCTCCATTATCCTCATAGTCCGTGTCATAGAAATCCGGCAGGCCCAGGGAGTGGGAGAACTCATGGCAGGTGGGGCCGATACCGCACTGGGCCGTGCCGGAGGTGCCTTTCAGTTCCGCGGTGCAGAAATAGTCGCCCAGCCTTTTCCCGTTGAACTTGGTATTCCTCGCTTCGCTGCTGGAGGAGTATTGTACGCTCCATTGGTGCGGCCAGATGGCGTCCTTGGGGGCACCTTCGGCCTGACTGTAGCCGGCATAATAGAAAAGGGTCATGTCCACAAAACCGTCCCCGTCGGCATCGTAGATGGAAAAATCCACCTGGTCGGCCAGGATCACGCAGGCGTCGAACAGGGCCAGTTCCGGGTGCTGGTCACTGCCCTGCTGCTTATCATCTTTTCCGTAGTAGGCCATCTCATGCGGGAGCATCACAGGCCCGTAGACGTCGAAAATGGGCTGGAAAAGCCCGTGGGAATTGTCCCAGAAGTAGTCTCGCACCGAGCCCGTGCCGCCATTTTCGCTGTAGCCCGGCTGGTTGAGCATAGCACTGAAACTTTCGGCAGGAGCTTCAAGGGAAAACTCTTTGTCCGGAAACTCCACCAGAAATACCGGAATGTGCCGGCTTCCCTGGGTCATGGTGGAGTTGGAACGACTCCGGGCAGGGCGGAGGCTGCTGCGCTGCTCATTCGCGGCCATACGGCGCTGCCGGGCGGCTTCCCGCCGGGCAGGGCTGATTTGGGACGGGCGCCAGAAACCGTTCGCATCCAGATCCACTATCTGCCCGCTTCCGTAAAGGGTGGTCCAGTTCAGGAATTCGTCGCCGTGACGCTCCAGCATAACCACGCTGCCGTCTGGCTGGGTATAGGGGAAGGGCCCCGGTTTGGCCGGAACGGCACCTGCGGCCAGGCCGATGGAGAGCGCGATGATTACACCAAGTAAATGTTTGATTCTCATAATACTGCCCTCCTGTTAAAACTGAACGATAAAATAGGTCTGGTCACTCACTTTGAACCATCCCAGTCCATCCTTGGTATAGATGAGGCTGGCCGGATAATCCTCTTCCAACAAGGTCCGCTCCCTTGACTGCAAGAGCGCGTGAAGCTTGCACGAAGCTTCCTCCCGGATGCCGGAAAGGGTGACGGCCGACAGGCTAACGGCATTGAGGAGCCGGAAGCGCAGGGTGCCGTCGGCCTCCTGCTTGCGGGTCAGCTGGTTCCAGCCGTCGGTGCCCAGCGCATAGTCCATTCCTCCAACCCCGTAAAGCCCGGGCTGGGTGATGTTCAGGATGGGGTCCTTCCCGCCCTGGGTAACGGTGACCGTAAGCGAAACGTCTGCCGAATGGCTGTTGCTGCTGGCCAAAGGGGCGAAGCGGATAGTCCCGCTGCGGGCTTCGGGGCCTTCGTTCTCCTCCAGGAGGAAGGTTTCCTCCTTTTCGTGCAGGGGTGCCTTGGTAGTGACGTATTTAATCCATTTGGCCGATGTGGTTACCTGATAATCTATGTTGTACTGCGTCCGGACCGTGATTTCCCGGCCTTCGAAGGAGTAGGCCAGGTCCGTGTCTCCGGACAGGATTACGTCTTTCTGTCCCTGCACCACGGGAATATCCAGCCGATAGCTGCCGATGGTAACCCGGATGGAGCCTTCCCGGCTGCCCACCGCCTCGTTGGGATCCTTGGCCACTACGGCCAGCGTGGCATTCCCCGCCGAACCGGAAGGGGTTTTGAGGACAAGCCATTCACTGCCCTGGGTTATTTCCGCCGTCCAGGAGGAAGGCGGATTGAACGAGATGCCGGATTCCGCCGTTCCGCTAAGCTGTAAGGAACGGGGCTGGAAGAACTCCTTAAGGCCCCCCTGCGTAATGGTTTTATTGTATTCTCCTTTCCCGGCTTTCAGGATAAGGGTGTTCTTCCTGGATTCCTCGGCCGTATTCGCACCCATGCGGAAAACAAGGGTTCCGCCGGACTTTTTGGTGACGGTCTGGATCTCCACTTCGCCCCAGGACGGGTCTGACAGCTCTACGGTCCAGGTTTTAAGGTCGCACTCCACTTTAACGGAAACTTCCGTCTCCAGGGCGCCCAGCGTGGTCTTTTCGGGTAGCAGGCGCAGTACTTCGGGCATCTTTTCCGACTCGCTCTGGCAGGCAAGGGCCGCCAGGACGGGGAAAAGGAAGCACAGCACACGGAATCTGAATAATTTGATCATAGTTTACAATAAGAATACACAAATTTAATCATTATTTTCAATTATATTTATTACATTTGTGGTAACAAGAATGTTATCCTTCCCGCTGCATCAACATTAAAACCTACCGATATGAAAAAGAATAAGAATCCCGATGCCTATCCCTGGCAATTTGCTTCCGTCGGCGGCGCCGTGCGTGTCCAGATCCGTAACGGAGAAGACATCCGTCATCTGGGAGAGCTGGACCGCAAGCTCTGGACCGTGCTCAGCTGCCCTGCCGGCGGCCTGGAGTTCGATCCGGCCTCCCTCAGGCACATAGATTCCGACGGAGACGGCAACATCCGCGTGGACGAGGTCATCTCCACCGCCCAGTGGCTCACCCGCGTGATCAAGGACCCCGATACCCTGCTGAAAGGGGAGGACACCATTCCGTTCGACAACTTCAACACGGAAGATCCGGACGGCGCCCGCCTGCTCTCATCGGCCCGGCAGATCCTGTCCAACCTGAAGCTGGAGAAGGACAGCATCTCGCTGGCGGAGACTTCCGACAATGTGAAAATCTTTGCCGAAACCCTCTTTAACGGGGACGGCATCATCACCCCGGCATCGGCCGGCAAGGACGAGGCCCTGGCCAAGCTCATCACGGATATCGCCGCCTGCGTAGGTTCCGCAACGGACCGCAGCGGGGTGGAAGGTGTAACGGCCGACCATGTGGAAGCCTTCTATACCGCCTGCGCGGACTATTCCGCCTGGAAGGCCGCCGGCACCCCGGAAGTATTCCCGTTCGGGGACAAGACCGCGGAGGCCCTGGCCTCGGTGGAAGCCCTCAAGGAGAAGGTGGCCGATTATTTCATGCGCTGCAAGCTCATCGGCTTCGATGCCGCCACCTCCCCGGCCGTGGACGTTTCCGTGGAGAAGATAGCTGCCATCGAAGGCAACCTGGCCGATGCCGGCTCCAAGATTGCCGACCAGCCGCTGGCGAAGCCCGGCAAGGAAGGCCTGCTGCCGCTGAAGGAAGGCCTGAACCCTGCCTGGAAAGCCGCCGTGGCCGCCATGGCCGCCCTGTGCCTTCCGGCGAAGAAGGCCAGCCTGGATGAGGAGGAGTGGAATGCCCTGGTGGCCCGGTTCGCCCCCTATACCGCCTGGCTGGATGCCAAGAAGGGCGCCGAGGTGGAATCCCTGGGCCTGGAGGCCGTGGAGGCCATCCTCAAGGAAGATCGCAAAGGAGCCCTCTTGGAGCTCCTGGAGAAGGACAAGGCCGAGGAGGCCAACGCCCTCAGCATCGAAGAGGTGGACCGCCTGGTGCGCCTGTACAGGGACTTCTACCGCTTCCTGAACAACTATGTGGTGCTCAAGGATTTCTATGATCCGGACTTCAAGGCCATCTTCCAGGCCGGACGCCTGTATATAGACCAGCGCAGCACGGACCTGTGCGTGAAGGTGGCAGGTCCCGCCCCGGAGATTTCCTCCCTCAGCGGCATGTATATCCTCTATTGCGCCTGCACCAGCGAGAAACTGGGCAAGTCCTTCAACATAGCAGCCGTGCTCACGGCCGGCGATGTGGACGGCCTCCGGGAAGGCAAGAACGCCGTGTTCTATGACAGGGACGGCAACGACTATACCGCCAAGGTCACTTCCATAGTGGAGAACCCGCTTAGCCTGCGCCAGGCTTTCTGGGCTCCGTACAAGAAGGCGGCCCGCTGGATCAGCGACAAGATAGACAGGAACGCCGCCGCCAAGAACGAGAAATCCATGGGCAGCCTCACCGCCGCGGCCGACAGCGCCACGGACGGGAAGGGGACGGCCGCCGCCGCTGCCGTGAAGCCCAGCTTCGACGTGGGCAAGGTGGCCGGCATCTCCATCGCCGTCGCGGCGGTCTCCGGTGTCCTGCTGGGCCTGGTGGCCATTCTCAAGTCCCTCACCTGGTGGCAGTGGCTCATCATCATCGCGGCCGTCATGCTCATCATCTCCCTGCCGTCCGTGTTCATCGCCTGGCGCAAACTCCGCAGGCGCGATCTGGGTCCGGTGCTCAACGCCAACGGCTGGGCCATGAACGCCGCCTCGCTGGTAAGCGTGAAATTCGGCAAGACGCTCACTTCACTGGCCGAATATCCCAAGCTCACGGAAGTGGATCCGGAGGCCCGCAGGAAGGCTCGCCGCCGCTGCTTCTGGTGGTCCTTCTTCGGCGTGGCGGTAGTCACCTGCCTGGTGCTGTGGCTGCTTAACGTGCTGGCTCCCTTGTGTGACTGCCTGCGTAGCCCGCTGCCCAAATATCGGCCCGAAGAACCTGTGGTAGAGGAAGTGGCCGTGCCCATTGAAGAGATGCCCGCCGCCCCCATATCGGAAGCGGCCGATGCGGAACCTGCCGAATAATGGATACACCCTTCCCTTATTCCCAATATGTGACCGGCAAGAACTTTGTGGGTCGCAAGACCGATGTGACCCTCCTGGGAAACCTCCTTTCCCAGGGGGAGCACGTGGTGATGTACGAGCCGCCCAAGACCGGAAAGACCTCGCTGGTGCAGCAGGCCCTGCTGTCCATGCGCATGGCGGGAAAGCCCTTCACGGTGGGGCAGTTCTCGGCCCTTAACATCCGTACGCTGGAGGATTTCCTGCTCCGGATGGGCTCTACGGTGGTGCGGATGGTGGCATCCACCCCGGCGGAATATGCCGCGGTTGCCAGACAGTATCTCTCCGGCACTCACTTTGTGTTCGATCCCACGGCTTTTGCCGACAGAGACCAGGTGATATCGGCCGGCTGGGAACTGGATGCGGAGGATGTGAAAGCCATGCTCCGTTTCCCCTTCCGCCTGGCCAAGGAGCGGGGAGAACGGCTCATCCTCATCATCGACGAATTCCAGTGCGTCCAGTACCAGGACAATCCGGACGCCCTGCTGCGTCCGCTGGACGCTGCGATGCGCTCCGCCCGGGAAGCGGGGGAGAAGCAGTTCTCCTTCATCCTTTCCGGATCGGCCGTGAATGCCATGCGTTCCATCTTCGAGAGCAGCCTGCTGTTCCACCGGCAGGTGGAGCGGGTGCGCCTGTCTCCCGTGGAGGAGAGCGAAATGGCCTCCCATGTAATCAGGGGCTTCCTTTCCGGCGGCAAGGTGCTGGACGCCAACCTCATGGAAGGGGCCTGCCGGCTGTTCCGGGGACACCTGTGGTATATCAACCATTTCTCCGCCATCTGCGACTCCATGACCCGCGGTTACATCATGGAACCCGTGCTGGTGGATGCGCTGGGAGCCCTGATTACCATCCACGAACCCCGGTTCACGGATATGATGGGCGGCCTCACCACCCACCAGGTGAACATGCTCCGGGCCACGGTGGACGGCGTTACGCGCTTCTCCTCGGCCGAGGTAATCCGCAAGTACGGGCTCAACTCATCGGCCAATGTGAAGCGGGTGAAAGACGCCCTCATGAAGAAGGAGATCCTCCGTTTTGACGAGGCCGATAATCCCGTGATCATAGACCCGCTCTTCGAATACTGGGTAAAGAAATACTTTTTTGAGGTAAAGGAATGAAAAAGAGAATTGCAGTCCTTACCGGCGCGGGTGTGAGCGCCGAAAGCGGTTTTGCCACCTTCCGCGACACGGGTGGCCTTTGGGAACAGTACGACGTAAACGACGTGGCCTCCATCGAGGGCTGGTACCGGAACCGGAAACTGGTGCTGGACTTCTATAACCAGCGGCGCGCCCAGCTCAAGGAAGCTAAGCCCAACGCGGCCCACCTGGCCATCGCCGGCCTGGAGAAGGAGTATGAGGTGGACGTAATCACCCAGAACGTGGACAACCTGCACGAAAGGGCCGGCTCCACGCGGGTGCTGCATCTGCACGGGGAACTCACCAAGGTGCGCCCCGAGAACGGCGTCTACGACCGTACGGCCTCCGAGGCGGAGGTAATCGACGTGGGCTATCGGCCTGTGGTATTGGGAGACCTGGCGCCCAACGGCAGCCAGCTCCGGCCCCATATCGTCTTCTTCGGCGAGGCTGTGCCCAATATAGAGAAGGCCATAACCCTGGTGGAGAAGGCCGATATCCTCCTCATCGTGGGCACTTCCCTGCAGGTGTATCCCGCAGCCGGGCTCTACCGCTACGCCTCCATCAACACGCCCATCTACGTGATAGACCCCAAGCCCGTCCCCATTTCCGACGCCCGCGTCACCATGATCCAGGATGTGGCCACCAAAGGCATGGAAAAGTTTTTGGAAATGCTTGCAGATTAACAAAAAATCCGTATCTTTGCAGTCCCAAATTTTGAGATGACCGCTAAGCTCAGCAAGACCTGCCACTAGGGGCGGGCGCTTACGGCCGAAAACTTTTAATAAGTTTTATAGCATGTACGCTATTGTAGACATTGCAAGCCAGCAGTTTAAGGTAGAGGCTGGCATGGACATCTTCGTGAACAGGCTCCAGGCCAAGAACGGAGAGGCTGTAGAGTTCGACAAGGTCCTTCTCGTGGATAACGAGGGCGCCGTGAAGGTCGGTACTCCGTACGTAGAAGGCGCTATGGTAAAGGCCACCGTCGTGGACGATGACGCCAAAGCCAAGAAGGTGCTTGTATTCAAGAAAATCCGTCGCAAGGGATTCCAGACGCTCAATGGCCATCGCCAGAAGCTCACCAAGATCCACATCGACGCTATCGCTTAACTTTAAAGGAGAAACAGATTATGGCACACAAGAAAGGTCAGTCCAGTTCCAAGAACGGTCGTGAGTCGCATTCCAAGCGTCTCGGCATCAAGAAGTTCGGCGAGGAAGTCGTAAAGGCCGGCAACATCATCGTGCGTCAGCGCGGTACCGCTCACAACCCGGGCCTCAACGTGGGTATGGGTAAGGATCACACCCTTTATGCCCTCATCGACGGCACTGTGAAGTTCACCCGCAAGCGTGAAAACAAGTCTTATGTTTCCGTTCTTCCTTTTGAGAACTAAGAAATGTTGACATTAAAACTTTTGCGCGAGTCTCCGGATTTTGTAATCCGGAGACTCGCTGTTAAAAACTTCGACGCCAAGGAAATCGTCGAGAAAGTCATTGCCCTGGACGACAGGCGCAAAGCCCTCCAGACGGAGAGCGACGCCCTCCTGGGCCAGCAGAAGAAGGCTGCCGCCGCCATCGGCCAGCTCATGAAAGAAGGCAGGAAGGCCGAAGCGGAAGCCGCCAAGGCCGAGGTAGCCACCCTGAAGGAACGCTCCAATGCCCTCCTGAAGGAGGCCGATGCCACCATCGAGGAGCTGCAGAACCAGCTGGTCCTGCTCCCCAATCTTCCTTGCGAGATAGTTCCGGAAGGAAAGGGGGCCGAGGACAACCTGGTGGTGAAGATGGGCGGCCCGGAAGTGCAGCTTCCGGAGAATGCCCTCCCGCACTGGGAGCTGGCAAAGAAGTACGACATCATCGACTTCGACCTGGGCGTCAAGATTACCGGCGCCGGCTTCCCCGTGTATAAGGGCAAGGGTGCCAAGCTGCAGCGCGCCCTCATCAACTACTTCCTGGACCGCAACACCGCGGCTGGCTACAAGGAAGTGGAGCCGCCTGTGATGGTGAACGCCGCATCGGGCTTCGGCACCGGCCAGCTGCCGGACAAGGAAGGCCAGATGTACCACGCCAACCTGGACGACTTCTATATGGTGCCCACGGCGGAGGTCCCTGTGACCAACATCTTCCGTGACGTGATCCTGGGTGCCGACCAGTTCCCGCAGATGCTCACGGCCTATACGCCCTGCTTCCGCCGGGAGGCCGGTTCCTACGGCAAGGACGTGCGCGGTCTTAACCGCCTGCACCAGTTCGACAAAGTGGAGATCGTGCGGGTGGAAAGGCCGGAGAACAGCTACGCCGCCCTGGACCAGATGGTGGCCCACGTGGAGAGCCTGGTGAACGAGCTGGGTCTCAAGTACCGGATCCTTCGCCTCTGCGGCGGGGACATGAGCTTCACATCGGCCATCACTTACGACTTCGAACTCTGGAGCGCCGCCCAGGGACGCTGGCTGGAAATCTCCTCCGTGTCCAATTTCGAGAGCTACCAGGCCAACCGCCTCAAGTGCCGTTTCCGTGACGAGGAAGGCAAGATGCAACTGGCCCATACCCTCAACGGCAGTTCGCTGGCCCTTCCTCGCGTGGTGGCCGCCCTGCTGGAAGACAACCAGAAGGACGGGTACATTGAGATTCCCGCATGCCTCCGTCCGTACACCGGCTTCGACCGCATTGACTAAGGAAAAGATCATACTCGGCATAGACCCCGGAACCCAGCTGCTGGGATTCGGGGTCATCCGTGTATCGGGCAAGAAGCCGGAATATATGGATATGGGCGTGCTGGACCTCCGGAAAGAGGCCGATGCCTATACCAAGCTGCGCGCCATCTACGACTGCATCTCGGAGGTGTGCAAATCCTATCATCCCACGGAACTGGCCATCGAAAGCCCCTTCTACGGAAAGAACGCCCAGGTGGTCCTGAAGCTGGGCCGGGCACAGGGCGCTGCCATCATAGCCGCCCTGGAGTACGGGGTGGAGAGCGTGACGGAGTATGCTCCCCGCAAGGCCAAGGAGGCCATCGTGGGCAACGGCGCCGCTTCCAAGGAGCAGGTGCAGCTGATGCTGGAAAAAACCCTGGGCGTAAAGCTGGAATCCAAGCACCTGGATGCCACGGATGCCCTGGCCATAGCCCTTTGCCATCATTATCAGACAGTTAACCCGCTGGTCTCCGTAAAGGGGAAGGCCGGATGGGAACAGTTTGTGAAGGAAAACCCCGGCCGGATAAAATAATTGGTGCAAAATTCTCTTTTTTTATTAAACTTTTACCAGGGCGATGCGTCTAAAACATCGTGATTTGGTATTGATATTTATGGTAAGAAAAACTATCCTGGCCGTTATCGGCCTGTTCGCAGCCCTGGCACTGAGTGCCCAGAATTACAAGGTTACCATGAAACTTTCGGACTCCATCACCGGTGAGGCGGTGGGTTTCGCCACGGTTTCGCTTACCCCGGAGAGGGGATCGGCCAAGTACTCCCTGAGTGACGCCACTGGTAATGTAACCTTGGAAAAGGTCCGTAAAGGCAAGTACGTCCTCAAGGCGGAACTCCTTGGCTATCTTCCTTATACGCAAGAAGTTATCGTGGAAGAGAAGGACCTGGACCTGGGCACGCTCAAGATGGACCTGAATCAGGAGGAGCTGGATGCCGCTTCCGTCTCCGCCACGGGCAACCCCATTATCATTAAGAAGGATACGGTAGAATATAATGCATCGTCCTATAAGATTACGGACGACAATATGCTGGTGGACCTGCTCCGCAAGCTCCCCGGCATCGAGGTGGGCGACGACGGTACCATCACCTCCAACGGTGAAACCATCTCCCGCATCACCATCGACGGCAAGACCTTCTTCCTGGACGACCCGCAGGTGGCTACCTCCAACCTCCCCGCCAAGCTGGTGGAGAAGGTGAAGGTGATCAAGAAGAAGAGTGAGCAGGCCGAATTCACCGGTATCGACGACGGCAACGAGGAAACCATCATCGACCTTACCGTGCAGCAGGGTATGATGAACGGTATCTTCGGCAACCTGGTAGCCGGTGGCGGTCACGATATCCCGTCTGAATATAACTCCCTGAACGACTGGCGCTTCCAGGCCAATGGCATGGTGGGCCGATTCACCGATAACAGCCAGCTCTCCGTCCTGGGCAATGCCGGCAACGGCCCCCGTGGCGTGGGCTTCAACAACTTCTCCGGCGGCATGATGGGCGGTATGATGGGCGGCATGGGCGGCGCCATGATGGGCGGCGGCATGATGGGCGGCGGTATGATGGGAGGCGGCGGCATGGGCGGCTTCGGCGGCGGTGGCATCACCACTTCCTGGATGCTGGGTGCCAACGCTTCCATGGACCTGTTCGACGGCAATATGGAACTGGCCGTTCCCTACCAGTACCAGGGTTCCATGAACAATTCCCTCTCCGATTCCTATAAGGAGACTTATGTGGCCCAGGGCAATACCCTCATTTCCAACTCCAAAAGTGACAACGACCAGAATACCTGGGGCCATTCCATCTCCATGCGTCTGGACCACAAGTTCTCGGACAATACTTCCCTCATGATCCAGCCGCAATTCAACTTCGGCGGCGGTGATTATATCCAGCGGTCCATGTCCGACACCTGGCGCCGGGATGGAGCCGGTAATGACACCAAGAACAATGACAGCTGGAGCCTCAACAGCGGCGTGAACAAGAACCTCACCTTCAGCGGCCGCGGTATCCTGCGCCAGCGCCTGGGCATGCCGGGACGTACCCTCTCCCTCAACTTCAACTGGAACATCCGGGACAACCGGATGGACGGCTACAACCAGTCGCTCACCAATACCTATATGATGGGTAAAAGCAATTTGGATGTGGTGAACCAGCGCATCGACCAGGTCCAGAAGAGCCAGACCCTGGGTGCCAGCCTGGTGTACACGGAACCCCTGGGCAACAACTTCTATATGGAGGGAAGATACCAGATTAACTGGAGCAACTCCCTTACCGACAAGAAGGCCTTTGACAGCGGCAACCCGTACGATTATAACAGCAGTCCCGTAATCCGTGACCTTACCATGGGCTACAATCCTGCAGGCGAGAAGCAGAACGATACGTACAGTAACAACGTAGTCAGCAAGAACCTCAACCAGACCATCGGCCTTTCGTTCATGTACCAGGAGGACTGGATCCGCGCCCAGCTGGGTGCACAGGCCATCCCCACCCGTCAGTACAACCTCACCAACGGCAAGGAGTATGATCCCGGTACCATCTGGAACTTCGCCCCCCGTGCCATGCTGCAGTACGACTTCAACGAGAATGCCAACATCCGAGTCAACTACAACGGCCGCAGCGGACAGCCCTCTACCAACCAGCTGAATCCGGTGCTGGACAACACCAACCCGCTTTCCCTGTCCCTGGGTAACCCGTACCTGACCCCTTACTTCAACCATAATATGCGTCTGGAACTGGAATACTCCAACCGGGCCACCTTCTTCACCGCCCGCTTCAACCTGAACGGCGGCATGAACCAGAACCCCATTTCCAACGCCAACTGGTACGATGAGGGCGGCCGTCAGTACTCCTTCCCGGTGAACGGCAAGAACACCTTCAACGGCGGCGGTTCCATTATGATCAACGCCCCCATCGCCAAGTCCAACTTCTCCATTTCCAACATGATCAATGCCAACTACAGCATGACCAGCAGCTACATCGGAAACGGAAATCTGGATATGGACAACTACTTCAAGATGGACGGTGAAAGGGAGTATTTCGACTATGAAGCCTTCCACGACTTCTATTTCGTGAACAATCCGGACCAGTGGGCCAAGGACTTCCTGGCCAACGAGACCCGTACCCTCACCCTCATGGAGAACTTCACCGGTACTTACCGCTCCGACGACATCGAGGTCCGCGTAGGTTTCCGTACCAATGTGCGCAAGCCCTGGTACACCGTGCAGAGTGCCGTGGCCGCTACCTGGAACAACGCCGTGAACGGTTCCTTCATGTGGACGGTGGGCGATACCGGCCTCAGCATCAACACGGATGCCAACTACCGCTGGTACAGGGGTTACACTACGGAGCAGCCTTCCGAGTTCATCTGGAACGCCTCCATCTCCAAGACCATCTTCCGGGGTCAGGCAACCATTTCCCTGGCAGCCTATGATATCCTGGGACAGTCCCGTGCACAGAACGTGACCATCACGGACAACTACTATCAGGAAACCAACAACCGCACCCGTCTGGGCCGGTACATCATGCTCAACTTCTCCTGGCGCTTCGGCACCTTCGGCGGCGGACGCGGCATGTTCGGCGGCGGTCGTGGCATGGGCGGTGGCCGTGGTGGCCGTGGCGGCGGCTTCGGCGGTGGCCGTGGCGGCTTCGGCGGCGGCATGGGTGGCGGCGGATTCCGTCCCATGTAATAGAGCGAAATGCTTGATAAATAACCAGTTAGAATGTGCTCCCTGTGATTCCGGTCACAGGGAGCTTTTGTTAATCAGCTGGAAATCAGGATTATAGGTTCTGCGTGTAAGTCCGCCATTTTTCTATTAAGGCGGACATGTCGGCTGGAACGGGGACTTCGAAGAAGAGGCGCTCTCCGGTGCGGGGATGGGTGAAGCCCAGGGTGCGGGCGTGCAGGGCCTGCCGCGGGCACAGGGCAAAGCAGTTCTGGATGAACTGCCGATACTTGGCGTAGATGGTGCCCTGGCGGATTTCGGAGCCGCCGTACCGCTCGTCGTTGAAGAGGGGATGGCCGATGGAGGCCATATGCACCCGGATCTGGTGCGTTCGGCCGGTTTCCAGGCGGCATTCCACCACGGTGATGAAACCGTAACGCTCCAGTACCCGCCAGTGCGTGACGGCCCACTTTCCCTTTTCCGGATCGTCATAGACCTTGAAGCGCAGGCGGTCGTTCGGGTCCCGGCCGATGGTTCCTTCAATGGTGCCTTCGTCTTCGGCCAGGTTGCCCCAGACTACGGCTGTGTATATGCGGTCGATGGAATGGACGAAGAACTGGTCGGCCAGGTTCAGCTGGGCCGGGGGATTCTTGGCCACCACCAGCAGCCCGGAAGTGTCCTTGTCGATACGGTGCACCAGCACGCCCATCCTCTCGTCTTCGGCATCGGCCTCCTGCTTCAGGCCCAGGTGGAAGGCCAGGGCGTTCACCAGCGTGCCGTTGTAGTTGCCGTGGCCGGGATGCACCACCATCCCGGCGGGCTTGTTCACCACCAGCACGTCTTCGTCTTCATATACTATGTCCAGGGGAATGTCTTCCGGCAGGATCTCCAGCCCGCGCCGCTCGTAAGGCATCACGAACTTGATCACATCGCAGGGACGCACCACATAGTTGGCCTTTACCGGAACGTCGTTCACCAGCACGTAGCCCAGCTTGATGGCCTGCTGTACGCGGCTGCGGGAGGTGTCCTCCTGGTGCGTGGCAATGAATTTGTCTATCCGCACAGGCTCCTGGCCCTTATCGGCCACCAGGCGGAAATGCTCAAACAGCACGTCGGTTCCGCTATCCTCCCCGCTTACTTCTTTGAGGGGGTCAAGGGCAGGTGCGGTGAGGGTACTCTCTGTCATTCTGAGCGAAGCGAAGAATCTACTGGGCGGGAAGTTTGGAACTGTCCAGGGTGAGGTAGATGTTGATGGCGGTGCCCAGGGTCTTGGAGGCGCCCAGGGCATCCTGCCGGTACACCACGGCGTTCACTGAATCGGCATAAGACTTGATGCCTTCGTCAAAGCGCACGCGGCCCACGTTCAGGAAACGGTCGTGCAGGGCATCTACGGCCCGCACATACTTCATGCCGATCAGGCGGGGCACAACCGTGGTGCTTTCTTCATTGCCCAGGCCCACGGTGAGGTCTATGGGAGAACCGCTCACCACCAGGTCTCCGGCCTTCACTTCCCGGCCGTTCAGGGTTTGTCCCAGCACGTTGTTGGTGGCGATATCCTTCACATAATTGAGTTTTCCCAAGTCCAGGCCCCGGTTCTGGAGTTCGGCCCGCGCTTCGATCACAGAATAACCGTACAGGTTGGGCATCACCACCTTGCGGGGGACTATGGAGTTGATGGTGAGAAAGATGCTGCGGCCTTTCTTCACGGTGGCGCCGGCCTTGGGCTGCTGCCGGTACACCACGCCCGCACCCAGCCTGCGTACAAAGACGGAGTCCACCACCTTCACGCCCACGTGGGAGGCCGATGCCAGCTCTTCCGCCTGGGCTACGGTGAGGTTGGTGAAATCCGGTGCCGTGACGGTTTTTCCGTGACGGGTGATGGCGTTGAGGCCGATGGAGGCCAGCACCACCAGTACCACGATGACTGCCACCGCCGCCAGGATATTCTTGAGGATCCAGTTATCTTTGAAAGCCATACTTCCAGAATCGTTTTCTATTCTGCGAAGTTACAAAAAATAATTCATATCTTTGTTTTTGTGAGAAAGCCATCCCTCATATTCCCGGCCCTTTCGCTGGCCTTTGTGGTGCTGATGAGCCTGCCGTGGCTGGTGCCGCATACAGGCTGGACGGCGCTCATCGGCCTGCTGCCTCTGCTTATTATGGAGCGGCTGGCGGCCGGGGAAGGCCGGAAGCATTTCTGGTGGTGGCACTACGGTACGTTTGTGCTCTGGAACGCCGTAACCACCTGGTGGGTAGGGGAGGCCACTGTTGGCGGCGCCATCTTTGCCATCCTGGCCAATTCCCTGCAGATGTCGCTGGTATTCGGCAGCTTCCGCTGGGTGAAACGCCGGCTGGGCGGGGCGCTGCCGTACCTTTTCCTGGCGGTGGCCTGGCTGGCCTGGGAAAAGTATTACCTCACGGTGGCGGAGATTTCCTGGCCCTGGCTGGTGCTGGGAAATGCTTTTGCCGATACAACCGGCCTGGTGCAATGGTACAGCGTGCTCGGACACATGGGCGGTTCGCTGTGGGTCTGGCTGTCCAACCTATCCCTTTTCGGCCTCATGGTCTCCCTCTCCGACGGCCGTATGGCCAGCTGGAACGGGAAGGCCCGCCTGGCTGCCTTTTCCGGTGCCTTCGCGGCCCTCTTCGGGCCGATGGTCTGGTCCTGGTGCCTTTCTTACAAGGATTCCGGTCCCGAACTGAAAGTGGTCATCGGCCAGCCCAATTACGACCCTTACGAGAAATTCCAGTCCCTCTCGCGGAAAGAGCAGGACATGCGTTTCCTTTCGCTCCTGGAGCAGGCCGACTGGTCCTCCGGTGAACCCACGCTGGTACTGGCGCCGGAAACCTTCACCTCCCGGGTCTATACCAACGATGTGGCCCGGCACGAGACTTCCCTCCGTTTCCAGGCCTTCCTGCAGCGCCATCCTCAGGCCACGCTCCTTTATGGCGCTTCCACTTACGAGCCGGTGGTTTCTTACTCCCAGCCGCACCCCTGCGCCTATGATCTGGGGAAGGAGACCGATGGGAAGACCGTGTGGATGCTCATGCACAATTCGGCCATCATCACGGATACATCGGCCCGGTACCAGCTGTTCCATAAGTCCAAGCTGGTGGTGGGGACGGAGCTTACGCCCTATCCCAAGTTCTTTATCCCGCTGGAGAAGCTGTTGAACCACGGGGAATTCATGATGGCCAAAGACGTTGGCCAGAAGGAGATTTCCTGCCTATCCATGGTTATGCCGCCGGAGACAGATGAGTCTGCCTCCGCGAAGAATTATGCCGATGCTACGGCAGACTCACCTGTCTCCGGCAATACAATGGTCGATGTTACGGCAGGCTCACCTGTCACCGGCAATACAAAGGCCGATGCTCCGGCAGGCTCACCTGTCTCTGGAAATACCATCTCCATCGGCACGGCGGTGTGTTATGAGTCGGTCTATGGGGAATACTGCACGGGCTATGTGCGGAAGGGGGCACAGCTGCTGGCGGTTATCACCAACGATGCCTGGTGGGGGAATACGCCCGGATATAAGCAGCATCTGAACTACAGCCGCCTGCGGGCCATCGAGACCCGCCGATGGGTGGCCCGCAGCGCCAACACGGGCATATCGGCCATCATCGACCCTTGCGGCCGCATCCTGGATCGCACTCCCTGGTGGGAGCCTACGGTATTGGAGGGGACGGTGAAGCTTTCCACTTACCAGACCTTCTTCGTGCGAAACGGAGATATCGTGGGCCGAATCTCAGTCTTTCTCTTCTCCCTTTTGTTCCTGGCTGCTGTAATGGCGCGCCATCAGGCGCGGGGCCGGGCCGTGTCTTTTGCGAAAGCAAAAGATGGAAAGGCGAAAAGGCCCCGGGGGTTTTAGGGGGCATGCCCCCTAATAAAAAAAAGGAGGTAAGCTACTCGAGCTTATCTCCTTTTTCGTTGTACAATTCATTTTGCAGGACGGTGTAGTCCGTACTCTCCTGGATCTCCAGCTTGATCTTGAAGCGCGTGCGCCACTTGGCCAGGAAGGAGTTGAACAGTCCCCGTTTCAGGTAGGCACCCAGGATGGGGCTGGTTTTCAGTACAATGGACCGGACACCCTTTTCTATGGAATAGAAAGCTATCTTGCGCTCGATTTCCTCGTCAATCACCACGCTGGAGTGGATCTTGCCGGTGCCGTGGCACACGGGACACTGCTCGGACGTGTTGATTTCCGTGACAGGCCGGATCCGCTGGCGGGTAATCTGCATTAACCCGAACTTGGTGAGCGGCAGCACGTTGTGCTTGGCCCGGTCGTCTTCCATCAGCTCCTGCATGTACTTGAACAGGGCGTTCTTGTGTTCGTTGGATTCCATGTCGATGAAGTCCACGATTACAATGCCTCCCATGTCCCTGAGCCTGAGCTGACGTGCAATCTCTTCTGCGGCAATCTTGTTCACCTCGAAGGAGTTCTCCTCCTGGTCGGCGGTCTTGGTGCGAATGCCGCTGTTTACGTCGATGACGTTCAGCGCTTCCGTGGTTTCAATTACCAGATAGGACCCCTGCCGCATGGGTACCACCTTGCCGAACGAGCCCTTGATTTGACGGGTGACCTCAAAATGGTCGTAAATGGGCTGTTTGCCTTCGTACAGGTGGACAATCTTTTCCTGCTCCGGGGAAATCAGTGAGACGTACTTCCGCGCTTCTTCGGCCACCCGTTCGTCATTGATCCAGATATTGGAGAACGAGTCGTTGAGGAGGTCCCTCAACACGGTTGTCGTCTTGCTGTACTCCGTAAAGAGCAGCTTTACGGTCTTGTCCTTGGCAATCTTTTTCCAGGAGTTCTCCCACTTTTCTATGAGGGCCTCCGTCTCGCCCACCAGCGTGGCGGCATTCTTGCCTTCCGCGGCGGTGCGGATGATGGCACCGTAATTGACGGGGAGGATGCTCCTTACCAGGGTTTCCAGTCTACGTTTCTCTTCCTTCGATCCAATCTTCTGCGAGATGGATACCTTTTCCGTGAAGGGGAGAAGTACGATGTTACGTCCTGCCAATGAAATCTCAGCTGTCAGTCGCGACCCTTTGGTGGAAATCGGCTCCTTGACTATCTGGGCTATGACCATTTGTCCGGGGCGGAGGATCTCTTCAATCCGGCCTTCCTTGGGGAGGGCGTCTCCTATCTTAATCCGCGAATACAGATCCTTGAGATTTGTATTGGCATTGGATTCCCGCACAAACTGGTCAAAGGCGGGGAAATAAAGTCCCAGGTCCAGATAATGGATGAAAGCTTCCTTCTTGTCTCCGATATCCACAAAGGCAGCATTGAGGTTCGGGAGAATCTTCTTTACCTTTCCCAGGTAAACGTCTCCCACGGTGAACTTGTTCCCAGTGCTGGACTCCGTGTTGTACTCTATCAGCCGGTGATTTTCCATCAGGGCGATATGTACCTCCGTTGACGTTACGTCAACAATCAGATCCTTGTCCGGTTTCTCAGACTCCATTGGAATTTGGTTTTACAGGAAGGGCCTGCGTAATTCGCAAGCCCTTTGTTTCTCGAAGAAGCCTTGTTTACTTCTTCTTGTGACGGTTCTTGCGCAAGCGCTTTTTGCGCTTGTGCGTTGCCATCTTGTGTCGTTTATGCTTCTTACCGTTGGGCATAATAATGATGAATGATTAATGAGTTATTTCTCTTTAACGGCATTGACGAAGCTCTTGGCCGGTTTGAAAGCCGGAATGTCGTGTGCCGGGATGGTCATGGTGGTCTTGCGGGTGATATTGCGGGCGGCCTTCTGGGCGCGGTGCTTGATGATGAAGCTCCCGAAACCACGGAGATACACCGGGTTGCCAGCAATAACGGAACCCTTCACTACTTTGGTGAATTCCTCAACAACAGCCAATACCTGTACTTTCTCGATTCCGGTGGTTTTTGCCACTTCGTTTACAATTTCTGCCTTAGTCATAATAGTATTAATTTTAGTTCTGTATCTTTCTTGAAAGCGGGCACAAATTTAGGAAGAATTTTCCAATCCGCAAAATATATAACATAAAAACCTGCCAAATAATTAAGCACTTAACTCATTTCCAACGCTTGGCACGGAGATTGACAATATAGTGTGCCGGACCCATGTCCCCATGAGAACTGACAAATTGGCAGAAAGGGGATATTGTCCCCCTATTTATTTATATATGAAGGTTAACGAATTCAACGGAATGTTCGCCCCCGCCGGGGTAGAAGTGAATATTATGCCCGTCATGGGCGAAGCAGTCTCTACGAAGGTGGACGAGAAGGAGCTCCCCGAAGCCCTTCCCATCCTGGCCCTTCGCAATGCAGTGGTCTTTCCCGGAACGGTCTTTCCGGTGACGGTGGGCCGCGAAAAGTCCATCCGGCTGGTTTCGGACGTGGAGTCCGGGGCCGGTTGGCTGGGTGCGGTCCCGCAGCTGGATGTGGCCGTGGAAGACCCTGGAGAGGCCGATTTAAACCGCTTCGGTACGCTCTGCAAGGTGCTCAAGACCCTGGAGATGCCGGACGGCTCCGTTACGGCCATCCTGCAGGGTATGCGCATCCTCTCGCTGGAAAGCATCATCACCCGGGAGCCCTACCTGCTGGGCCGGGCCCGCTATCTGGAAGAGGTTATGCCGGAAATGGACGAGCGTGAGACCCGCGTTTTGGCCGATGCCCTCAAGGACAGGGCGGGGACGGTGGTGAAATCCTCCTCCTTCGCTCCCAAGGAGGCCATGGGCGCCCTGATGTCCATAGACAACTTCCACTTCCTGGTGAACTTTATAGCCACCACCATAGAGGTGGAGAATTTCCAGGAGCGGGTGAACCTCTTGTCCATCCTGGACATCCATGAACGCGGAATGGCCCTCCTGAAGGTGCTGGATACCCAAACCCAGCTGCTCCAGATCAAGCAGGAGATTAACCAGAAGGTAAAGACGGACATCGACCAGCAGCAGCGGGAGTATTACCTGAACAACCAGCTCCGCACCATCCAGGAGGAACTGGGCATGGACGAAGGGGAGGAATTCGAGAAGATGCGCCGCAAGGCCGATGAAAAGAAATGGAGCCCGGAAGTGAGGGCCATCTTCGACAAGGAAATGGCCAAGCTGGAGAAGTTCAATCCTTCTTCCCCGGACTACAGCATCCAGCTCACCTTCCTGCAGTTCATGCTGGACCTGCCGTGGGGGGAGATGTCGGAGGACAACCTGGATCTCCAGCACGCGCAGGACGTATTGGACGAGGACCACTTCGGCCTGGAGACGGTGAAGGAACGTATTATCGAGTACCTGGCCGTCCTTAAGCTCAAGGGCAACATGAAGTCTCCCATCCTGTGCCTGTGGGGCCCTCCCGGTGTGGGCAAGACCTCCCTGGGCAAGTCCGTGGCGCGGGCGCTGGGACGCAAATACGTGAGGATCTCCCTGGGCGGCATGCACGACGAGGCCGAAATCCGCGGCCACCGCAAAACCTATGTGGGCGCCCTTCCGGGCCGCATCCTCAACGGAATCCAGCGGGCCGGAACCTCCAATCCGGTGATAGTGCTGGACGAGATTGACAAGCTGGCCAGCGACTTCAAGGGAGACCCTTCCAGCGCCCTGCTGGAAGCCCTGGATCCGGAGCAGAACAATACTTTCCACGACAATTACCTGGACGTGGACTATGACCTTTCGCACGTGCTGTTCATCACCACGGCCAACGGCATAGGGACCATCCAGCCGGCCCTCAAGGACCGTATGGAGCTCATCAACGTAACGGGATATCTGGCCGAGGAGAAGATGCAGATAGCCCACAATTACCTCATTCCCAAGCAGTTGAAGGAGCACGGCCTGCAGGAGGACGGCCTGTCCATCGAAGACGAAGCCCTCCAGGAAATCATAGACCAGTACACCCATGAATCCGGTGTCCGCGGCCTGGAGAAGCAGATTGCCAAGATTGCGCGCGTGACCGCCAAGAAGATAGCCCTCAACCAGGAATTCCCTGCCGTAATCAGGAAGGAACATCTCAAGGAATATCTGGGCCTGCCCACTTCCTATCACGATACCATCAAGGGCAATGAAGGTCCCGGCGTGGTCACCGGCCTGGCCTGGACGGAGATGGGCGGTGAAATCCTCTTTGTGGAAAGTTCCGTTTCCAAGGGCAAGGGCAACCTGTCCATGACCGGCAACCTGGGCGATGTAATGAAGGAATCGGCCCAGATAGCCTGGCAGTACATCAAGGCCCATCCGGAACTGGCCGGCATCACCACGGAGCAGTTCATGGAGAAGGACATCCACCTGCACGTCCCGGAGGGCGCCGTGCCCAAGGACGGTCCGTCGGCCGGTATCACCATGGTGAGTTCCATGGTAAGCGCCCTGCGCGGACAGGCCGTGAAGGAAGGCATCGCCATGACGGGAGAAATGACCCTCAGGGGTCGTGTGCTGCCGGTGGGCGGCATCAAGGAGAAGATCCTTGCAGCCAAGCGCGCCGGGGTCCACACCATAGTGATTTCCGAAGAAAACCGCAAAGATGTAGAAGATATCAAGGAAATTTACATAAAAGGTCTTACCTTTGTCTATGTGAAAACGATAGCCGATGTAATCGACTACATTTTTTAGATTCTTCGCTTCGCTCAGAATGACAGTTATGGTTTGTCATTCTGAGGAACGAAGTGACGAAAGAATCTTTTTGTACAAGGTATGGACGTCAAGATAGAACAAAGTTGGAAAGACGCACTGGCGCCGGAGTTCGGGAAACCGTACTTTGAGCAGCTGGTGCGTTTCCTGCATGGGGAGAAAGCGGCCGGAAAGGTAATCTATCCGCCCGGAAGCCAGATTTTCCGTGCTTTCGAACTCACGCCGGTAGAGCAGGTGAAAGTGGTTATCCTGGGGCAGGACCCTTACCACGGCCCGGGGCAGGCCATGGGCCTTTCCTTCTCCGTGCCGGACGGTGTCCCGGCTCCGCCCTCGCTCCGGAATATCTTCCAGGAGGTGGAGACGGACCTGGGCATCAGGATGAGCGGCCGGCCCAACCTGGAAAAATGGGCCCGCCAGGGCGTACTCCTTCTCAATGCCGTCCTTACCGTCCAGGCGGGGCAGCCCACCTCCCACAGCCGCGCCGGCTGGCAGGAGTTCACGGATGCCGTCATCCGGTACCTTTCGGAGCACAGGGAAGGCATCGTTTTCCTGCTCTGGGGCCGTTTCGCGGCCGAAAAGGCGGCGCTCATAGACTCCTCCCGCCATCATGTGCTCCTGGCGGCGCATCCTTCGCCCCTTGCCCGCGGCGCCTTCTTTGGCTGCCGCCATTTCTCCAAGACCAACCAAATCCTAGTATCAGAGGGTAAGACACCCATAGACTGGCAGTTATGAAAACCAAAGCTCTGTTTCCCGGCTCCTTCGACCCGTTTACAGCCGGCCATCTGAATATCCTCAAGCGCGCCCTCACCATGTTTGACGAGGTAGTGGTGGCCGTGGGTATCAACCAGGATAAACGCGGCTTCTTCTCCATGGAGAAGCGTCTGGATATCATTTACCAGGCCACTGCAGGCCTTCCGGGCGTGTCGGTAATCCAATACGACAACCTTACCATAGACACCTGCCGTGAGCTGGGCATCAGGCATGTTGTGCGCGGGGTCCGGAACATGATAGACTTTGAGACGGAACGCTCCATAGCCGACGCCAACCGGCGGCTGGCTCCGGAGATCGAGACCATCATCATCCCCACGGCACAGGAATTCGCCCATATCAGCTCATCGGCCGTGCGGGATATCCTCAAGCACGGGGGAGACTATTCGGCCTTTATTCCCGAAGGTGTCAAGTTATGAAAAAGTTCATCGCATTCCTGGCGGTCTGCCTGCTCTCCATCGGCCTCCGGGCCCAGTCCTATGAGGAACTGGGCGCCAAGCTGGAGGAATACTTCGCCGCCCTGGCGGGGGAGAGCGCCGCGGTGCAGAATGCCGAATGCGATTTCCTCATAGAATCCTCCCGGGACTCCCTGGTCCGCCAGTATGTAGCCCTCAGAATCTACGACCATTACCTCCAGTCCAAGATCATGGGGGACGAGGCCGTGGCCGTGCATGTGGCCGAAAAGTGGTTCCTTTCCCGTGCCATCCCCATGCATTCCGACGGCGACTTCCTGAACGCGCAGGTGTTCGTGATGTTCAACAGGAACTCCCTCATCGGCATGCAGGCTCCCCGTATCAGCCTGAAGGACACGGCCGGGAAGGTGGTGGAAATCCCCGACGCGCCGGGCTACAGCGTCATTTATTTCTATGACACTTCCTGCTCTATCTGCAAGCTGGAGACCCCGCGCCTGCGGCAGCTGATGGACGAAGGCCGGTACCCGCTCACCGTCTATGCGGTGAACGTGGGAGACCAGGGCGAAGACTGGGAGAAGTACCGGGAGAACCTTCCCGGTGCCATCCATCTCTGGGATCCGGAGCATGAGGGCGACTGGCAAATCCAGTACGGTGTGCTGCAGACCCCCAAAATGTACCTCATAGATTCCAAGGGAGAGATAGTGGGGCGGGGACTGGATACCCCGGCACTTAAACTGCTGCTGGAGAAGGAGTTCTCCACCAAAACCTATGTATACGGAGAAGCGGAGCAGCTGGAACGTTACGGGCGGCTGTTCGCCTCTTACGGGGATTCCCTCTCCACCTCCGATATCCTGGACATGGCCGACTATCTGGCCTCCCGGACCTTGGGGGAGGGCAACGTGACGGCTTTCAAGCAGACCGCCGGGGACCTGCTGTATTACCTTTCCTCGCAGCGGGGGGAGGCATACAGGGAGGCCATCGGCCCGTTTGTGGAAAAATACGTCCGTCCCGGAGAAATCTGGAATACCCCGGAAGACAAGGCCCAGATCCTCTCCCTGGCCGATCTGCTGCTGGATTTCAGCTCCCGCAGCCCCGTGGGCTCCCTGGTGCCGGATGTGGCAGTGCCCGGAACCCTTCGCCGGAAGGGATGCCTTTTCGTACGCGGGACCCGCAGCGGAAGCTTCAGCCTGCGTTCCCTGAAGGGTAACCCGGCCTATGTGGTCTTCTACTCTCCTGGCTGTTCCACCTGCAAGGAAACCCTTGCCGCCGTGGACGCCCTGGTGCGGCAGGACCGCAAAGTGAAGGTGCTGCTGGTAGATATGGACGCGCTCTTTGCCGATGAACCGGACCAGGCGTCCCAGCTGCTGGACACCTTCGACCTTTCCGTCCTGCCCTTTGTCCTTGAACTGGCCCCCGACGGAACGGTAACCCGGCGGTATGTGCAACTTTTTTAGTACCTTTGCAGCGATGGCGCGCAGAAACCACATTCCCGGCGTAGATCCCGCCTACCTGGAAAAGCAGAAGCAGATGCTCCTGCGCCGCAACCGTTATGTGCTCCTGTTCAACGACAGCGAGATGGCCGCCATAGAAGAATACTGCCAGCGTTTCCAGGTCCATACCAAAAGCGCCCTCTTCCGCGAGGCTATAATGGACAAAGTGCTCAGCGAGCTGGAGGAAAATCATCCCACTTTGTTTTAATCAGGAAAAAAATAGTATCTTTGCACCCCGGTATTGAACTGTGGTGTAATGGTAGCACTAGGGATTTTGGTTCCCTCAGTCAGCGTTCGAATCGCTGCAGTTCAACAAAAAAGCTCGCAGATTCGCGAGCTTTTTTTGTTGTTTCCACCGGAAGGTCAGCTTCGCCGGTTGCCCAGGGAGATGTAGTAGAGAAGGGTGGCCAGGGAGCCCAGGGCGGCGATTACGTACGTGTAGGCGGCCCAGCGGAGGGCGTCTACGGCCATGGGTTTGGTCTCGTAACTCACAATACCCGTATTGTCCAGCCATTTGACGGCGCGGGCGCTGGCGTTTATCTCTACCGGCAGGGTAACAAAGCTGAAGAGGGTGGTAAGGGCGAAAAGGCCGATACCTATCCACAGCAGGGACGGGAACACGTTGATGAAAATGACTCCGGCCAGCAGGATCCAGGACACTATGCTGTTGGAGAAAGTGACCACCGGCACCAGCGCCGTGCGCAGTTTCAGGGGGGCATAGCCGGTGCTGTGCTGGATTACGTGGCCGCATTCATGCGCAGCCACGGCCGCGGCGGCTACCGACCGGCCGAAATACACATCCTCGCTAAGGTTTACGGTGCGGGTTGTAGGGTCGTAATGGTCCGTGAGCTTGCCCTGGATGGAGACAATCTGTACATCCCGTATACCATGGGCCTGGAGCATGCGGCTGGCTACCTCCGCCCCGGTCAGGGAGAGGGGAACTTCCGAATATTTGCTGAAGCGGCTCTTGAGCACGCCCTGGATGACCATGCTGAGTACCATGACCGCAATCATGATGATCCAGATCATTTGATTAGACAGTACCATAGCACAAAAATACACAATTTATGGAAAAAAGTCAGTGGGAAATGTTAATTTTGCATTCGGAAACCGTAGAGATATGATGCGCCCGGACGATTTCTCCCGTTTGGAACTGAACCTCAAGGCCACACTGGAGAATTACAAATACTTCCGCTCCCTGCTGGAGCCCCAGACGAAACTGCTGGTTCTCGTCAAGGCCAATGCGTACGGCCATGGAGCGGTGGAATTCGGCGCCATGATGCAGCGTGCCGGGGCGGACTATCTGGCCGTGGCATACCCCGTAGAGGGCCTGGAACTGCGCCGCAACGGTATTTCCCTCCCGGTAATAGTGCTCACCGCAGGAACGGATTTCTATCCGGAAATCATTGAGACGCGCCTGGAACCCAGCATCCCCAACCTGTATTCCTTAAGGGCCTTTGCCGCCCAGCTCCGGGAACTGGGCCTAAAGGATTATCCCATCCACATCAAGCTGGACACGGGCATGCACCGCCTGGGCTTCATGACAGGGGAACTGCCGGAACTGATTGACTATCTGAATGCCACGCCGGAAGTGAAGGTGAAGTCCGTCTTCTCGCACCTCTGCGTGGCGGAAGACCCGTCCCAGGATGCTTTCACCCTGGAACAGATAGCGCTCTTCCAGCAGAATGCGCAAACACTGGCCGACGGCCTCGGCTACATGCCCATGCGCCATATCCTCAATTCGGCCGGCATCGAGCGTTTCCCCCAGTATCAGATGGACATGGTGCGCCTGGGAATCGGCATCTACGGGGTTAGCGCCGTGCCCGGAAAGAAGCTTACTCCGGTAGCGTCCCTTAAATGCAAGGTGCTGCAGGTGAAGGAATTGGGCCCCGGAGATACCGTAGGTTACGGCCGATGGGGCCGGGCCCGGGAAGGCACCGTCATAGCCACCATCCCCGTAGGTTACGCCGACGGGATAGACCGGCACCTGGGCCGGGGCGCCGCCTCTTTCTCCCTTAACGGCCAGCGGGTACCCACCATCGGCAATATCTGCATGGATATGTGCATGCTGGATGTCACAGGTGTTCCCGCGGCGGTGGGAGACACCGTCACCGTCTTTGGGGAAGACCCTACAGTGGAGGAACTGGCCAGCATCCTGGGCACCATCCCGTACGAGATTCTCTCTTCGGTGCCCCGCCGTATAGAGCGGATGGTTATCCGCTAGAGCATCAGCCCGCCTTTCACTTTTTCCGCGGCTTCGTCACCCTTCAGATAGCGGAGGATGGCCAGGCCGAAATTCACGGCGTGTCCCGCGCCGCGGCCGGTGATGATGCGGCCGTCCGTGACGGTGCTTTCCGGCGTGTATACGGCTCCCTTGGCGATGAGCGGGTCCTGGAAGCCTTCAAAGCAGGTGAATCGCTTCCCTTCCAGACCGTCCAGCTGGGACAGTACCAGGCCCGGGGCGGCGCAGATGGCCGCCACGGCGCCGCCGTCGGCATAATGCCGCTTCATCAGGTCCATCAGCTCCTTGTCCTCGGCCAGGTTCTTTGAGCCCGGCATGCCGCCCGGGAAGATCATCAGGTCCTTTCCGCCTGTGCCCTCCTCTTCCGGTTCAAAGTCCGAGCGGGAGGTATCGGCAAAGACGGTAACCCCGTGGGAACTCTCTGCCGTATAATCGTCTGCGATGGAGACGGTCTGGACGGGGATGCCGCCGCGGATGAGGACATCGCGGGTGCCCAGGGCTTCCATGTCCTCGAAGCCGTCGGCCAGAAAAATAACTACGCCTTTCATATCTATCGTTTGTTTTTAAAGAATTCCAGCATCAGGTTGGAACAGTCCTCGCCCAGCACGCCGGCAGTCACTTCCGTGCGCGGATGGAGGAGGGAAGGGGAGAAGAGCGAATAACCCCGCCGGGGGTCCGGGGCGCCGTATACGATCCGGCCCATCTGGGACCAGGCCAGAGCGCCGGCGCACATGGGACAGGGCTCCACCGTTACGTACAAGGTGCAGTCGCTGAGGTACTTCCCGCCCATGGCCTCCGTGGCGGAAGTGATGGCTATCATCTCCGCATGGGCGGTGGTGTCGTGCAGCCTTTCGGTCATATTGTGCCCCCGGCCGATGACCCTTCCCTTCCACACCACCACGGCCCCGATGGGGATCTCTCCCTCGGCTGCGGAAGCCCGGGCTTCCAGCAGCGCCTCGCGCATGAATTTTTCGTCTTGTTCCATGGTTGCAAAGATAGGAAAATCGTTTAAGATTTCGTACCTTTGTGTGCAGAAACCCTAAGGAAGGTTATGAAGGTTACAAAGGCCGTTTTTGCAGGCAGCAGCACGCGGGTGGGGCAGAAGCCCCAGCTGCGTTTGCCGGAGTTTGCCTTTATCGGCCGGAGTAATGTGGGAAAGAGCTCCCTCATCAACATGCTCACCGGAAACGGCAAGCTGGCAAAAACTTCTCAAACCCCCGGTAAAACCCAGCTGGTGAACCACTTCCTAATCAACGACAAGTGGTATCTGGTGGATCTTCCCGGCTATGGCTATGCCAAGCTGCCGGACAAGGACCGGGCCCGGCTCCGCCACATCATCTGGGATTATATCAACCACTCGGAAGAGCTGGTGATGCTCATGGTGCTCATAGACAGCCGCCATCCCATGCAGGAGGTGGACCTGCGTTTCATCTCGGAGCTGGGGGAGAAGGGCATCCCCTTCGGCCTCATCTTCACCAAGGCCGACAAGCAGGGGACGTCGGCCCTGCAGAACCAGGTGGATGAGAACAAGGAGCGCCTGCTGGTGGACTGGGAGGAGCTTCCGCCCTGCTTCGTGTCCTCCTCTGTTACCGGAATGGGAAAGGAGGAAATACTGGATTATATTGGATCTATACTCTCTAACTTATGATAAATGATGTCCATAAGCACCGCCTGGCGGTGTTTTCCTGCGAGGCAAGCCGTTATTTTGCCGAAAAGGTCGTAGAGGCCATGAACCGCATGAAAGGCCCGGAGGATCCGGACGTGGTCCTGGGCGGCCTGGATTGTTCCCGTTTCAGCGACGGCGAATTCCAGCCGTCTTTCTCGGAGAGTGTCCGCGGCGCCACCTGTTTCATCATCCAGTCCACGTTCCCGCCCACGGACAATCTCATGGAGCTCCTGCTCACCATCGATGCGGCCAAGCGGGCTTCGTCCAACAAGGTGATAGCCGTTATCCCGTACTATGGTTGGGCCCGTCAGGACCGCAAGGACAAACCGCGTGTGTCCATCGGCGCCAAGCTGGTGGCCAACATGCTCAAGGTGGCCGGTACGGACGCCCTCATGACCTGTGACCTTCATGCCGACCAGATCCAGGGCTTCTTCGATTTCCCGGTGAACCACCTCTATGCCAGCTACGACTTCCTGTTCATCCTCAAGAAGCTCCAGAAGCAGTTCAAGGACACCCTCACGCTGGCGGCTCCGGACATGGGCGGCGCCAAGCGCGTGAACGCCTATGCCAAGCACCTGCATACGCCGGTGGTCATCTGCCACAAGACCCGCGCCAGGGCCAACGTGGTGGAGAAGATCGTGCCCATCGGCGAAGTGGAAGGGCGGGACATCGTCATCATCGACGACATCATCGATACGGCAGGCACCCTCACGGAAGCCGCCAACGTACTCCTTAGCCGCGGCGCCCGCAGCGTCCGGGCCTTCGCCACCCATCCGGTGCTTTCCGGCCCGGCCTACGAGCGCATAGACAAGAGCGCCCTGTCGGAGGTCTATGTTACGGACACCATTCCGCTGGATCCTTCCAAGAAGGAGCTCCAGGGCAAATTCCGCGTGGTCTCCATGGCGGAAACCTTCGCCCGCATGATGCTCCGCGTGTACAATTACCAACCTATCTCTTCGGAATTCCCGCTATAGGATGAAAACCTTCCTTGCCGCCATCATTTTCGTGGGCCTGGCCGTTATCCTGCTGGGCGTGAACATCTTCTTTTTCCGCCGGCCTTTCCCCGACGGGGAGATATCTACCAATCCGGAGATGCAGAAACGGGGGATCAAGTGTGCCAAACAGGAGGAACTGGAAATGCTCGCCGCCCGGAAGAAGGGGAAGGGAACTTGCAGCGGCATTGAATCGGAGGCCTGTGCCACCTGTTCCTTACGGAAATGATATGCCCCGCAAGATCAGCTTCATAGTCAATCCCATTTCAGGGCTGAACGACAAATCCCAGGTGCTCTCGGCTATCGGGAAGCACCTGGATTTTTCCATTTATCAGCCGGAGGTGCTGTTCACCTCCAGGCCCATGGAAGCGGAAGACCTGGCCCGGGAATGCCGGGGGGAAGTGGTAGTGGCGGTGGGCGGAGACGGTACCGTGAACGAGGTGGCCCGGGGGCTGGTGGGAACCTGCAAAACCCTGGGCATCGTCCCCTGCGGGAGCGGAGACGGCCTGGCCCTCCATCTGGGGATAAGCCGCTCGCCGGAGCAGGCCATCCGTACCATCAACCAGGGTGAAGCGGTGTCCATCGATGTGGCCCGGATGAACGGGGAACCCTTCTTCTGCACCGCCGGCTTCGGCCTGGACGCCCGGGTGAGCATGGAATTCGCCCGTTCCACCCGGCGGGGACTTCCGCGCTATATCTCCCTGGCCTGGGAGGAATGGAAGCAGCATTCGCTGGCCGATTACCGCATCTCATCGGCCAAGGGGGAACTCTGGGCCGGGAAAGCGGTGTTCGTGACCGTGGCCAATGCCAACCAGTGGGGCAATCAGGCCCGCATCGCCCCCATGGCCTCTTTGCGGGACGGCCTGCTGGATGTGGTGGTGGTGAATCCTTTCTCCACGCTGGAGATTCCGGACCTGGCCACCCGGCTGATGACAGGCCGCGCTCCCACCAGCAAGCATTTCCTGCATTTCAGCGGCTCGCAGTTCCACATCAGCCGCAATGGATCCGGGGCCGTGCATTATGACGGAAGCCCCTTTGACGCGGGAACGGAATTCGACCTGGAAGTACAGCCCGGAATCCTGCGGGTCATCGTACCGCATTCCAAGGCCGGTCACATTTAGACTTTTATGTTTTTCAAGAAAAAAATCAAGTTATCCACATACAGTTTCGCCCTGAGCCTTTTCACGCTGGTGGCCTTTCATGTCCCTTTCTTCATGCGTATGGGGAATCATCTGGAAGGCGGTTTCAACAGCGTGATGCTGGTGACGATGGCCGTCCTGGTGATGCTGGGCCTGGATTTCCTCTTTTATTACCTGCTGGCCTGGCTGGGCCGTTTCGTGGGGAAATGCATCATCGCGCTCACTTTCCTGGCCGATGCCGTCATGCTCATCGGTGTAGTCAATTATGACGTCCTGGTTACGGACGAAATTATGGGCTGCGTGCTCAAAACCCGCTATGCAGAGGTGTCGGGCTTCCTCTCCTGGGGGGTGGTGCCCTATATGCTGTTCTTCGGGGTCCTCCCCTGCATCTATGTCTTTGCCCGGAAGGTGGAATACGGCTCCTGGAAGCGTATGCTGGGAAGCGTGGGCATTTCGCTGGGCGTGATCCTGGCGGCCGTTTTCGGCAATATGAAGAACTGGCCGTGGATAGACCGCAATTCCACGGAACTGGGTAGCGTCATCATGCCCTGGTCTTATATTGTCAATACCGTCCGCTTCTATCAGGGGGAACGCCAGAGAAACCGGAAGGAGATCCTGCTGCCGGATGCCACGTCCGTGTCGGACAGCCGGGATATCTGCGTGCTGTTCATCGCCGAATCGGCCCGTCGGGACCGCTTCTCCCTGCTGGGTTATGAGCGGGAGACCAACCGCTACACCGCAGCCGACAGCGTAAAGGCCTATAATGCCCTTTCGTCGGCCACTTATACCACCGCCGGGGTAAAGGCCATCCTGGAGCCGGTGGACGATCCCGAGCTGTACGAAATCCTTCCCAACTACCTGCAGCGGGCCGGGGTGGATGTGTGGTGGAGGACCAGCAACTGGGGAGAGCCGCCGGTGCATACGGCCAACTATTACACCTTTTCCCAGTTAAAGCAGCGTTACCCCCAGGCCGATTCCCGCTACGACGGCCTCCTGCTGGAAGGCCTCCGGGAGGACATCGCAGGCAGCGACAGCACCAAGGTATTCGTGGTTATCCATGCCTACACCAGTCACGGCCCTTCTTACAATACCAACTATCCGCCTGAGTTCGAGGTGTTTAAGCCTGTCGCCAACACCGTGGAGATGTCCAAGGTCACCCAGGAGGAACTGGACAACGCCTACGACAATACCATCGTCTATACGGACTGGCTCCTGCATCAGGTGATAGAATTGTTCAGGAGTTTCCCGGACCGCCGCTGCTGCCTGCTCTTCATCTCGGACCATGGGGAATCCCTGGGCGAGAACAATATCTACATGCACGGCATTCCGCTTTCCATGGCCCCCCGGGAGCAGCGGGAGATCCCCATGCTGGTGTGGTCGTCGGACAAATCCTTGCAGTATAAGGACCTGCCCGAGGTAGGCCAGCACCATGTCTTTCACAGCATCCTTCGTTTCTTCGGCATAGAAAGTCCCGCCTTTAACGAAGAAATGTGTATCTTTGCACCATAAAAATGTAATTGTTATGGCCCTTGTAGCGATAGTCGGGAGACCGAACGTAGGAAAAAGCACCCTTTTCAACCGCCTGGTGGGCATGCGCCAGGCCATTGTGGACGAAACTGCCGGCGTAACCCGGGACCGGCATTACGGCAAGTGCGAATGGAACGGCCGGGAGTTCTCCGTGGTGGATACAGGCGGTTACACCTCCAACAGCGACGACGTTTTTGAAGACGCCATCCGCCGCCAGGTGGTCATCGCCATAGAGGAGGCCGATGTAATCCTCTTCATGTGCGAAGCCGCCACCGGCATCACGGACTATGACGCGGAGATCGCGGACCTGCTGCGTCGCAGCAGGAAACCCGTGGTGCTCTGCGTGAACAAAGTGGACAGCGGGGAGAAGATGTACGACGCCTTCGACTTCTACGGGCTGGGCCTGGGAGAAGTGTGGAGCATATCGGCCGCCAACGGCAGCGGCACCGGAGACCTCCTGGACGAGATTCTCAAGGTGCTGCCGGAAGACGACAAGGCCGATGACGACCATGCGGAGCTGCCGCATATCGCCATCGTGGGCCGTCCCAACGTGGGAAAGAGTTCCCTTACCAACGCCCTGCTGGGGGAGGAACGCAATATCGTAACGCCGGTAGCCGGCACCACGCGGGATTCCATCTCCACCTATTACAACAAATTCGGCCACGAGTTCATGATCGTGGATACCGCCGGCATGCGCAGGCGGGCCAAGGTGACGGAGGACCTGGAGTTTTACTCCGTGCTGCGCGCCATGCGCACCATCGAGCATTCGGACGTCTGTATCCTCATGATAGACGCCACCCTGGGCATGGAGGCGCAGGACATGAACATCTTCAACATCATCCAGAAGAACCGGAAAGGCTGCGTGATAGTGGTGAACAAATGGGACCTCTTTGAGAAGGAGGCCAACACCATGCGGGACTATACGGAGGCGCTCAAGGCCCGTCTGGCCCCGTTCAACGACATCCCGGTCATCTTCACTTCCGTCATTAACAAGCAGCGCATCCTGGACGTGCTGGACGCTGCCGCGCATGTGGCGGAGAATATGTCCCGGAAGATCCCCACATCGGCCCTCAACGACGCCATGCTCCCGGAAATTGAGAATTATCCGCCGCCTGCATGGAAGGGTAAGTATATCAAAATCAAGTATGTAACCCAGCTCCCCACCCGCACCCCGCAGTTTGCCTTCTTCTGCAACCTGCCTCAGTGGGTGAAAGATCCCTACAAGCGTTTCCTGGAGAACAAGCTCCGCGAACACTTCGACTTCGAGGGCTGCCCCATCCAGGTGTATACCCGGGCAAAATAACAGTAAATCAATATGAATAGAACATATAAAAGACTGCTTCGGCTTACCCCCCTGCTTGTGCTCCTGCTGGCGGCGGGATGCAACAAGTCCCGGAGCATCTATGATTTGGAAAAAGGCGTGGACCCCGAGGTCACCTTGTTCGGGAAAAGCCTGGTGGTGCCGGTGGGCAGCGCCGGCCCTTTCACCCTGGAACTGGCAAAGGAGCCGCTGGGCGGTTTCCTGACCGATCTGGGTTTGCCGGAAGGAACCCTTTCTGCCGATGAGAACGGCCTGGTGCTGTTTTCCATGAAGGAAGAGGTCTTTTCGGAAAACCTGTACAAACTGGCCCTGTCGATGGAAGACAACCAGGAACCTTACCTTTGGGAGCCGTATTTGGGTTCCAACTCGCCCCTGCTGAGTGTCCTGCTGTCGTACCTGTCCATCCATACGCATAATCAGCGGATAGACCTGTTTGCTTCGTCCTCCATGCGGGACGCAATCCCCGTCCGGGGCTCACTGGAGCTGATGTGCCTGGATGAGGAATACGAGACCTGTTTCACGGACGCGATGGATTTGGACGTAAAGCTTCCCTCTTATGGCAGTGAACAGCTGCTGGGCAGCTTCCAATTGCCGGAATCCCTTACGGATGCTATCCCGTATGTCTCCTTCCCGGAACTGACGGTCACCCTGCCTGCCCGTTTCCGCCGTCGCATCGTCGAAGACGGGACCTTCTATGTCCAGCTGCAGTACGGGACGAACGTTTCGTTGGGTGAGGGCTTTTCCATACCCCTTCCGGATATCTCCATCCCGGTGAACCTGCCTCTGGGTGGAATCGGCTTCAACCATGCCGAAATCAAGCTGGAGCTGGAGAGCACCCTCCCCCTCCGGCTTACGATAGAAAAGCTTTCCGTTCCCGACAACGAGAATCTGTCCATATCGGCCGATGGTGTCCTGGAAGGAGGCTCCGAGTCCTCTCCCGTCACCTCCGGTCTCACGCTGCATATCCAGTCGCTGGACGGTGAGCCTATCCCCGACATCAACACCCTGGTGCTGAGCGGAGAACTCGCTGCGGCTCCCGGCATGGAGGATATCCCCCTTTCGTTCAACCAAGGCTTTTACCTTAAGCACTCCAGCATCAAGGTAGTGGGCGGCATAAACCTTTTCGGCCATGAAGACTAGGACTATCTTTACCATACTTGCCCTGGCGGCCGCCTTGCCGCTGGGCGCCCAGTCTTTCCAGGAAAGCCTTTTCCTCAACAATTACCGGCTGGGTTTCCGCTATAATCCGGCGCTGCAATCCTCCACCGATTTCCTTTCCGTGGGCGAGTACAGCGGCCTGTCCATGAACAATGTAGGTGCCACCGCGTTCCTGTATGAACGGGAAGGAAAACTGGTGAGCGCCTTCCATCCCTTGGTATACAGCCAAACCTTCCTCTCCGCCCTTAAAGATATCAATGCCACCCAGAGCTACCTGAATTATAGCCTGTTCACCTATGGCTTCCATTCGGAGAACGCCTTCCATACCGTGGAGCTGGGGGTGCGGGGCATGTCTTCGCTGGCCT
>JAEEQF010000110.1 GCA_016285175.1 Bacteroidales bacterium
CCAGGTTGTAGCGGACATCGGCGTCGGAAGGATCCAGGCGCAGCGCCCGCTCGTACCAGAGGATGGCCGGGGCAATCTCGCCGGTCTTGAAGTAAGCGTTGCCCAGGTTATAGTACAGTTCCTTGGACATGAGGCCGGTGGCGCGTACCTCTTCCCAGTCCTGCACGGCCGATGCATAATCTCCGGCAGTATAAGCCTCCACACCGGAAGTCCACAGGGAATCCGGATAGGACTGGGCGGCCCGGGCACCGAAGGGTACCAGAAGCAGCAGCGAAAGGATCATAGTAGCTACCTTGCCGCTGCGGGAAGGAGTCTTTTTCATGGACGAATCGATGGCCGTAATGAGCGAGACGGCCTGCTCGTAATGGGCATTCATGGCTTCATGGCCGGCATCCGGAGCATAGCGGGCGAATTCACAGGCATCCAGCAGCGCCGTAAAGTCCGCTGCCAGCGCCTCCGAGGTACCCTTCTCCACCAGGGCGGCGGCGATGTTCTCCTTGTTCTGATCGGCCATATCCATGGACAGCTTGTCCCCCACGAAGCCCAGCAGGGAGCGGTGCAGCTCCTCGTAGAAGGCCGTGTAGAGGTTCTTCTGGAGGAATTCGCGGGCCTGGGCCAGGCGCTTGAGCGCCTGTCGCGTGGCCTTGCGGTTGCGGGTTCCCGCCACATCGGCCCGGCGGGCGGCCACCTTGCGGAAGCCCAGCCAGAAGCCCAGGCCTGCCAACAGCAGCAACGCCACCAGGATCCACCACAGCGGGGAATACACGAAGAAGCCCTTTTCGGCGCCCAGGGAGGTACGCGTGCGGATAAAGCGGATGTCGTCGCCCAGGTTCTTCACCCCCTTGCGGTCCACCGTGAGCTGCGATCCGCCGTCCGCTACCGGCTGTCCGGAACCCGCGGCACGGGCCACCTTGAGCCGGAGAGAGTCCGTAGCGGCCGTCTGGTAACGGCGGGCGGAGACATCGTAATAGCCGTACTTCACCGGAGCGATGGTGAAGTCTCCGGGGCTGCGCGGAATGAAGGGATATTCAAAGGTTTTGGAACCGGATGTGCCGCTCTTGTCGGCATTGACGGTGGTACGGACGTCATAGACCTCAAAGTCCGGCGGGAAGTTCACTTTGGGAGCCTCCAGGAGGGCGATATTGCCCTTTCCGGAGATGGTCACCAGCAGCGAGGCGGCATCGTGCGTCTTGAGGGAATCCTTGCTAAGGCGGGCCTGGACGGTAAAATCTCCCACGCCCCCGCCGAAGGAAGCCGGCGCCCCGGCGGGCAGGGCCGATACGTGCAGGGTGGGAGAAGCCGTGTATACCCGCTGGCGGGTGGTGACGTAATCGTTCTCAAAGAAATCGTCAAAGATGGAGCCCGTGCTCCGGCGGCGCTGCTCGTTCACCAGACACACCACCTCGGCCGGTTCTATACTCTGGTCCCCGGCTTTCTGCGGGATAATCACCCAACGGCGCAGGACGGCGGCGTTGTACATCTTGCCGTCCACCTGTTCCCGCTGGAAATCGATGTTGGAGGGGCTCTCCACTTCCTGGCTCCAGAAGCCGTTGAAAGAAGGGAACTTGGCGTTTTCGAAGCCCACCAGGTTGGTACGGTGGTATATCTTGAGGGTGGCCGTAACGGGTTCACCCACCACAACCGACGAGCGGCTGAGGGTGAGGCGCATGAAAATATCGGCCTCGGAGCTGCGGGAACTGCGGCTCTGGCTGGCCGATGAATCGTCGCTCCCCTGGGAAGAAGAGCCCTGGGCCGACGGACGGGAACCGTTGTCCACCACCTGGACACTCACCGGACGGGACTGGATGGTGGAACCCTTCACCTTGGCCGTGGCGGCAGGAAGGGTGAAGCTGCCCGTCTTACGGGCCTGCAGGATATAGGTATAGGAGGTCTGGGAGCTCCGGGTGGTCTTTCCGTTCACTATCTGGATACTGGTGGAAGTGCCCTTCTGGGGGCCCCAGACGGTGGTGAAGTCGTCTCCCGCATTCCATTCGAAGTCCGACGGAGCGTGCTCCCCTTCCACCACGAACACCACGTTGAACCGCTCCGACAGTTCCACTATGTTATGCACCTCCACCCGGATGGTGGACTGGGCCCACAGCGGAAGTGCCATGAGCAGTGCAGCCAATATGCCAAGTAAACGCTTCATACTACCAATTCTTTTCTTTCTGGCGGGACTTGAGGGCCGCAGCCTTCTTCTCGTCCACTTTCTCCTGGGTTTCCTTTTCCTTCTGCTGGATAGCCTGCAGCATCTGCTGGGCCTGCTGGGGAGAAATCTGGGCCTCGCCCTGCTGTCCCTGTCCCTGATCCTGCTGGTCTTGCTGGTCCTGATTCTGGTTTTGCTGATCCTGATTTTGATCCTGATTCCGGTTCTGGTCCTGATTCTGCTGGTCCTGCTGGTTCTGGTCCTGGTTGTCCTGGCCGTCTCCCTGCTGGTCCTGCTGTTGCTGCTCCATCAGTTTGTTACGGGCATAGATGTAATTCTCCTTGGCCTTCACATCGTCCGGAGCCAGGAGGAGGCTCTGCTTGAGCGCATCCACGGCGGCCTGCCAGTCCTCCTGGGCAATGGCCACATCCCCCAGATTGTAATAATAATCGGCCGCAAACACTTCTGTGCCGGCTGCTTCCTTGGCGCCGTCCAGCAGGCGCCGGGCGTTCTCCATATCCTTCTCCCTGTAAAGGGTGTTGGCCAGGTTATAGGTGGCCGCCACGGAGGTGGAATCCTGCATCAGCGCCTTCCGGTAGCTGATATCGGCCTTGGGGAACTCTCCCCGGCGGAACAGGCGGTTCCCCCGGCGAAGGTCTGCCTTCTGGGCGAAAGCCGTGAGGCTGCACAGGGCCAACAACGATATTACCAGTAACTTTCTCATAGCTCGAACAGTTTCCGGCGGGGCTTCCGCTCGCCGATGAGCATTTCAATCACAAACAGCAGCAGCGCGATGCCGAAGAAGTACATATACTGCTCGTCGTACTCTTCGAACACTATGCTGCCGAACTCCTCATCCTCCAGGCGGCGGATGTCCTGGACGATGGGATTAAGGCCGAATTCCTCGTTTCCGGCGTGGATATACGCACCGTTCCCAGCACGGGCAATCTCCCGCAGGGTCTTTTCGTCCAGTTTGGTAACCACGATCTCTCCCTTCTGGTCCCTCAGGAGGCTTCCGCCTTCCACCGGGATGGGCTGGCCATCGGCCGATCCCACACCGATGGTATACACCTTGATGCCGAACTCGGCCGCATCCTTTGCCGCGGCCACAGGGTCGTCCTCGTGGTTCTCACCGTCGGAGATAACTATAATCACGCGGCTCTTTTCGCTCTGCGCGCTGAAACTCTTGATACTGAGCCGGATGGCATCCCCTATGGCCGTTCCCTGAATGGGAATGGAGCCGGTGTCTATATTGCCCAGGAACATCTTCGCACTCACATAGTCGGTGGTAACCGGCAGCTGCACAAAAGAGGTTCCGGCAAAGATGACCAGGCCGATCCTGTCATCCTGAAGGAGGTCCGTCAGGCGGGAAATGGCCAGTTTGGCCCGCTCCAGCCGGTTGGGGGAATAGTCCTGGGCCAGCATGGAGTTGGACACGTCCAGGGCCACGATAATCTCTGCTCCCCGGGTTTTCCGCTCCGAGAGCTTGGCGCCGGTCTGCGGCCGGGCCAGGCCCAGCACGAAGAACAGGAAGCCCAGGCAGAAGAGCACCATCCGCACCCATCCCTTGGAGCGGGAACGGGACGGCATGAGGGCATTCACCAGCTCCTCTTCCCCAAAGGCTTTCACCCGGCGTTTCCGGAGCCAGCGCAGCAGCGCATAACCCAGCAGGAATACCGGAATCAGGAGCAGCAGATACAGATATTTATAATCGGCAAACAGCAGCATTACGGCATCCTCCTCAGTAAAGCGCGCAGCAGCATCTCCAGCAGCAGGCACAGGAGTGCAGCCAGTGCATAATTCTTGAACAAATCCTTGTACACCGGGAACGAGTCCACGGTGGTACGGGTCTTTTCCATCTGGCCTATCTCGGCATAGATCTCGCTGAGCTTGGTATTGTCCGTGGCACGGAAATAACGTCCGCCGGTGGCCGAGGCAATGTCCTTCAGCAGCGGCTCGTCAATCTCCACGGGATAGTTCCGCAGCTCGATACCCCAGGGGGTCTGCACCGGATAAGGCGCTTCCCCGTTGGCTCCCACGCCGATGGTATATACGCGGATCCCATAGGTCTTGGCAATCTCCGCCGCCATGCCGGGGTCTATCTCGCCCATGTTGTTCACGCCGTCCGTGAGCAGGATCACCACCCGGCTCTTGGCGTCCGAATCCTTCATGCGCGCCACGGCGGTGGCCAGGCCGTTGCCGATGGCGGTACCGTCCTCGATGAGGTCTGTCTGCACCTCCTTCATGAGGTTGATGAGGGTGGCCCGGTCCGTAGTGAGCGGGCACTGGGTGTAGCTCTCTCCGGCAAATACCACTATACCCATCCGGTCACTGGGACGCTGCGCGATGAACTCGATGGCAATGTCCTTGGCGGCACTCAGGCGGTCCGGCTGGAAGTCCCGCGCCAGCATACTGGTGGAAACGTCCATGGCGAAGACAATGTCGATACCCTCCGTGTCCACCCGCTCCATCTGGGAGGAACTGCGCGGCCGGGCAATGGCCACGATGATGAGGGAAAGGGCGGCTATCCGCAGTACGAAAGGCACATGGCGCAGCCAGGCCAGCCAGGTTCCGCCACCAGCCTTCCACGCATCCAGGCTGGACACTCTGAGATGAGGCCGGCGGTCCTTGAGCTCTATCCAAAGGTAGCGAAGCACCAAGAGCAGCGGAACGGCCAGGAGCCACAGCAAATAGGGATACTCAAAGAACATACGCTATTCCTCCCCCTCCTTCTTGCTTTCCGCTTCCAGTACACTCTGGTAAGTGGTGGTCACAAATCTCACCGCGCCGGGAAGCACCTTGGCGTTGTCTTCGTCACTGGCGGTGAATTTGGCGAACTTCACGAAATCGGCCCGCTCAAAGAGCTCTTTCATCTCCTCGTACAGGTCGGCCGGGACGTCGGTTCCCTTGAGGTCGTCAAAAATCTCGGCCGTGGTCATTTCCATCGCGCCGAAGCCGTAGCGGGAGGCTATGTACTCGCGCAGGGCGTCCGTAACGCCGGAATAGAAAGCCTTCTGTTTCTCCGGCACCCAGAACTTATCCGAGCGGAAAGCGTCCAGCTTGCGGAGGGCGCGGATGTGCGCCGGTTCGGCATTTTCCTTCTCCACGGCAGCCTTCCTGCGGCTCAGCAGCCAGCGCACCAATAGATAGATGAGCGCCGCCAGCACCAGCACGCCCAGCACCCAGGGAAATACCTCCTTGAAAGTATAAGGGAACTTCACCTGCGGTTTGATGTCGTTGGGCTGGAAGTTCTCCATATCCACCGGCAGCTCCTTTACTTCCAGCTGCTGCGCCGCGCGGAACACCAGCGTATCACCGTCCAGGAGCACCGGAATGTCCGGCAGTTCATAGCTGCCGCCCCAGAAGGCCGACAAGATAATGGAGGCCCGGATGTCGTAGCGGGCTGGGCTTTCCTTCTTGCGGCTCACCCGCGTGGAATCCAGCTGCCAGGAGCCCACAATCTCCAGCGGGCTATCCTTTTCCATCTTGAATTCCGGCAGGGCCAGTGGCGTATTCTCCTTCACATTCTGGAGCACCACACCGTAGCGGAGCTGGTCGGCGATGAGCACCGAATCCCGCTTCTGGAGGGGTTCCAGGAAGGTTTCACCGGCATCCACGCGCCTTCCTCCGGCATAGCAGAGCGCCGGAAGCAGCAAGGCCGATATAATCAGTTTCCACTTCATCTTCTATGAAATAAGGCCATGAGGCCACGCACATAGTCTTCGTTGGTGGCAATGTCCACCCGGTCCACCTGATAGCGCAGCAGCAGGCGGTCGGCCCGCTCCGTGGCTGTCTGGAACCACTTTCCGTAAGCGCCCCGGACCGCACGTGACCCCGTGTTGATCCAGCGGGAAGCGCCGGTCTCGGCATCCTTCGCGTGCACCAGGCCCACGTTGGGGAGGGTGCGTTCACGCGGGTCGCTTACCCGGATCACGGATACATCGTGCCGGTTCACGGCCACCTTGAGGGCGTCCTCGTAACGGGGCGTGCCGTCGGCCGATACATCCAGCATATCGCTGAGCACGAAGGCCGTGCACTTTTTCTTGATGGCATTGGTAAGGTAGCGGAGGGCTTCGCCTATATCCGTTCCGTCGTGCTGGGGCTGGTACTCCAGGATTTCCCGGATAATGTGCAGGAAATGGGTACGGCCCTTTGCCGGCGGGATGAATTTCTCCACACGGTCGCTGAACAGGATGCAGCCCACCTTATCGTTGTTAAGGATGGCGCTGAAGGCCAGCGTGGCGGCAATCTCCGCAATCTGCTCCCGCTTGGTCTTCACGGCCGTTCCAAAGAGTCCAGAGCGCGAGATGTCCACCAGCAGCACCACCGTGAGGTCCCGCTCCTCTTCGAACACC
>JAEEQF010000111.1 GCA_016285175.1 Bacteroidales bacterium
CAATCAGGTGGGCTGGCGTCTCATGTTCGGCTCCGAATGCGTGCCGGCAGGCCTTTTCACCCTGCTCATCATGCTGGTGCCGGAGACTCCGCGTTACCTGGTGATGTCCGGTCAGGAAGACAAGGCCCTCAGTGTGCTCACGCGCATCAACGGCTCTTCCATGGCCCGGCAAATCCTCTCGGAGATTAAAAATACGGTGGTGGAGAAGAAGGAGAAGCTCATGGCCTATGGCTTCATCGTAATCTTCATCGGCTGCATGCTGTCCGTGTTCCAGCAGTTCGTGGGCATTAATGCCGTGCTGTACTTTGCGCCTCGTATTTTCGAGTCCATGGGCATGGGTAACGCCATGACGCAGACGGTGGTAATGGGTATCGTGAATATCTCGTTCACGCTGGTTGCCATCTTCACAGTGGAGAAACTGGGACGTAAGCCGCTACTCATTACCGGTTCCCTGGGCATGGCCCTGGGTGCCCTGGGTGTGGCTCTGGCCGATGCAGTCCCGGGTGTTCCCGGTATCGTGGGCGTGCTCAGCATCATGATCTACTCCGCGTCCTTCATGTTCAGCTGGGGCCCCATCTGCTGGGTGCTCATCTCGGAGATCTTCCCCAACACCATCCGTGGCGCCGCCGTGGCTATCGCCGTGGCCTTCCAGTGGATCTCCAACTTCATCGTGAGCTCCACCTTCGTGCCCATGTACACCTGGAGCCCGGCCTTCACCTATGGCCTCTATTGCTTCATGTGCCTGCTGGCGGCCCTGTTCGTCTGGCGCATGGTCCCGGAGACCAAGGGCAAGACCCTGGAGGAGATGTCCTCCCTCTGGCGTTCCCGGAAGAAGTAACGCTCGCTGCGAACCATGCAACAACAAATAGCCCGGCGGTTTTTCCGTCGGGCTATTTTTCTAACCAACTCTAACTTATCTTAAATGGATGAGTCCTGTTTGGGGGCATTGCTGCGGTTGCCGTTACGGCCGGGATATCCCGGAGGGGTGCCCTGAGGGCCACCCTGGGGGCCGAAAGGCATGCCGCCCTGGCCCAGCCGGCCGATCTGCTGATGACGGAACTTCTCTTCGGCCAGCAGCAGTTTGGCCACCTTCTTTACGGGAAGGACTTTCTTGTAGCGGTCCACAGCACCTTCTTCAATGGCATCCAGTTTCTTGGAAGCGGCCATGTATTCCTGAAGGAGCTTGTTCACGTCGTTGCCGTCAATGCCTTTCTGCAGGGCCATGAAGGCTTTCTGCTGGGCTTCGAAGGCATCCCGGCGCTGTTTCTGGACGTCGTTGTATACGGGCCAGAAACTCTGGGCTTCCGATTCCGTAAGATCCAGTTCGTTGGTGAGGAAGGCAACCTGGGCGGCGCGGATGCGCTCACGCCAGTCGTTGCCGTCGGGTCTCTTTTCGTCGCCCTTGGGCTGCTGGGCAAAGGCCGCCATGCTAACCACTGCCAGGGCGCAGATCAAACTAAAAACCTTCTTCATAACTCATTGCTAACTGTTCAAGTGAAAGATTGCTGGCCAGGAGATAATTGATGATATCCTCATCGGAAAGATCCTCAATTTCCGTGTACTCAAAGTAGCCGTCCGGATCCAGGGCGCCGGACAGGTATGCATAGTAGTCCCAGTAAGGGTCTTCCTGCACCTGCTGCACCTCGGGAGCCACCGTTGTCTTGCGGAGCACGAAGGTGCCCACGGACAGCAGGATCAGCAGCGATGCGGCGTACGCAAGGTACGGCGTAAAGCGGCGGATGGTGGCGGCAGGCTTGGAGACTTCCTGCTGACGAGGGATGGCGGAGAGCCGTTCCTGCAGGTTTTCAAAGTAGCCTTCCGGAGTGGATATGTCTGATTTTCTGGTCATAACGCTTTCTTTGACACGGGAAGAAGGCTAAGGTTTAATCAGTACTTGGGAATCTCGAAGAGTTTGGCGTCCACGGGGCCTTCCTTGAATTCGACCACCTCGGTGGAGATGCCGAAACCGCCCATATCGATGTTGGACTTCATGGCATAGCCGTTCCATACGGAAACGGAGACCTGGGCCTTCTGTCCCATCTGCTCGATTTCTGCGGTGTACTTGATGCAGTCCTTGCCGGCCACTTTCTCCTTGCCCACTTCCTTCACATTGTATTTCTTGATGATTTCCGGGGTGAGGTTGAGATAGTTGATGTTGTCACGGGCGGGCATTTCCTGTACCTGCTTCTCGGCGTCGTTCACAATGTACATCTTGCCGTCACGGGTAATCTGGTTCATCTTCATGCCCATCATTTCCATCACGGTGAGTTCCTTGGCGCCGAAGTCATCGAAATAGGAGACACTCTCCACCTTCTGGTCCATCATGTTGGTAACAACCTTTACGGTAGCGGATTTTACACCGTACCGCTTTTCGGGGGCCTGCCCCAGCGCCACCACTGCCACCAGCAGGGCTGCGCAAACTGTCATGTACTTTTTCATAGAGAATTAGTGATATTTGTCTGTTAGACGGATTTGCCGATGCAAGGTTTAAAACACTTGCTGGGAAACTAGCGAGCGGATCTTTTCCTGGGCAATATGGTACGAGGCCTTGAGCGAGCCCACCGACGTGCCGGTGATGGCCGACATCTCCTCATAGGAAAGGTCGTCCCACCAGCGCATGATGAATACCTGCCGCTGTTTCTCCGGCAATTTGAGCACGGCTTTGGCCAGTTCCCTTTCCGCCTCAGTGCCCTTGAAGTAGGGATCGGCCTGGATGCGGCGTTCCATTTCCGCATCCACGGACGAGAACTTGAGGGCGGCGCGCACCTTTTCCTTGCGCAGGTGGTTGAGGGTTTCGTTGGTGGCTATCCGCCATACCCAGGTAAAAAGCTGCGCCTCCCCCCGGAAAGAGGGAAGCGCAGTCCATACTTTGAGAAAGATTTCCTGCAGCAGGTCATCCGCGTCTTCGTGGGAATTCACAAAGCGGCGTACGTGCCACCACAGCCTTTCGCTGTAGTCACGGACAATCTGATTGAAAACCTTCTCGTTCTCAGTCATTTACTTGCGCGCGACGGCTTTCTTGGCAGCCTCTGCGATGTGGGCGGCGTCAATGCCGTACAGAGCCATAAGGGCGGCAGGGGTACCAGACTGGCCGAATTTATCGGCACCGTTCACGAACTCCATCGGGGTGGGGAGGCAGCGCGCAAAGAGTCCGGCAACAGCCTCTCCCAGGCCGCCGGCCATGTTGTGCTCTTCGGCTACAACCACGCAGCCGGTCTTCTTGGCGCTCTTGAGGATAGCTTCCTCGTCCAGCGGCTTGATGGTGGTGATGTCAATTACCTCGGCCTTGATGCCTTCGGCCTCAAGCGCCTCGGCGGCCTGCAGGCTTTCCCATACGGTGTGGCCGCTGGCGATGAGGGTGACGTCCGTGCCTTCATTCATCACGATGGCCTTGCCGATTACGAACGGCTCCTCCGGATCCGTGAAGTTGGGAACGCTGGGACGGCCGAAACGCAGGTACACCGGACCCACGTACTTGGCGGCGGCGATGGTGGCCTGCACGGTCTGGTTGAAGTCGCAGGGGTTGAGCACCACCATTTCCGGAAGGGCGCGCATGAGGGCCACATCCTCCATGGTCTGGTGGGTGGCGCCGTCCTCGCCCAGGGTGATGCCTGCGTGGGACGATGCAATCTTCACATTGGTCTTGCCGTAGGAAACCTCCTGGCGCACCTGGTCGTACACACGGCCGGTGACGAATTCGGCAAACGAGCCGATGAACGGGATCTTGCCGGTGACGGCCAGTCCGGCGGCGGCGCCCACCATATTGGCTTCGGCGATGCCGCACTGGATGAAGCGCTCCGGGAATTCGGCCGCAAAGGCGTCCATCTTGAGCGAACCCTTAAGGTCTGCGGTGAGGGCCACTACACGGCTGTCGGCCTGTCCGGCCTTCAGGAGACCCACGCCAAAGCCGCTGCGGGTGTCCTTTTTACCTGAATCTATATACTTTTTCATGACTAAAAATCTCCTAAGGGGGTTTCACCTAACTGCTTGAGCGCATCTTCCAGCTGCTCGGGCTTGGGAACGGAGCCGTGCCACTTGTGGGTGCCGGCCATGAAGTCTACGCCGTGACCCATTTCCGTCTTGAAGAGGATCATGGTGGGCTTGCCGCTGCCCTTGCCGGCCTTGGCCAGTTCGAAGGCCTTGAGGATGGAGTCGAAGTCATGACCCTCGGCGGTAATCACGTTCCAGCCCCAGGCGGTCCACTTTTCGGCCAGGTCTCCTTCTCCGGAGACTTCCGATACGGGGCCGTCGATCTGCTTGCCGTTCCAGTCCGTCATGGCAATGAGGTTGTCCAGCTTGTGGAATACGGCGAACATGCCGGCTTCCCAGATCTGGCCTTCCTCGCTCTCACCGTCTCCGCAGAGGCAGTATACGAAGTTGTTGTCCTTGTCCAGCTTTTTGCCGAGGGCTGCGCCGGCGGCGGCGCTGAGGCCCTGACCCAGGGAACCGGAGGCCTGGAAGATGCCCGGAAGGGCCTTGCGGATGGAGGGGTGACCCTGGAGGCGGGAACCCATCTGGCGGAAGGAGGCCAGCTCGCTTGCCGGGAAATAACCGGCACGGGCCAGGACGGAGTAATAGACCGGGGTCATGTGGCCGGCGGAGAGGATGAACATGTCCTGCCCCTTGCCTTCGCGGGTCCAGGTGGCGGGATCCTGATTCATCTCATTGAAATACAGGGCCGTAAGGAGATCCGTGCTGGACATGGAGCCGCCCGGATGGCCCGACTTCGCCAGGCAGACCATGCGGAGGATGTCCCGCCGGATCTGCGTGGAGATGGTCTTGAGTTCTTCTACTGATTTTTTCATATAACAATGATTGTGGTTTTTTCTGATAGTTTACAAATATACGGATTTTCTTGCTTTTTCCGTACGCTTAAATCGTTTTTATTTTAGTTCGGCTATTGTTTGAAATAATGCCGGAAGCCGATGGTGAGGGTGCCGTCGGAGACTTTGCCGTAAGGGATGAAACCGGAATAGTAAAGCGTGTTGCCCTTTACCTCTCCGTAGTCGAACTTGTCATCGGTGCCATAGCGGTATCCGGGTGCCCCGAACTTGGTTCGCATGGTCCAGCGCTCCCCGGAAATGGTTACCACCGATTCACTGATGTTATCCTCATAAATATATTTCCCGTCAATGGTTTTCTGTGCCGATGACCGGGAGCCGCAAGCAACCAGGAGGGCTGTGGCGGTGAGAAGGAGAATGGGGCGGAGGTATTTCATAAAGCGTTGTTTATATTGCAAATTTAAGGTGTTTGTCAACTTGCTTCTTTAGTATCGGCACATCTACCAAGGCGATGTACCTCCTATTGTTGCAGGTGCCCCTCATGACTGTCGCAGGTACCCCTCTCGGACGTAACAGGTACCCTTCTCGACTGCTGCAGGTCCGAAAGGAAGTGGGGGACCTGTGACGCTGGAATGCGTGTATGGCCGATTTCCGTCGCCGGTCCCCACCCTAAAAGCAGACCTGCGACGTTTAGGCCCACAAGGTGCAGGCAACAAGAAAGGATCTCCGGGGCAGGTACATACCTTACAAATATAGAGATTTTTATCCTTTTGGCAATTTCCGCGAATTGGCGTATCTTTGCAAGTCATGAAGAATATACGCAACTTTTGCATTATAGCACATATAGACCACGGTAAATCCACCCTGGCCGACAGGCTGTTGGAGCTCACCCAAACGCTTAGCGAGCGGGAGATGGAGAACCAGGTGCTGGACGACATGGACTTGGAGCGGGAGAAGGGAATCACCATCAAGAGCCACGCCATCCAGATGGACTATCAGCGGGGAGGGGAGACCTATCGGCTTAACCTCATCGATACGCCCGGGCATGTGGACTTCAGTTATGAAGTGTCCCGTTCCATCGCTTCCTGCGAGGGTGCGCTGCTGGTGGTGGACGCCTCGCAGGGCATCCAGGCCCAGACCATTTCCAACCTGTACCAGGCCATTGACCATTCGCTGGAAATCATTCCCGTACTCAATAAGATAGACATGGAGAGCGCTCAGCCGGAGGTGGTTACGGACCAGGTGTGCGACCTGCTGGGCTGCGATCCGGAGGAGGTGCTGCGTGTATCGGCCCGTACCGGCGAAGGCGTGCAGGCGGTGCTGGATGCTATCGTGGACAAGATCCCCGCGCCCAAGGGAGACCCCCAGGCTCCGCTGCAGGCCCTCATCTTCGACTCCGTCTTCAACCAGTTCCGCGGCATCATCGCGTATTTCAAGGTTGTGAACGGCACCATCCGCACCGGCGACAAGGTGAAGTTCTTCTCCACCGGCAACGAATACGAGGCCGAGGAGATCGGCAACCTCAAATTGAAGCTGAACCCCACCGGAGAGGTCCGGGCAGGGGACGTGGGTTACATAATTACCGGCATCAAAGCCGCCGTGGAAGTGAAGGTGGGCGA
>JAEEQF010000112.1 GCA_016285175.1 Bacteroidales bacterium
TCCGTGCCAAATATGCCCGGGACGTGCTAAACTACATAGACATTTCCGAACAGGATCCTTCCGTATCGGCCACTTGGAACTACTTGCAGCAAAGCGCCTATCTTTCGGGCGCGCTGGACTGGGCCGCCACGGAGTGGCTGCATCTGGGCGGCGCCGTGGACGGGCAGTTGGAAAGCCTGCGGGCGCAGGTCCCCGCCCGGCGGAGAACGCTGTTTTCAGCCGTTTCTGCTGCGCTGTTGAAAGATCCCTGGCGGGCCAGCCTTTCCCTGCAATACCAGTACTCCGTGGGCGCGGGCCGATACAGTTTCCTCTCCCCTGCCTTCCTGCTTGACTGGCATCCCGCCCCCGAATGGGAGTTCGGCGCCCTGGCAAAGCGCTCGTGCAGGCTTCCCACCTTCAACGACCTCTATTACACCAATGTAACCTCCCGTTCCCTGCAGCCGGAAACCGTATGGCAGACCGCCGTCCGCTGGAGCTGGAAACAGGCCATAGGCCGATGGTATTTTACGGCCCGGGAAGAGCTCTATTTCAACTGGGTGCAGAACAAACTGGTAGCAGTTCCCAACGGCAGCCTGTTCCGCTGGAGCATGTACAATATTGGCGGGGTACGCATCTTTGGGGACGAAATCGCCGCATCGGCCACCTACAACAGTCCGGGCCGATGGGAAGCCGGCCTTACCGCCCGTTATTCTTACCAGTGGGCCCATGATACGGAAACCGGCGGACAAATCCCCTACATTCCCCTCCATAGCGCCAGCTTCCAGCTCTTCGGCAGCTGGAACGGCTTCCGCCTGGAAGTGCAGGGCTTCCTTACCGGAGAACGTTTCACTTCCTCCTCCAACCGGCCCGAATTCCGGATAGCCCCCTGGACCACCTGGGACGCCACCCTTTCCTGGCAGGGAAAACGTTTCCGGCTGGGCCTGCAGCTGAAGAATCTCTTTGACCAGCAGTACCAGATTGTCCAACAATACCCCATGCCGGGTCTCCACGTGCTGGCATCTATTGACTATTCCTTCTAGTTTTTGTATCTTTGCATTCCGGCAGGAGGCAACTCCTGCGTAGCATCGGCTATTTTTTTGCGAAGCAGGAGTTGCCTCCTGCCGGAAAGTCCGACAACCAAGTTCTTTTACATATCATGAAGAAATTATCACTGCTGGTTTTCAGCATGGTCCTCGCCGCGATAGTGGTGGGTTGTACCAAAGAAAACGCCTCTGAAATAACAGGTTTCACGGGCATCGAAGTCGAAGTAGGTGAACAAAATGGCAGCTCCAGGCTGTTCATTCTCAATGAAGGGGCTTTCCCCGGAGCGTCCACGCTGGACCTGCTCGATTTCAATACCAAAAAATATTATGCCGATATCTTCGGCCAGGCCAATCCCGGGGTCCCTCAGGGCCTGGGGAATACCGGTAACGATATGGCCATCGTGGACGGCAAGCTTTGGGTGCTCATGAATGCATCCAACCAGGTGTCTGTGCTGGAACTCCCCTCCTTCAAGCTGGACAAGGTCCTTTCCATAGACAGCCCGCGCCATATCTGCCTGGACCAGAATAATGTTTACATTTCCTCCTACGGTGCCGCCGTCTATGGCGGAGACCCGGTGGAAGGAAAAGTCTATCGGATTACCCGCAACACACTTGAAATAGACGAAGTTACCGTTGGTTACCAGCCGGAAGGCCTCTGTGTGGCCGGAGGCAAACTGTATGTGGCCAACAGCGGCGGCTACAACTGGCAGCACGACAACCGCATCTCCGTCATCAACCTGGGCACTTTCAAACTGGAGAAACAGATGGAACTGCCGGAAACCAATCTCAACGGGCTGATCCTGGGAACGGATGGCAAGTTGTGGGTGAATACCTACGGCGAATCTACCTGGACGCAGGATGAAAGCGGCGAATGGATCCAGAGCGTGAGCGCTCCCATGAGCCTGTCGGCCATTTCCACCAGCGGTGAGTGCAAGACCGTGGCCGGCGTACACGCCGACAAGATGGTCCGCGCAGGTTCCTTCATCTACGCCATCGGCAATGATGCCGAAATGAGCGGCGGATACGACCTGTGCCTGTACAAAGTCAACACGTCCAATGCATCTGTTGTGAGCACCACGCACTTTGCCACGTCGGACCTTTCCCGCATCGGCTATCCGTACGGCATCGACGTGAACCTGGAAAACGGAGACATCTACATCTGCGATGCCAGCTTCACCTCCGGCAGCAAGCTCCACTGCTTCGACACCAACTGCAAGTGGAAGTGGACGGTGGACACGGGCGTAGGCACCGGCCATCTGCTGCGGTGGTAAAATAACTGAATTGCAATCACTTACAATAATACCCTGCTGCGTTTGTGCAGCAGGGTATTTTCATAAGATGCTTTAAACCAGCCGGTTTAATATTACTCAGCCTTACCGTCGGAACCCAGCACATTCACAATCTTGTGGATGTACATCTTCTTCATTTCCTCACGGGCGGGCTTCAGGTACTGGCGGGGATCGAAGTGGCTGGGATTCTCGGCCAGGTGCTTACGGATGGCGGCGGTCATGGCCAGGCGGCTGTCGCTGTCGATGTTGATCTTGCAAACGGCGCTCTTGGAAGCCTCACGGAGCTGCTCCTCGGGAATGCCGATGGCATTCGGCAGGTTGCCGCCGTACTTGTTGCACATATCTACATATTCCTGCGGAACGGAGCTGGAGCCGTGGAGGACGATGGGGAAGCCGGGGAGCTTCTTCTCAATCTCGTGCAGCACGTCGAAGGCCAGCGGCGGAGGAACCAGGCGTCCGGTCTTGGGATCGCGGGTGCACTGCTCCGGGGTGAACTTGTAGGCGCCGTGGCTGGTGCCGATGGAGATGGCCAGGGAGTCGCAACCGGTGCGGGTGGCGAAGTCGATGACTTCCTCCGGCTTGGTGTAATGGGATTCGGCAGAAGAAACCTCGTCCTCTACGCCGGCCAGTACGCCCAGCTCGGCCTCTACGGTAACATCGAACTGATGGGCATACTCCACAACCTTCTTGGTGAGGGCGATGTTCTCCTCGTACGGGAGGGAGGAGGCGTCGATCATCACGGAAGAGAAGCCGAAGTCCACGCAGCTCTTGCAGATTTCGAAGCTGTCACCGTGGTCCAGGTGAAGGACGATCTGGGGATGCTCCCAGCCCAGTTCCTTGGCGTATGCCACGGCACCTTCGGCCATATAACGGAGGAGGGTCTGGTTGGCGTAGTTACGGGCGCCCTTGGAAACCTGGAGGATGACCGGGGACTTGGTCTCTGCGGCAGCCATGATGATGGCCTGCAGCTGTTCCATGTTGTTGAAATTGAAAGCGGGGATGGCGTAACCGCCGGCGACGGCCTTCTTGAACATCTCGCGGGTGTTCACAAGGCCCAGTTCTTTGTAAGATACCATAAGTTTGTGTATAATTAGAATAATTTATTTCTAAAAGCCCACAAATTTAGCTATTTTTGTGGAAAGATAAAAGTAATATGCCTGGTAAAGTATTGATATTTTCGGCGCCCTCCGGCAGCGGAAAGAGCACCATCGTGAACCATATCCTGGGACTTCACCCGGAAGTGGAGTTTTCCGTTTCGGCCACTTCCCGGCTTCCGCGGGGGCAGGAGCAGGATGGCGTGGAGTATCTGTTCTATTCGGCCGACATCTTCCGCCTGCTCATCCGGGACGGCAAGTTCGTGGAATTCGAGGAGGTGTATCCGGACCGCTTCTACGGCACCCTCAAGAGCGAGGTGAACCGCATCTGGGGCAAGGGCCACGTGATCATCTTCGACGTGGACGTGAAGGGCGGGGTGAACCTCAAAAAATACTTTGGGCAGCAGGCCCTTTCCGTCTTTATCCAGGCCCCTTCCGTGGAAGTGCTCCGCGAGCGCCTGATCAAGCGGGCAACGGACTCCATGGAGGAAATTGAAAAACGCGTGGCCAAGGCGGCCGAAGAAATGACCTACGCCCCGCAGTTTGACCGCGTGCTCGTGAACGACAACCTGGACATCGCCTTCCGCGAGGCCGAAGAAATGGTAGACGCCTTCCTATGCGAATAGCTGTCTACAGCGGTTCCTTCAATCCCATGCACAAGGGACACGAGGCCATTATCCGTTTCCTCACCCGGGATGCGGGTTTTGACTGCGTGTATCTGGTGGTTACCCCGCTGAACCCCTTCAAGCAAAACCACAGCCTCCCTGCCGGGCAGGACCGCTTCGACGCCGCCGTGGAAGCCATCGGCCGCCATCCGGACCTGAAGGTGAAGGCCGATGACATCGAACTCCGGATGACACCGCCCCAGTATACCATCCGCACCCTGGACGCCATCAAGGCCCGGGAGCCGGAAAACAGTTTCTCGCTGGTGATAGGGGCCGACAATCTGGAGAGTTTCCCCCGCTGGCGGGACTACGGGCGTATCCTCAGGGAGTACGGCGTGGTGGTTTTCCCCCGAAAAGGATATCACCGGGGACACCTCAAAGCCCGCCTGTTAAAGGAAGACCCGTCCTATAAGGTCACCCTCCTGAAAGCCCCGCTGGTAACCATCTCCTCCACGGAAATCCGGGAGGGCATGGCCGCCGGAAAGGACATGTCCAAATGGCTCATGTAATGAAGAACGTAGAAACCGAACGCAAATTCCTGGTCCGGGACAGCAGCTATAAATCGCAGGCTGTCAAAAGTTTCCGGATCAAGCAGGGCTACATAGCCCACGACGGTGGCAACACCGTCCGTGTCCGCATCCGGGACCATCAGGGCTTCCTCACCATCAAGGGCCCGTCCTATGACGGCATTTCCCGCTTCGAATGGGAAAGGGAAATCTCCCTGGAAGACGCCGAAGCCCTCTGCAGCCTCTGCCATGGCGGTTTCATCGACAAAACTCGTTATATTGTACCGGCAGGAGACAACTCCTGCTCCGCGGAAAATTATGCCGATGCTACGCAGGAGTTGTCTCCTGCCTGTACCAAAGAGTCTGCAGATGAAGACTTTTGCGAAGCATCGGCCTTCTTCTTAGCGAAGCAAAATTCTTCATCTTTAGATTCTCAGAAGTTCTTCGAGGTAGATGAGTTCTACGGAGATAACGAAGGCCTGGTGATGGCGGAGATAGAATTGGAAAAACCAGACGAGCCTTTTGACAGACCCGCCTGGTTAGGGGAAGAAGTTACCGGAGACCGGCGTTACTACAATTCACACTTGCTCCGGTATCCTTTCAAGAGCTGGAAATAACTACTTGAACAGCAGCGGAACGAATTCGCTCAGGTAGATTCTCCAATTGCGCCAGATATGGCCGCCGTCGGTTTCCATGTACTTGTACGGATAGCCGGCGGCATCCAGTTTCTTGCGGAAGTCGTTGTTGGACTGGATGAGGAAATCCGTGCTGCCGATACCGATCCACAGCAGGGCCGGCTTCTTGGCAAAGTAAGCGGCCAGCTTGCCGTCCATATCCTTGTAGATTTCCGGATTGCCGGAAGCGGACTGCTCGCTGCCCGTGCCGATGGCGGCGGAGAACATGCCGGAATAATTGAACATATCCGGGTTGTTGAGGGTGATGTACAGCGTGTGGAAGCCGCCCATGGAAAGGCCGCAGATGGCGCGGGCCTGCTTCTTGCCGATGGTACGGTAGTTACTCTCGATGAATTTCACTATCTCCGGGAAAGCGGTCTCGAAAGAGCCTTCCATGGTTTGCGGCAGGGACATGGTGGGACGGGTGTAACCGGTGGAATTCTCCAGCGGAGCGGCCTCTTCAGAGATATTGCCGTTGGTGAACACCACAATCATGGGTTTGGCATCTCCGCGGGCGATGAGGTTGTCCAGAATCTGGGTAGCACGGCCCTGGGTGACCCAGGCATCCTCGTCTCCGCCGATACCGTGCAGCACGAACAGCACCGGATACTTGGTCTTGGACTTCTCATAACCGGCAGGAGTATAAACCGTCAGGCGACGGTCGAATCCGGCCTTGTCCGAATGATACCAGACCTTTGAAACAGTTCCGTGCGGCACCTTATGGATGGCGTACAGATCGCTTCTGGCACCGGCCTTGGGAACCAGCAGCACGCTGGTGAGGCTGGCCACATCCCGGTTCACGAACATGTTGTTGGGATCTATGACCGGGGTTCCGTCCACACGGAAAGTGTAGGTGTACATTTCCGGCTCCACCACGAAAGGCGTAGTGTATTCCCACACACCGCCCGGGCGCTCCTGCAGGTCTGCCACGCCGGGAGAGTCAAAGGCCATCTTCTGGCCGTTCATCTCGAACTCCGTATGCTGGGTGGGAAGGAAATCTCCGGTAACCTGCACCTTGATGGCCTTGGGGGCCTGGAAACGGAAAGTGACGGTGCCATCCGGATTGATGACGGGAGATTCCACGGAGGGACCTCCGAAAAGGG
>JAEEQF010000015.1 GCA_016285175.1 Bacteroidales bacterium
CTTGGTGGGATGCAGCTCCAGGAAAGCCGGGCCGAAGCAAGCGGAGAAGGTGGGGGTGGGTTCGGTAATACCACGTTCCGTACCGGCGAGCTTGGCGGTGAAGCCGCTCAGGAAGTAGTACTTGGTCTGTTCCGGGGTGAGGATGCTCACGGGAGGCAGCACGCCAAAGGCATCCGCGCTGAGGAAGATCACCTGCTTGGCTGCCGGACCGTGAGACACGGGACGGACAATCTTCTCGATGTGATAGATGGGATAGCTCACGCGGGTATTCTCCGTGACGCTCTTGTCGTTGAAGTCAATCTTGCCGGCGGCGTCCACGGTTACGTTCTCCAGGAGGGCGTCCCTGCGGATGGCGTTGTAGATATCGGGTTCGGATTCCTTGTCCAGCTTGATGACCTTGGCGTAGCAGCCGCCTTCGAAGTTGAACACGCCCTTGTTGTCCCAGCCGTGCTCGTCGTCGCCGATGAGCAGGCGCTTCGGATCCGTGGAAAGGGTGGTCTTGCCGGTGCCGGAGAGGCCGAAGAAGATGGCGGTGTTCTCACCGTTCATATCCGTATTGGCCGAGCAGTGCATGGCGGCGATACCCTTCAGGGGCAGGTAGTAGTTCATCATGGAGAACATACCCTTCTTCATCTCGCCACCGTACCAGGTGTTGAGGATGACCTGCTCGCGGGAGGTGACGTTGAAGGCCACGCAGGTGTCGCTGCGCAGACCCAGCTCCTTGTAGTTGTCCACCTTGGCCTTGGAAGCGCAGTAAACCACGAAGTCCGGCTCCTGGTCGAAGTCCTTCTGGTTCTGGGGACGCAGGAACATATTGGTGACGAAGTGGGCCTGCCAGGCAACCTCCATAATGAAACGGACCTTCATACGGGTGTCCTTGTGGGTGCCGCAGAAACCGTCCACCACGAAGAGGCGCTTGCCGCTGAGCTGCTCCTGGGCCAGTTTCTTGACAGCCTTCCAGGTTGCCACGCTCATCTTGTGGTTGTCGTTGTGGTACTCCTCGCTGTCCCACCAGATTTCACCCTTCTTGCCTTCCTTGGTGGTGTTGTCGTACACGATGTACTTGTCTTTGGGAGAACGGCCGGTGTAGATGCCCGTCATCACGTTGATGGCGCCGAGCTCGGTTACCTGACCTTTGTCAAAACCCTCGAGACCGGGCTTGGTCTCTTCGTTGTAAAGAACCTCGTACGTGGGGTTGTAAAGGATTTCCTTCACACCTTTGATGCCGTACTTGCGGAGATTGATGTTTGCCATGATAAAATTAGCGATATTTTGAATTGTTATATATTAATTTTCAAGTCTACAAATTTACTGATAATCGGGCACTTTTGCAATACCAATTTATTGGGATTTGTCGGAATTCTCCATGCGGGCTTCTATCCGTCTCTGAAGGCCCGGAATAAGGACCAGGTCCGGATAAAGGTTGTTGGCGTTCTCCAGCCAGCGGGCAGAGAGGCCCGTGTCCCCCATCATATAGAAAGCCAGCGCCATATTATAGCAGGCACAGGCCCGCTGACGGTCGTCGTTCCCCTGCAGGAAAGGGGCCCAGGCATCTATGGCGGCGGCAAATTTCCCATCCATCGTAGATGCGATGGCATCGATCCATTGTTCCGAATGGGAATCGTCGTAATAATAGAAACTGAAACTCTCCGTCTGCCAGTTGGAAATGAAACGTTGCGAGATCCGTTCTCCCACCTTTTCGGCCTCTCCGCCGGCAGTGGCCAGACGGGCCTTGTCCTTCAGGTTCTCCGCGGGCGTGATTCCGCTGTTATAGACCAGCGGACGCAGGACGGTGTTGCCGTTGAAGCGGCGTACCACGTCGTCTCCCATGCTGTCGTAGATATACAGGGCCGTATTCAGCGGCACCTGGGCCGGGCAAACATAGGCCGAATCTACCGAGCGGGCATTGTGGACTTCCTGGTTAGTCTCCATCACGGGTTCACCCAACGCGCTGGTTATGAGGAAGATAACATCTTCTCCGGTATCCATCACCAGCGAGTGCATCATATCCAGCGACAGGCTGTCGGCCTTGGGGATCCGGTAAATGCCTATCACCTCTTCCCCGCCGAAGTAATCTTCCTCCAGGGCACGGGCCAGGGAGGAGGCCATGCTCCGGTTGAAGGCCGTATCGGCCGGGACATCCCCGTCCATATAGACCAGGGCCATGGATTTGCGGGCAAGGTCCAGACCGGAGTCCGAAGGCCTGCGCACATCCAGATAATACGTGTAAATCTCAGGCGAGCAGGAGGCCAGCCCTATCAGGGCGGCCACCAGCCAAACTATCCGTTTCATACTACTTCTGCTGTAAGGTCATACTCATCGGCTGCGGTTATTTGGACCGTAAGGAACTTGCCCACAAGGGATTGTGCTTCCTTACCCCCAAAAGCCTCCGCCGTATATTCTACCAGGATCTCCCCGTCCACCTCCGGGCTTTCGAATTCGCTCCGGCATACCAGGACGCCGTCCGAATAATCGTCCACCAGCACGCGGACCCGGGTGCCGATCCGGGATTCATTGTATGCAAGGGATATGCCACGCTGAAGCTCCATCAGGGTATTCAGGCGGTTCTTCTTGGTGCGCTCCGGAACGCTGTCCGGGAAGTGCTCCGCATCGTAGGTCCCCTCCTCTTCCGAATAGGTGAAAGCGCCCAGCCGCTGGAAGCGGGCTTCCCGCACGAAATCCAGCAGCTGCTCGAAGTCGTTGTGCTTCTCTCCGGGATGTCCCACTATAAGGGTGGTCCGGAGTACCACGCCGGGCACACGCTCCCGCATCCTGCGGATGAGTTCCCGCGTCCAGGCGCCGTCCACATGGCGGTGCATATTGTCCAAAACCCGGTCCGAGATATGCTGGAGCGGGATATCCATGTATCGGCACACCTTGGGATTGTTGGCCATCTCATCAAGGACGTCCTCTGGGAAATCGGCCGGATACGAATAATGGATGCGGAGCCACTCGATACCCTCCACCTCCGAAAGCTTCCTCAGCAGGGGCGCCAGCATGCGCTTTTTATACAGGTCCAGGCCATAATACGTGGTATCCTGGGCTATGATGATAAGCTCCCGGATACCCTGGGCGGAGAGTTCCTCCGCTTCCCGGACCAGCAGTTCCATGGGGACGGAACGGTGCGGCCCGCGGATGAAGGGAATGGCGCAGTACGAGCAGCGCCTGTCACAGCCTTCCGAAATTTTCAGGTATGCATAGGGATGGATGCCGTCCGTGAGGACACGGCGATGCCGCTGCGAAGGGTCCGGCCTGCAGCCGAGGGCCTCCACCAGCGGGTCCAGCGTGCGGGCGCCGAACCAGCCGTCCACCTCCGGGATCAGTTCCGGGAGCTCGGATGCATAGCGCTGGGACAGGCAGCCGAAAACAAGCAGCCTCCCCACCTCACCGGCCTTTTTCCTGGCCGCGGCGGCGAGGATGGTCTGGATGGACTGCTGCTTGGCGTCTCCGATGAAACCGCAGGTATTCACCGCCAGCACATCCACCCAGGGGCGGGATTCGCCTTCCGGCACCAGCTCATACGAGCCGCGTACCTGATAGAGCAGATGCTCGGTGTCTACGGTGTTTTTGGAACACCCCAGGGTGATAACCTGCAGCGAGGGCATGGACTAGGCCTCCGCGTTACCGGCAGCCTCGGCTTCTCTCTCCTCGTCTGTTACAAAATCCAGGGAAGCGTACTTCTTGAGGGCGTTGTACCACTCCACCACCTTCTTCATGTGGGATACGTAGAAACGCTCCGAGTCGTAGTTGGGAAGGGCCTTGTCGAAAAGAGCCTTGAGTTCCTTGGGGTCCGCCTTGGCGGAAGGGGCGTCCTTGTCTCCCAGCACTTCGTGCATCTTGCCGAAGACGTCCTGGAGTTTCACCTCACCTTCGTCCGTGTAGATGGAAATATCGGCCAGGGTGGTGATGCCGGCATTGGCGCTGAAATTGGAGCGCTTCTTGTCTTCAAAGGCCTCTACGATGGCGCCGGTGCGGGACTGGGCGATATACAGGAACAGTCCGTGCTGACCACGGATGGAAAGGGTTTTTGCCAGATCTGTTTTCATTATTCGGGTTTCGTTATTCAATAGTTTACAAATATAGTCATTTTTGCCGAAAAAAACGCGTTCGACCTCCTTTCGGAGGTCTTCCGGGGTGCCTTCGTTGCGGATGACGCAGGCATCGGCCGGGATAAGGAGCTGCTGGGCGGCCATCCGCTCCCGGACAGCCTCCTGCGAAGCGCCGTCCCGCTCCATGGCACGGCGGAGGCGTATTTCCTCCGGGGCATCCACCACCACCACTGCGTCAGCAATGCCTCGGAAAAGGGGTTTGGAAAGGATGACGGCCGACTCCAGTGCCACGAAAGGCGTTTTAGAGTGCGCAGCGCGCCAGGACATAAAGTCTTTCAGCAGAGCCGGATAAACCACGGCCTCCACAGCATCACGGGCCTGAGGGTCCGGGAAGATGCGCCGCGCCAGGGCGGCCCTGTCCAGCAGGCCGGCTTTGTCTCGCAACGGAACGCCCAGCGCCTCTTCCAGGGCAGGTACAAGGGAAGGATCCTCGTCGTAAAGTTCCTTGACGCGGGAGTCGCAGTCATAGACCGGAATCCCCCGCTCCCGGAGCAGGGCGCAGACGGCCGATTTGCCGCTGCCGATCCCGCCTGTGACAATGACGGTTTTCATTGGGCCGATTCTATGCAGTCGAACACCTCCGGCTGAACCCGGTATTCCAGGACACCGGTTGGAAGGCGCAGCGCATGGGGAACGCAACGTCCGTTAATGGACGCAGCGAAATCCTTGTAATCCACATAGATGCGGAATTCCGGAAGCGGGTCTTTAACCAGCGGGAAAGCGCAGCGGAGCACCACCTCCGCCGTGGCCGGGAAAACCTGCAATTCATGTCCGGCAGGGGCATTCCTCACCTCTACGGGAAGGGTGCTCCGGAGTTCCACGTAGCGGGTGACGGGCAGTTCATAACCCACCTGTTCCACCGACAGGCGGACGCCGGCGATGGGATTCAGGCGCAGGATGCCGCTCCGGGTGTCGTGTACATCCGACAATACCAGCCGGCCGGTGGATACCTTCTCTATGCCTTCCAGCCGGGCGTCCTCCCCGTACACCGTCACCGAATCCGGAGAGGTGCGGAACGGACCGCTCTGCATGAACTGGGAACGGCAATGGACGGTCATGGGCACCTCTACGGGCACCTTCTTATGGTTTTCCCGAGGGAAAATGAAACGGAGGGTGTCCGTAATGAAAGCCTCAACGGTGGTCTCGTCCCCGAAGAACTGGTTTACATAGGAATTGATGGCTCCGCCGATTACACAAAAAGTCTCCGTCCCCGTACGGTGCAAATCGACCGGAGAGAAATCCACTACCAGGGTCTTCCGCTCCCGGCGGCTCTGCTCCCGCACCAGGCGGAACCCCTGGGTACGGCAGCGGGCGCTCACCAGCACCGTGTTGGACGACAGGCTCTGATGGCCCTCCAGGTTGCAGCGGGCCATGACCGGGACGCTCACCGTCCCGGAATACGTCTGGGAAAGATTGCTCAGGATCCAGACAAGACTGGCAAGGAGCAGCGCCACGACGAGCGCCACCCAGCTTCTTCCCCACTCCATGGTTTTACTTCTGGTACTCGGCCTCTGAATAGTCCTTAACCAGGCTCTGCTTGTCCACGCGGAGTTTTACGTCTCCGTCTACGCGGATGAGGGCAGTCTTTTCGTTCACTTCCACGATCTCGCCGAAGATACCGCCGGCGGTGACCACCTTGTCCCCTTTCTTGAGGGAGTTGCGGAACTCCTGCAGCTGTTTCTGCTGCTTGCGCTGGGGACGGATCATGAACAGCCACATCACCAGGATGATGGCACCGAACATGAGGATGGTGGGAAGGGCGCTGGGCTGCTGCTGAGGTGCAGCCTGAAGGAAATAAATTACTAGTGTATGCATAATTGTGAATTAGTTTAATCTTTCTTTGAGGAGGCGGTCCAGGAGGCCGTTCACGAAGCCGCGGCTCTTGGGGGTGGAATAATACTTGGAGATTTCCACGTACTCGTTGATGGTTACCTTGAGAGGGATGTCCGGGAAGGTTGCCGCCTCTGCCAGTCCCATGGCTATGAGGACGATATCTGTGGTATAGAGGCGGTCCCGGTCCCACTTGGAGACGGAGCCCGCCACCAGGTCATAATACTCCTTGAAACGCCCGTAGGCGGCCGATACCAGCGAGTGGACGAACTGACGGTCGTCCTCCACCTTCCTGCCCTGGGCCGACAGCTGTTCGCTCTGATACAGCGGCGGATAGCTCCATCGGCCGAAGACGGCCATCCCGTCCAGCGAACGGAGGCATACCATGAGGGCATAGGCCAGATCGTCGCTCCAATAGATGGACTGGTCTTCCAGGATGGCGGAAAGGTCTTCGCTGTCTTCCAGCTCTTCCTCAAAAACGTGCTTCCAGAGCGCTACGTCCCGGGAAAGGGAGTCTTCCGGGGAAGCCATGTATTCCGCATACCAGGGGCGGGATCTCACAGTTTCATAGAGCGCATGCACAAAGGCGTCGTTCTGCTCCCAGGAGAGTTTCTTCTTTTCCAGGAGCCGCTGGAAATCCGGATCTCCCTCCAGGAGGGCCGATACGCGGTTGTTCACGAATTTGAGGTTGGGGTGCAGTTCCTCTTCCGTGGGGTTGAATTTACCCCGGGCGGCCTCCGTGCGGCGGGCGGCCTCTGAGGTGAGGGCGGGAATGAGCGCCAGCAGGTAAAGATACAGGTCCCTGGTGGCCTCGGCGGATGTATCCAGATTCTGTAACGCCTCTTTCAACGTGAGGTCCGGGTTCTCTGCATACGAATACAGGACCTTGAACGCCTTAATTCTTAGGATACGTCTGTTGAGCATAATGTCAATCAAATAAATTTGTACAAAGTTAGTGTTTTTTCAATAATTTCCCTAAATTTGTAAGTGTAAACAAAATTATATACGCTATGTACGAAGATTATGAAAGGGGCCATTCCCAGGAGCGAAACTCGGAAGACGTTTACTCCAAACCCGTCCGGGCCGGAAAGCGTACGTATTTCTTTGACGTGAAGGCCACGAAGGGCAACAATGACTTTTATCTCACCATCACGGAAAGCAAGCGCCGCGTAGAGCGGGACGGCTCTTTCGTATTTGACAAGCACAAGATATTTCTTTACAAGGAAGACTTCGAGAAATTCCAGGAAGGACTCCAGGAGGCTGTCCAGTACATCCTGCACGACCTCCTTCACGACCAGCCCATCCGACAGTATACCCCTCGGGAGGATCAGGAAAGCGAAGAATTCTAAAACCATAGCCGGCATCTCCACATGCCGGCTTTTCTTGCAACCACACTAACCACATACCATAACCATGGACCCCAGAATAGAAAAGATACAGATTGCAGCCGGCTGCGTTAAAGACTGGCTCAAAGGACGCAGGCCTGTGGCCGGCATCGTGCTGGGAAGCGGCCTTGGGAAACTGGCCGATGTAATTGAAGACCAGCTGGTTATTCCCTATCGGGACATCCCCGGCTTCCCCGTTTCCACCGCCGTCGGGCACAAGGGTAACTTCATCGTGGGCAAGCTGGGCGGAAAAACCGTCATCGCCATGCAGGGCCGCATCCACTACTACGAAGGCTACGGCATGGAAAACGTAGTGCTCCCCATCCGGGTAATGATCGGCCTGGGAATCAAATACCTGTTTGTCTCCAATGCCGCGGGCGGGGTAAGCTTCAAGCTGCACGTGGGAGACCTCATGATTATCAAGGATCACATCAACCTGTTGCCCAATCCCCTCATCGGCCCCAACATGGAAGACGAGGGACCGCGCTTCCCGGACATGACCCGGCCCTACGACCCGGCCCTCATCAAACTGGCCCTCTCGCTCTCCGGAGAGATGGGCATAGAGCTCCAGCAGGGCGTCTATCTGGGTGATACCGGCCCGTCCTATGAGACACCGGCGGAATACAAGTTCTACCGCACCATCGGAGCAGACGCCGTGGGCATGTCCACCGTCCCGGAGGTCATCGTGGCCCGCCATGCCGGCATCCCCGTCTTTGGCATGTCCGTAATTACCAACGAGGCGCATGACGACTATGCGGAAGATTACCAGAACGACGGGGAAGACGTGGTGAAAGCCGCCAACGCCGCCGCCGTAAAAATGACCAATCTTTTCATTAAACTCATCGAAAACATCTGAATATGAATCCACTGGAAACCATCCATGCCGCCGCCCGCTTTGTACGGGAAAAGTTAGGCGGCATCCAGCCCGTAGTGGGTATAGTCCTGGGCAGCGGCCTTGGCAAGCTGGCCGACGAAATAGAGAATCCCCTTGTAATCTCCTACCGGGACATTCCCGGTTTCCCCGCCTCCACCGCCATCGGCCATAAGGGAAACTACATCGTGGGAGACCTGGGCGGAAAGAAAGTGATAGCCATGCAGGGCCGCATCCACTATTACGAGGGCTACACCATGCATCAGGTAACGCTTCCCATCCAGGTGATGAAGGTCCTGGGCATCCAGTACCTGTTCGTCTCCAATGCCGCCGGCGGCACCAACCTGGGCTTCCACGTGGGAGACCTCATGATCATCAAGGACCATATCAACCTGCTGCCCAATCCCCTCATCGGCCCCAACATGGACGAATTCGGTCCCCGTTTCCCGGACATGACGCGTCCTTACGACCCCACCCTTATCCGAAAGGCGGAAGATATTGCCGCCCGGGAAGGCATCGCCCTCCAGAAGGGAGTATACGTAGCCATCACCGGCCCGTCCTATGAGACACCGGCCGAATACCGCTACTTCCGCGCCATCGGCGCAGACGCCGTGGGCATGTCCACCACCCCGGAGGTGATAGTGGCCCGCCACAGCGGCATCCCGGTCTTCGGCATGTCCGTAATCACGGATGTGGCCCATGCCACGGACGACGAAGACTACGTGACGGACGGCGAAGCCATAGTAAAAGCTGCCGATGCCGCCGCGGACCGCATGACGCATCTGTTCAAGAAACTCATTACAATCCTGTAATTTTTCAAGGATTAGCGCGGAATTTCGCAAGATTTTTATTAAATTTGCAGAATTAGGTTAAGAACCGGCTATGCTGGAAGGTTTAAGGACAAGAATCGAACAGCTGATTGCGCTCTATGAGGCTGAGAAAGCGGAGAACCAAAGACTCCGCGAGGAGCTACATGAGTGCAAGGAAACCGGGAAAAACCTCAGGGAGCAGATTATGGAGTTGGAATCCGAGATAGAGACCCGGAAACTCACAGAAGCCTTCACCGGCGGCGGAGACAAGGCTGCCGCCCGGGAAAAGGTGGATACACTCATCAGGGAGATCGGTAAATGCATCTCCTGCCTGGAGGATTGACGATGGACCAGAAGATCAGCATAAAGATTGCAGGCCGCACCTACAACCTCATGGCCACTTCCCCGGAACAGGAGGAAGTGTACCGGCTGGCCGCCGAAGCCATCAACAAACGCCTCGCTGCCTATACCCGGAAGAATCCGGACAAAACCATCATGGACCTCATGTCCCTGGTGGCTTTGAACGAGACCGTATACCGCATCGGCCTCCAGAAGGAGTCGGAAGCGGCGGAAAACGAACGGGTGCAGCTGGAGAGAGACCTGGACCGCTATCTGCAGGACATCCAAACAAAATAAAGCCGTCGTCCATCGATAGCTGAAATCAACACGTTTCAACGCGCCGGGTTGACTCAGGCCGGGGATGGCGGGCCCGCTTAGACGGGATACCAGCAACCGGTCGGGACCCAAATCTTATTCATTAAGATTTTCTGACTAGATGATGACGGCTTTTTTTCCATCAGGCAGCTCCCGGAAGGGAACTGCCTTTATTTGTGAAAACTTAAACCAACATATATATATTTTTATGGATATCGTAAGCTTAATTATCGGATTTGTGGCGGGGGCCATCCTAGCCCTTGTCATCTACATACTCATCCGTCGCGCCATCCTCAAAGGCAAGAAGGATGATATCCTGGAAAAAGCGGAAATCGAGGGAGAAAAGATCAAGAACGAGCGTATCCTCCAGGCCAAGGAGAAGTACCTGTCCCTCAAGAGCGAGCACGAGAAGATGGTGAACGAGAAGAACGCCCAGATCCGGGAGGCGGAAAACCGCGTGAAACAGAAGGAGAACACCCTTAACCAGAAGATGAACGAGGCCGACCGCAAGAACAAGGAACTGGAAAACCAGAAAATCCTTCTCAAAAACCAGCAGGACGCCCTCAAGGTCAAAGAAGACGAATACGAGGAGCTCCGCGGCCAGGTGATCCACCAGATAGAGACCATCGCCGGCATGAGCGCCCAGGACGCCAAGGCCCAGCTCATGGAGAGCATGAAGGCCGAAGCCCGCACCGAGGCCCAGGCCTACATCAACGACTGCATCGACGAAGCCCGCCTGAACGCCGCCAAGGAAGCCAAACGCATCGTTATCAATACCATCCAGCGCACGGCAACGGAAACGGCCATTGAAAATGCCGTAACCACCTTCCCCATCGAGAACGACGACATCAAGGGCCGCATCATCGGCCGGGAAGGACGTAATATCCGCGCCATGGAGGCTGCCACGGGCGTGGAAATCGTGGTGGACGACACTCCGGACGCCATCCTCCTCAGCGCCTTCGACCCGGTGCGCCGGGAAGTGGCCCGCCTGGCCCTGCATCAGCTGGTGGTGGACGGACGTATCCATCCCGCCCGCATCGAGGAAGTGGTGGCCAAGGTTCAGAAGCAGCTGGAAGAAGAGATCCTGGAAACCGGCAAGCGCACCTGCATAGACCTGGGCATCCACGGCCTCTCCATGGAACTGGTAAGGATGATCGGCCGCATGAAATACCGTTCTTCCTACGGCCAGAACCTGCTGCAGCACTCCCGGGAAGTGGCCAACATCTGCGCCATCCTGGCCAGCGAACTGGGGCTGAACCCCAAGATCGCCAAACGCGCCGGCCTGCTGCACGATATCGGTAAGGTGAGTGAGGAAGATCCGGAACTGCCGCACGCCTTGCTGGGTATGCGGCTGGCCGAGCAGTACAAGGAAAAACCGGAAATCTGCAACGCCATCGGCGCCCACCACGAGGAATGCGAGATGACTTCCCTCTATGCACCGCTGGTGCTGGTGGGTGACGCCATCTCCGGTGCCCGTCCGGGTGCCCGCCGGGAAGTGATTGAAAGCTACATCAAGCGCCTCAAGGGCATGGAGAATCTGGCCGCCTCGTATCCGGGGGTAACCAAGGCCTATGCCATCCAGGCCGGCCGCGAACTCCGCGTAATCGTGGGTGCGGAACAGGTGAGCGACCACGATGCCGAAGTCCTCTCCGGAGACATCGCCAAGAAGATTCAGGACGAAATGACATATCCCGGACAGGTGAAGATCACCGTAATCCGGGAAACCCGGTCCGTAGCCTATGCGAAGTAGGTTCCTATCGGCCTTTGCGGCGCTCCTGGTGAGCGTCGCCGCTTTTGCGCAGGGGCCATCGGCCACGTGGAAGGTGGAAGCCCGGAAAGTGGCGGAACAGACCTTCCGCGTAAGCTTTACCGGCACCATCGCATCCGGACAGCACATATACGGCATAGCCCCGGAAATAGGCCTGCCTTTCGAAGTGAATTATGCTTCTGACGTAACTGCAGGGCCCATATCGGAAGAATCTACCCCAACGGACTATAAAGGGGGACCGGTCTTCTTCAACAAAGCTGTCTTCTCCCAGGAAGTGACGGCTCCGGAAGGGACCTCTCTGGAAGGGACGCTTACCTGGCAGGCCTGCACGGACGACATGTGCGGTTTCCCGGAAGAGTATGGATTCTCCGTCGCCCTGGGAAAGGCCGATGCCCACTCCAGCGCCATCGGGGACCCGGAAAAACAAAGCGACGGCAGTCTCTGGGCCCTGCTGCTGGAAGCCATCCTGTGGGGGCTGGCCATGCTCCTCACCCCCTGCGTCTTCCCCATGGTGCCCATGACGGTATCCTTCTTCCTCAAGGCTTCGGACAACATACACCAGGGCCGTTTCAAGGCCTTCATGTACGGGGTCTTCATCGTGCTGCTGTACACAGTGCCGGTGGTGCTGCTCTTCGGCCTAACCCGCCTTATCGGCGGAGAGACCGTCACGGCCGATATCTTCAATTGGCTGGCCACGCACTGGCTGCCCAATATCCTCTTCTTCCTGGTATTCTTCATCTTCGCCCTTTCCTTCTTTGGCGCATTTGAGATTACCCTCCCCTCCTCCTGGAGTACATCGGCCGATGCGAAATCGGGCAAGGGAGGCCTTGCAGGCGTGTTTTTCATGGCGCTTACGCTGGTGCTGGTATCCTTCTCCTGCACGGGTCCCATCGTGGGCTCGGTGCTGCTGAAGTCCACCCAGGGGCAGTTCTGGACGCCCATGGTAACCATGCTGGCCTTCTCGGTGGCTTTCGCCCTCCCCTTCACTGTCTTCGCCCTGTTCCCGCAGCTGCTCAAGAAACTCAAGAGCGGCAGCTGGCTCAATTCCGTGAAGGTGGTGCTGGGCTTCGTGGAACTGGCCCTGGGTCTCAAGTTCCTCTCCACAGCCGACCAAACCTATCACTGGCACATCCTGGACCGGGAAGTGTACCTGGCCCTGTGGATTGTGATCTTCACCCTGCTGGGACTGTATCTGCTGGGGAAGATCCGCTTCAAATACGACGAAGCCAGGGATCACGTGAGCATTGTCCGGCTGTTGCTGGCCATCGGCGTATTTTCCTTTGTAGTCTATCTGGTACCGGGCATGTGGGGCGCTCCCCTGAAGGGTCTCTCCGGCTACCTGCCGCCCATTGAGACCCAGGACTTCGTACTGGGCTCCGGCGCAACGGTTTCCTCCTCCGGCAACAGCTCTTCCGGCAACACCTACGGGCTCAAAATAGCCCACGGGCTGGACGGCTACTTTACCCTGGAAGAGGGGCTGGAAGCCGCCAAGGCCTCGGGAAAACCCGTTTTTGTGGACGTGACCGGCCATGGTTGCGTGAACTGCCGGGAGATGGAAGCCCGCGTATGGAGCGATCCGGATGTGCTCAGGCGCTTAAGGGAGAACTTTGTGATAGTGGCCCTTTACACGGACGACAAAACCAAACTGCCGGAAGGCCGATGGCTCACCACGCCGGCCGGAAAGACGCTCAAGACCATCGGCAGCGTGAATTCCTATGTGGCACGCACCCGCTTTGGCGTAAACGCCCAGCCCAATTACCTGATCCTTTCCCCGGAAGGAGAAATCCTTGCCGGACCACGCGCCTATAACCTCTCCATCCCCGGGTACATCCAATTTCTGGATTCCGCCTTATGAGTGAACTTGCCCCGCTGATTGCCGACCTGGCGCTGATCCTCATCTGTGCCGGCGTGATGACGCTCATTTTCAAGAAGCTCAAGCAGCCGCTTGTGCTGGGCTACATTGTGGCCGGCTTCATTGCCAGTCCCCACTTTGCCCTCACGCCCTCGGTAATGGACGCGGCGAGCATTCATGTTTGGTCGGATATCGGCGTTATCTTCCTGCTCTTCGCCCTGGGACTGGAATTCAGTTTCAAGAAGATTGTGAAGGTGGGCGGTCCCGCCATCATCGCCGCCCTCACCATCATCTTCGGGATGATCCTGGTGGGCTTCCTGGTGGGATCGGCCTTCGGCTGGAGCAAAATGGACGCCCTTTTCCTGGGCGGCATGATCTGCATGAGCTCCACCACCATCATCTACAAGGCCTTCGAGGACCTGGGGCTCTCCAAGAACAAATTCGCCGGCCTGGTAATGTCCATCCTTATCCTGGAAGACATCCTGGCGGTGGTTCTCATGGTGGTCCTGTCCACCGTGGCCGTCTCATCCAACTTTGAAGGCGGAGAACTGGTGGGAAGCATCCTCAAACTGGTTTTCTTCCTGGTGCTGTGGCTGGTGGTGGGCATCTACCTCATTCCGCTCATCCTCCGGAAGACCCGGTCCCTGATGAATGACGAAACCCTCCTGGTGGTATCCCTGGGCCTGTGCTTCCTGATGGTGGTAGTAGCGGCCAAAACCGGTTTCTCGGCAGCCTTCGGTGCCTTTATCATGGGCTCCATCCTGGCGGAAACGCTTGAGGCCGAACATATTGAGCGCCTGGTTAAACCGGTGAAAGACCTGTTTGGCGCTATCTTCTTCGTGTCCGTGGGCATGATGGTGGATCCGGCCATGATAGTACAGTATTGGTTGCCCATCCTCATTATCACCATTACCGTGATAGTGGGCCAGTCCTTCTTTGCCACGGTGGGCGTGCTGCTCTCCGGCCAGCCTCTAAAGACAGCGGTGCAAAGCGGTTTATCCCTCACCCAGATTGGTGAATTCTCCTTCATCATCGCTTCGTTGGGTGTGGCGTTGGGGGTGACCAGCGATTTCCTGTACCCCATTGTGGTGGCCGTATCCGTAGTTACCATCTTCCTCACCCCGTACATGATCCGCCTGGCCGATCCGGTCTATGGATTCATCTACAAGCATCTGCCCGGAAAGGTTCGGACCTTCCTGGACGGTTATGCAGAAGCGTCGGATCCGGTGGCTGCTAAGGAGAGCCCCTGGAAAAAGTACCTGAGCGCACTGGGACAGATAGTCCTCATTTACGGCATCCTGTGCGTTGCCATCTGCATCCTGGGCCTCCAGCTGCTGCTGCCCCTGGCCGAAAAATGGATTCCCGGCATCTGGTCGCATGTAGTGGTAGCCGTGGTTATCATGCTTGCCCTGGCTCCGTTCCTCAGGGCCATCATGGTCAAGAAGAACAGGTCCGAAGAGTTCAAGACCCTCTGGGAAGCCAGTCCGGCCAACCGGGCTCCGCTGGCCGCCAGCGTGGTTCTCCGTCTGGCCTTGGCCATGGGCTTCGTTTTCTACGTCCTGGCCCGCCTTTTCCACGTCTCCATCCTCATACTCCTGCTGCTGGCAGTGGCCGTAGTGGCCTACCTCATGTTCAGCCGCCTCACCAAGAAGCAGTCCCGGCGCCTGGAAGAGACCTTCCTTACCAACCTGCGTTCCAGGGAACTGCGGGAGGAATACCTGGGCCAGAAGAAGCCGGAATACGCCTCACGCCTGCTGGACAAGGACCTGCACCTGGCCGATTTTGACATCCCGGCCGATGTGGAATGGGCCGGAGCCTCCCTCCATGACCTGAACCTGGGTCAACGCTTCGGCGTACAGGTAGTGGCCATCATCCGGGGCGACAGGCGTTTCAACATCCCCAACGCATCGGCCCGTATCTGTCCGCAGGACCGCATCCAGGTGATTGGAACGGACAAGGACCTGGAAGCCTTCGGGGCCGAACTGCATCGCAGCCACAGCACCCGGCCGGAAGATTACGGGGACGGAGAGATGATCCTCCGCCGCCTTCCCGTGGGCCCCTCTTCCCCTTTCCTGGGCAAATCCCTCAAGGACACCGGTCTCAGAAACCGCCACAAATGCCTGGTAGCCGGCATAGAAAAGGCCGATGGCACCCTGCACATCCCCAACGCCACTCTTCCGTTGGAAGACGGTGACAATCTGTGGATCGTGGGCGAGAAGAAAGATGTGGAAACGCTGCTGGCGCTGTAGACTTGTTGTTATTTGCGGTAAAGTTGCTTATATTTGCACAGATAACACAAAAAGAATTCCTATGAAACGATCCGTTATTGCTCTGCTGGGCTTTGCCACCCTGCTTTTAGCCTCTTGTGCTACGCCCAAGGCCGCCGCACCTCAGGAAACAGAAAAGATTGTCACTTACGCTATTACCTTCGACACGGGTAAGGCCGTATTAAAGCCGGAAGCCGACCAGGAGATTCTCCGCATCCGGGATCTGATGAACAAATATCCGGATCTCAAGTACGAAGTACAAGGTCACTGCGACAATACCGGGTCGGACGCCACCAACGATAAACTCAGCCAGCAGCGAGCCGAGGCCATTGTGGCCCGCCTGGTAGAACTGGGCATCAGTTATGACCGCCTTACCCCTGTGGGCAAAGGCTCGCACGAACCCGTTGCCGATAACAAGACAGAAGAAGGCCGGGCCAAAAACCGCCGTGTGGAATTCGTAAGGAAATAAGATCCTGTCCCATCACAAAAAACCGGGGTGCGATGGCACTCCGGTTTTTTGATTACAAATCCAGGGCTGATCATCATCGGCCTGTGACCCACAGCGGGGCGACGCGTGCGCCTTTCACATCTACAACCAGATAGAAGCCAGGTTTTACCTCGTCGTATTCCATAATCTTGCGGCCTAAGGATGTCATCGCGGAAGAAGGTTTGATGGCCACGTCTTCCGCCAGTTCACTCGCCTTGCCCAAAGTGATGCTCTGACTCTTGGCAGAGAACGGGTCGAACGGGAGCAGCATCATATCCTTCTTTTCCACCATGTTCACAGATACATAACTGTCGGTCACGGCCAGAATGTTCTTTCCAAGGTCCTTGATGGAGAAGGACACAATCTCTTTCTTCTTGTCAATCTTTGCCTCCAGCCAAAGGGCCGGTTTGCCATTGATGCGGACGTCCACCGTATCGGCTTCTACAGGAGCGGTATCGTCATAGGCCTCGTTGGGAACCTTGCGGATTCCGGTGATCTTGCTCACGGAGAGTGGCATCAGGGAGCCGTCCCGGGTTAGGAAAATAGCGGAACCATCCACGAAATTCTGCGATACCAGAGCACCCGTAAGCGTGGCCATATCCTTTACATCATAGACATCAAGGTAAGGGAACATCTTGATATTCAAGCTCTTTTCCTTATCGGCAGAAACGCGGGACTGACTGCGGATCTTCTTGTCGGAGATGGTGACCACACGGTCGTTCACGTTCATCTTTATATACTTGCCCACTACCGTTTCCATGATGTGCCCCTCGTAAGTTTGCTCCGAAGTGACCACCACGTCACGCACCGACTCCATGTAAGGATAGCTGATCCAATCTATGTCGGCCAGCTTTACATATACCGAACCGGACTGGTAAGTCTGGAAGGTAACCATATCCCCTTCTTCCAGGATATACACAGACTCAAAGAACTTGTCTCCCCAGCGGATTTGGGTATTGTCTCCGTTGGAATAGACCTTCAGTGAATCTCCCGGGGCGGAAAACTGGGCTCCGGAATAAGTAATGCAAACCTTTCCGGCAGGGGTCTGCTCGGAGACATAGCCCGTATAAAGGGTTCCGTTCTTCAGCGCAACCTCCTGGGCCGATAGTGAAAAGCCAGCGGCGAGGGCCGCCAGGGCCAATAGGATTCTCTTTTTCATAATTTAGTCGAAAATGGGTTTCACCTGCAGCGACTTGGACACAGTCTCATCGTCGTAAGTGATGGTAATCTTGCGGTACTCCGTCTTGGTAACCTTGAGGAAGGTGCCGCTGATGCGGGCTTTCTGTCCGGCCTTCACCGTAAGGGTGGCTTTCTTGGCCGATACATTGGCTCCGGAGATGGAGACGGTTATTTTGGTATCCTGCTTACCGGTATTGGTGAAGGTTACGACAAACGGCTGCTCGTCATTCTGGTTGGCACGGTTGGCTGTTGTAGCGGCAGCTACCGTGATGGAGCCGACACCTCCGAGGGCATCGAACTCTCCGGAATAGATGACCAGACCGTTGCAGGTTATCTCCACATTGTGCTTGGAACTGGGCAACACATACTGCGCAGTACGTTTTGTGGTTCCGTCTCCGCGAAGGGTGAACTGGGAATTGTGGTCCTCGCCGAAACAGCGGACGTTGATATCATCGTCCTTGAATTCGGGCGGAAGGGTTACTACGGCGGCAACGCCTTCCTTGCCCTTCTCGGCAACCGCCACGGAGCCCCGCTCCAGGGAGCAGGTCACTTCCCCGTCAATCAATTTAAGGATGCCGGTGGCTCCGGAACTCACGGTTGCCACGGCGTAACCGTCAATGAACGGATGCGCATCCTCGAACTGGGCGGCCAGGATGCGGCGGCTTCCCTTGATGTAACCGTATTTCCCGTTATCCTGGAAAGTAGTGGGACCATCGATGACAATGGGCTCCTGATAGCCTTCCGGCTGCTTTTCGTCTGAAAGGCGGTATTTCCAGTCGAATTTGAGGTTGGGTTTCACGTCCAGCTGGACAAGTTGTCCGTTGGTGCCGATGGTGGCAAAGCTGCCGCTCTTGGTTTTCACCACGGCCTCGTCGTTGTAAAAAGAGGTGCCGAAGGTGATTTTACCGATGCTTTTGTCCAGGGAGATCTCCACTCCGTTGCGGTCTACATAAGTTACCGGATCCTTGGAATTGAGCGGATCACCGGAAACGGAACCGTTCTTGCTGGGCTTTCCCAGTCCCACAAGGGCATAGCCCTGGCAGAAAGGATGCACTGCAGAGTATTTGCAATCCACGGCCAGGCTGCCTTCCTTGTCCAGGAAACCATAGGCTCCTTTCTTGTTGAACACCGGGAACATACCCTCTGAGAAGAAAGGATAGTCACCTATATAATACTCTCCGGGAGGTACCAGCAGGTCACCGTCTTCGGAAACGATACCTACAAGACGGTAATTCTTGTTTTTATCGGCCTTCATGGCGACGGCCAAACCTTCCGAGAAAATGGTGATCTTATCCACTTCTTCGGGTTCAATAACCACTTTCCCATCCCGGGTTACCAGGCCCACCCCCTTTACGGTAGTTACTTTGTAAAGCTTTTCGGTAACCTGCTCCAGAGATTCATACTCCGGCGGAACAGACCATTTGACGCTCTGTGCCCGGAGACCCAGAGCACAGAGAGTCAAACAGATAAATATTAAAATCCGTTTAATTCCAATCATTGTTATTAGAGGATGTCTTTATACTCGTTGTAGAGTTCTTTCAAGAATTGGGCCTTACAGGCCTTGCCGAAGGTGGCACCGGCCGTCCAGCGGCCCCAGTTTACACCGTACAGCATTCCGTTCTTGGGATTGAAGATGGGAGAGCCACTGGCTCCGCCGATGGATTCACCCTGATACTCAAAGGAGTAACGGTCCGGCTTCATGCTCACCATGGTTTCGCGGATAACGGGCTGCATGGAGTGCGTGCTTTCCACCAGGGCGTGCATGGTGCCGCGCGGATAACCGATCATGACAAGCTTATCGGCCAGGGGCTCGATGGCGCCTTCATAAACCTTGGTCTCGATGTCGATGACATTTACGATATCATCCGGGGTTTTCTTGACGTTGAGCTGCAGCAAGGCAATATCCTTTTCGTCCGTCTTGGACTCACCCAGCACGAAGCAGCGGTCCAGTTCGTCCATGTGCGTGTAGTATCTGTCGGGATAGCCTACGGAGATGTAATCCATGACGCCCTTGAGGGAGATCTTGGCCTGGAGCATCTTGTCAATCATGGCGTTGAGGTTGGCGCGGGAGCGGTCTCCGGAAGCCATCCACTGAGCCACGATCATTTCACCCAGTTCGGTGCCGTTCAAGGTGTTGACATCGTCCATGTTGTTGCATTCCGTCACCGGGATCAGCCGTTTGCGGAGGGCGTTTACCTCGTTGATGAGCGCGGTACGGGTTGCCTCGTCCTCGTACTCCCACGGAACCGCAACATGACGGTTGGTGGCCATGACACCCTTACGGTCGATGAAGAAAGCCGTAGCGGAATAGGACTGGGAATTCTGGAACTCCAGCTCTCCGTCCCACACAGCCTTGGGGATTGGACTGTCTTCAAACACGGCGATGTAATGATAGGAAGCCTGGACATAAACCACGGCAGGGACATACTTCTTGCTCCATCCGCCGTTGCCCATCAGGGCGCGGATGCCGAAGAACAGGCCCACCACGGCGGCGCAGGCTGCCAGGCCCAGCAGTACGGGCTTGATCCAGCGGCCCTTGTTGGGCATGTAGGAAGCGATCTGTTCCGTGATGTCGGAGTCACCGCAAATCACACTCTGGCCGCGCTTGATGGGAACGAACTTGTTCACAGGGATTTTCTTGCCGTCCACCAGGGTGCCGTTCTTGCTGTCGTTATCCATAATGAAGAACTTCTTGTCCTTCTCCATGAGAATGGCATGGAAACGGCCTACGAAGGGGCTGGAAACGGGGATTTCCACCTTCTGGCTGGAGCCGATATTGTACCAGGTCTCCCCGTTCTTGGGACCATAGTTCACGGGAACCTTGTTCCAGTTGAGTTCGGTGTCGCCGAAACGCACCAGGTCTCCCCGCTGCACACGGACTTCCTCGTTGGGCGTGAGACGCTTGTTGCCAACGAAGGTACCGTTGAGACTGTTCTTGTCTTCCAGGAGGATCTTGCCGTCGTCGGTCAGGAGCATCTCTGCGTGAACGCCGCTGACATACTCGCTGTTGTACACAATGTTGCAGCTGGAAGCGCTGCCGATCTTCAATAGTTTCATAACAGTGTTATATTAGATTATTATTTTCATTCTGACTACAGTCCCAGTTTCATTCCGGGTGCCGTGGTGTCGGCCGGAGCGGACTCTCCCTTCTTGGCTTCCTCCGCTTTCTTCTTGGCCTCGGCCTCTTTCTTCTTGCGGGCCGCTTTCTTGCGTTTTTCGGCCTCCGTCATCTTCTTGAGCTCTTCGCTCACATTCACTCCGCCGCCTCCTTCCGCCTTTTTGGCGGTATCGGCCGGCTGCTCAGTAGGAGGGACATATCCGCCGCCACCGCCGCCGCCATAGGAATCGCCGGAAGTCTTGAACAGATAGGGCTTTGCAATGAAGAAGCCGCCCAGCAATACCGCTGCGATAAGCAGGCAGAGGCCGGCAATCCTGTAACCCTTCATGGGGTCTTTCACCTCGCTCCAGTCCAACTTGGCCTGTCCGGCAAAGGTTACGACATCCTTGCGGCGCACCCTGTAGGCTACGTTGGGTTTCAGTTTCCGCCCATTGATGGAAGTACCGTTGCTGCTCTTGTCAATCAGTTCCATCTTGCCGGAAGGATACACCTTCAGGAGCGCATGTTGCCGGCTTACGAATTCGTTTTCTACGTGGATGGTATTGGTCTCCCCACGTCCGATGGTGTAGATTTTCATAATCTATTGCTATATACTATTTAATATTCTTTTCATTGCCGCGATGATGGAATTGTACTGGCCGGCCGTGGAGGCCTTGCCCTTGTGCGTATAATTCACGTCATCCTGTTTAGCTATATCGTCTTTCAGCCAGCTCAGGATATTCTTCGCATCGATGCTGTCGGCTTTCCTGGCCTTCTTGGCAAACGCTTCGAAATCGGCACGCACCGCCGCCACTTCCTTCTCTTTATTAGCGGCATCCAAACCGGGTTTCGCAGACATGGTCTTAAGCTTTTCCGTCCGGCTGATGATTCCTTGCATTTCCGCCTTCAGGCTTTCCCGCTCCGCTTTCTCCTGGTTGATATTGCTCTGCTCCTGATTCACTTTCGCAGAAATCTTCCCCTGGTTTCCCTCCGCCTTTTTCACTTCGTCCACAAACTGGGCATGGTTTTCCTCGGTCTTCTTGAGACGGGTCTGGGTTTCCTGCAGTTCCTCCTTGAGGCCGCTCACCACATATACCAGGGAGTCCATCTGGGTGGGCCCCACCTCATTCCTGCCCGGGCGGTTCCGGACAAGCAGGATAATGTTGAGCAGAACACTCACAGCACATACGGCCGCCAGGATATAGAAAACAATTTGTTGCCTGGTACTCATCTTTTCTTTCTTTTTTGAATTAGTTTTAGTCTCCAGCAGGGCCAGGGTAAGGTTGTCGTGACCACCCCCGTTGGCAAACCCTTCTTCATCTACCTGTACTACCAAGGATTCCACCGCGCCGGTAAGTACCGAAGTGCGGGCCGCCATGGCTATAATCTTCTTTTCCGGGAACATGCCCCAGATTCCGTCGGTGCAGAGCATGAAACGGTCTCCTTTCTCATAGGCCAGTTCCACAATATCCGGCTTCACAGTAGAGGAAATGCCCAGGGCCCGGAGAATGATATTGGAGTCCGGATGCGTGCGGGCCTCTTCCTCCGAACGGATCTCCCCTTCCCGCACCTTGGCAAACACCAGCGAATGGTCGAAGGTGCGGAAGTGCTTGCATCCGTGACGGAACTGATATACGCGGCTGTCGCCCACATGGGCCACGACAGCCGAATCGGCATTGATCAGGAGCGCCGTCAGCGTGGTTCCCATCCCCTTCTTGGAGGAATCTTCCTCCACCGCATCCAGGATGCGCTGATTGGCCGATTCGATGGCCGCACGCATGAGTTTGCAGCGGTCTTTCTCCTCTTCACCGTGCTCGATGATATAATTAAGGAGTCCATGGGTGGCCAGGCTGGAAGCCTCTTTGCCCGAAGGACCGCCTCCCATGCCGTCACAGACAGTGACCAGGAAGCCCGCCGGAGTGTCTCCCCAGGCGCAGGAATCCTGATTCTCCCGCCGGCCACCTTGGCGGCTGTCCGCATATACGGTAACAGGGAGACTTGTATTCAATTGTTTCATACAAACAGAATAAGCAATACTCCAATAACCACAGCTACGCCCACACCCACCAGCACAGGCACCAGCCAGGACGGGGCCGATGACTTGGCAGCTGCTTTCTTTTTACCGGAAACAGCTGTCATCAGGGCCTGCTTGAATTCCTGCGCCGTCTGGTAACGGTTGGCAGGGAACTTCTGCAACGACTTGCTGAGTACCTGCATCACCGCACGGGGTACACCGGGAATCTGCTTGAGCGAATCCGAATTGTCCGCGTACGGCTTGGTCCCGCTAAGTAAATCGTACAGCGTGGCACCCAGTTCATAGATGTCTGTGGTACTTTTGAAAGAGATTTCCGTCTGGCCTTTCTGGATATACTGCTCCGGGGCGGCATAACCCGCCGTACCCAGGAGACCACCGTTGCCGGAGGAAATGAGTTTGGAAGTAAAGGCAATGCCCAGGTCCATGAGCCGGATGTTGCTTCCGTTTTCCACCATGATGTTGGAAGGCTTGATGTCCAGATGCACAATGCCTTTTTCGTGTAAATAAGTAAGGGCGTCCATCACCGGATACGTGCAGCGGCAAATACGGCTTACCCAGTCCGGGGTGTTACGGAGCTGTTCCACGTATTTGTTCAAAGGGACACCCTGAACCAGCTTGCTGATGATGAAAATGGGTCCTTCGTCCTGGTATTCCTCGCAGTAGCCCACCATTTCAATCAGGTTGCGGTGACGGAAAGCCAGGGAGGCTTCCGTCTTGGCTCTCTGGCGCACGGCCGGGATTTCCGCGATTTGGGTGGCCACCCGCTTGATGGCCACCATGTAATAGTGGTCCGTACACGAGCGTCCGAAGTACACGGTGCCCATGGCCCCGCTGCCCAGCGGCTTTTCATTGCGGTCGAAACAGAACCATTCCCCGGTATTGGCCCGGAGATACACCATGTTTCCTTCCACCTGGATATTCTGACCCTTACTCATATCTTACTCCAGCCGGCTTTGGATTTCTTCTGCGAATTGGGTGTTGTCCTTGTTGGCGGCCCAACGCTCACAGGCCCTCAGATGCCAGAATCCCCTCCTGGCATCCCTTTCCCCGCCGATGATCTGGTCATAGCGTTTCACATAGGAATAGGCCAGCTCATAGTGGGCATAGTAGCAGGTACTGTCCTGCTCCACTGCCTTGCGGCTAAGGTCGTAGGCCTTCTGGTAATCTATCTCGAACGGAGACTCTATGCCCAAGTCCTCACAGGCACCCTCGTGACTGTACAGGGAGGCCATGATGGCATTGGCCAGGGCCGATGAAGTGGAATCCTTATCGATGGCTTTGTTAAGGAGATCCACCCCTTCCGATGCCTGACCGGCCTGCAGTTTGGCAATGGCTTCCTGCGTATACCAGACGGCGCTGGGCGTGGTGTCCCGCACCATCTCCGGCTCTTCCATCACCGTAGCGGGCGGAGAGACGGATTTGGGCTTTTTGGGCAAGGCCAGTGCCAGGACGATGCCGGCAATGACTACCACGCCGGCGGCGATGCCTCCGATAAGCTTCCAGTTGGGGGCGGAAGCGGACGGGGCCTTGGCGACGGCCGCGGGCTTCTTGAAAGCCGGCGCCGAGCCGGGGTCCGTCTTTTCCCGCACTACCGTGTGTTCCAGGTCTGTCCGGAACTCGGCGGCGGACTGGTAACGGTCGGCCTGTTTCTTGGCCAGGGCCTTGGAAACGATGGCCCGCATTTTCCTGTCCTTGATCTGGGCCACGGGCGGCGGGGTTTTCAGCTGGGCTTCCAGCACTTCCTGACGGGGTCCGTCAAAGGGAAGATGCCCGGTTAGCAGCTGGAACAGGACAATGCCCACGGCATACAGGTCCGTGGTAGGGTCTTCATGAGTTACATCGCCCAGAACCAGTTCCGGAGAGGCATAGGCGGCCTTTCCCATAAACTGGCCGGCCATGGTGAGATGCGCCTTCTCCCCCTGTACTTCCGACAGGCGCTTGGCAATGCCGAAGTCTATCAGCTTCACCTTGCCATCGGCCGTAATCATGATGTTGCTGGGGTCTATGTCCCGGTGGATGAAGCCTTTGTCGTGCAAGGCCATGACACCGGAGAGGAGGTTCTTTACAATGAAACGCGCAAACTCCTCCGGCTGCTGCCTGGACTGCAGATACAGCTTCTCCGCAAATTCAATGGGCTTTCCGTCCTTACCGGTGGTGACACCGGTGAGCAGGTCCGACAGCATTACCCCGTACAGCAGTTCGCTGGCCACGTGGTAGTGATGTACGACGCTCCCGTCGGCCAAGTCTTCGTCCACCTGGATGAAGCCGAACATCTTGAGGAGGTTCTCGTTGTCTATCTGGATGGACGCTTCCCGCCGGGAACGCTCGATGGCGTTGGGCGGCAGGTCGTCAAACAGGAACTTGACAGCGGCGGCCTGCCTTACACCGGAGCGTTCGTCTATCCGAAGGCCCTTGAAGACCTGTCCCATTCCGCCGACGCCGATGGGCTCCTGGTCCGTATCCACCTCGTATCGGATGCCGAGTTTCTTTTCCTCGGCCCCCTGTATCTTCAGGATAGACGCCATGGATTACAGCAGGTGAGAAGTGTAACCTTCGTCAATATCGTTGCCACCGTCCAGGCTTTCCGTTCCGCCCACGGGACGGCGACGGGAATCATACATGCGGCCGCCGCCGGTGGAGGTACGGTCCATGTCCAGATCGAATTCGTCGCGGGGCTTTTCCTCCTTCTTGGGAGCACCCTCCGCCGGCGTGAAGTTCTCGGCCACCTTGAGGCCCAGTTCGAACGGATTCACCAGGATGAGGAACAGCACGTAATTATCGCCGATGGTGAGGAAATCCCCATTCTTGCATTCGGCTTCCTTGCGTACTTCCTCTTCGTTCACGAAACCGCCGTTGACCCCGCGCACATAGATATCGGCCAGATACTCCTTGGTGGTCTTCATGCGGCGGATGTTAAGGGTGGCGTGATGGCCGGAGACCGTCATTTCCGAAAGGACGATGTCGTTGTCTTCGTCCCGGCCGATGGTATTCTCACCCAGATGCAGGGGCCAGTATTCACCGGCGGAAGTTTTGGAAACGGAATAAAGGAAACCGACCACAGGTTCCGAAGACATTAGGGTACGCTCTTTCTTCTCCTCCGGGGAAGCCTTTTCGGGAGCTTTGGAAATGGAATTCTCCATGTCGGGAATCTGGGTTCCTTCAAAAGACTTGGAAGCGGCGCTGGAATTGGAGCGCGAGTACATAGGTTTTGCCATAGTGTTATGTGTTTAAAAAATATCTTCACAAACTTGCAAAGCAACGCACAATCATCCGCCCTCTTGAAAGGAGGGAATGAAAATGCATTTGCGGCCAGTATATGCAAAGATAGTATTTTACTTCTATTATTCAAACATTTATACAACAAAATAATATACATAGAATCCTTCGCCTTTTTTTTCTGTTTTTTTTAGTAAATTCGCACGATAAATAACTGACACCATGACCTTCCGCAAAATTGCCCTGCTTGCCGCCCTGGCACTGTCAATCGCCTGCACCCGGAGCCTCAGGGACGGGGACTATACCCTTACCATCCTCACCACCAACGACGTTCACGGCAGCTGGTTCGATTCCTCCTACGTAGAGGGCGGCCGCGTCCGCAATTCGCTCTTTGCCATCAACCATTATGTGGACAGCGTGCGGCAGGCCGACGGAGCCAATAATGTGCTGCTCCTGGATGCCGGAGACTGCCTGCAGGGAGACAATGCGGCCTACTATTTCAACTACGTGGACACCGTTACCCCCCACCTGTTCCCCCGGCTCATGGAATACATGAGATATGACGCCGTGGCGGTGGGTAACCACGACATAGAGACAGGTCATCCCGTATACGACAGGGTGGCGGCCGACCTAACCCGCAACGGAGTGGGTTTCCTTGCCTCCAACGCCGTCCGGAACGATAACGGAAAGCCCTATTTCCAGCCCTACAAGGTGCTGGAAAGGGCAGGATTGAAGATAGTGGTGCTGGGCTATACCAACGCCAACATGAAGGCCTGGCTCACGGAAGAACTGTGGAGCGGCATGCACTTCGATAAGATTGCCGACGTGGTACAGGCCGATGTAGACCGGATTACGGCAAAGGAGAGACCCGACGTCTTCATCGTACTGATGCACTCCTCCACGGGCGAAGGCGACGGCCAGATCCTGGAAGCCGAAGGCCTGGACGTGTTCAACAACGTAAAGGGCGTAGACTGGGTCATTTCCAGCCACGACCACAGGCCCTTCGTGAAGACGCGGGAAGACCGCGGCTTCCTCAATTCCGGCAGCCACAGCCGCAACGTGGGCTACGGCAAGATGCACCTGAAGGTGGAAGGGCACAAAGTAGTGTCCAGGACCTATGAAACCGGCCTTATCCCGGTAGACGCCAGAAAGGCCGATCCCGTAATGCGGGAGCATTTCCGGGCCGATTTCGAAGCCGTGAAAGCCTTCACCGTCAAGGAAGTAGGCGTATTGAATACGGACCTTTGGACCCGCGATGCCTACAGGGGGATGAGCGACTACGTGAACCTGCTGCACACCCTGGAACTGGGCTGTGAACCGGCCCAGATCTCCTTCGCCGCTCCCCTCACCTTCAACGGCCATGTAAAGCCCGGCGTACTGGTCTTCAACGACCTGTTCACCATCTATCCGTACGAGAACCAGTTGTTTGTCGTAAGCATGAGCGGAGAGGAAATCGTCCGGTATCTGGAAGCATCCTACGAAAGATGGATCAATACCATCTCCAGCCCCAGGGAACGTCTCTTGAAGATCCAGCCCAGGGACGATGCCCGCACCAGTCAGTCCAGATGGTCTTTTGAAAACAGTGCCTTCAATTTCGATTCGGCCGGCGGACTCAACTACACCGTTGACGTAACCAAGCCTTTCGGTTCCCGCGTGAATGTCCGTTCCCTGGCCAACGGTGCCGCCTTCGAACCGGCCGCCCGCTACAATGTGGCCATGACCTCCTATCGCGCCTCCGGAGGCGGCGGTCTCCTGAAAGAAGCCGGCGTGGATACGGACCGCATAGACGACCGCACCGTAGCCCGCTATCCGGAAATCCGCAATATCCTGTACGATTACCTGATGGCCAACGGTTCCATAGACCCGGAAGTCATCGGCAATCCTGCCGTGGTGGGTTCCTGGGAGTTTATCCCGGCATCCCTGGTCAAGCCCGCCCTGGATGCCGATATGGCCCTGCTGTTCCGCTAGCGGCGCCTCAAATTTTTCATTTGCTGCATCAGATTGCCAGTCATGGCACCCTTCATCACTTTACGGGTGCCTTCGAACTGCTTGAGCAGGCGGTTCACCTCCGGAAGGGAGGTGCCTGAGCCGTCGGCGATGCGCTTGCGGCGGGAGCCGTTGATGGCTTCCGGATGCTCGCGTTCATAGGGCGTCATGGAGAGGATGATGGCTTCCGTGGCCTTGAAGGCATCGTCCGGAACATCCACATCCTTAAGGGCTTTGCCCACACCGGGGATCATGCCCGCCAGGTCCTTGATGTTGCCCATCTTCTTCACCTGCTGGATCTGCTCATAGAAATCCCAGAGGGTGAACTGGTCTTTGGCCAGTTTCTTCTTCAGCTCCCGGGCCTGCTTTTCATCAAACTGCTCCTGGGCTTTCTCTACCAGGGAAACCACGTCTCCCATGCCCAGGATACGGTCGGCTATCCGTTCCGGATGGAAGACGTCCAGCGCTTCCAGCTTTTCCCCGGAACTTACAAACTTGATAGGTTTTCCCACGACGGCCTTGATGGAAAGGGCAGCACCGCCACGGGTGTCGCCGTCCATCTTGGTGAGCACCACGCCGTCGAAATCCAGCCTGTCGTTGAAGGCCCTGGCGGTTTCCACGGCATCCTGACCAGTCATGGCGTCCACCACGAAGAGCGTCTCCGTAGGCTCCACGGCCTTGTGCAGGGCCGATATCTCGTCCATGAGCTGCTGGTCCACGGCCAGGCGGCCGGCGGTATCCACGATGACTACGTTATAGCCTTCGGCCTTTGCCTTGGCGATGGCGGCCTTGGCGATACGGATGGGATCCTTCTCCCCTTCTTCCGTATAGACGGGAACGGCGATGCTCTCTCCCAGTACCTTGAGCTGCTCGATGGCGGCCGGACGGAAAGTGTCGCAGGCGGCCAGCATCACCTTCATGCCCCGCTTGGACTTGATATGAAGGGCAAGCTTGCCGGAGAAGGTGGTTTTACCCGAACCGTTGAGGCCGGCCACCAGCACCACGCCGGGATTGCCCTTGATATTGATGTCCTGGGCTGTAGAACCCATGAACGAAGCCAGCTCGTCGTGCATGATCTTCACCATCATCTGCTGCGGTTTCACGGCCGTGAGGACGCCCGTGCCGATGGCCTTGTCCTTCACCTGGTTGCAGAAATCCTTGGCCACCTTGTAGCTTACATCGGCATCCAGGAGGGCCTTGCGGATGTCTTTGACGGTCTCCGCCACGTTGATTTCGGTGATCTTGCCTTCACCCTTCAATATCTTGAAAGACCTTTCCAGTCTCTCGCTCAAATTCTCGAACATACGTAATACTTTTAGCCTACAAAGATAAC
>JAEEQF010000113.1 GCA_016285175.1 Bacteroidales bacterium
TCCACCTGGTACAGTTCGCAGAACCCCGTTTCGGAACTGTGGATGAGCCGGGGTTGCAACTGACCGGATTGCGAGGAGGAACCCGGCGAGGAGAAGAATGCGGAAGTATCGTCCATTTGCACTTTCAAAGATAGCATTTTTTGCGTAAATTTGCTCGTTGTGAGGCGTCTCATTGCATATTTTCTGGCTGTTTTCCTGTGTGTGAATCTTTATGCGCAGGGCTGGGATGCGGCCTTGGACCGGTACGAACGGATCTGCGACGAATGCATCGATCTCCGTGCCCGTGCGGCGGCGGGGGAGAAGATAGCTTCATCGGAGATCACCAGCCTGCTGGGGCAGCTGTCTTCCCTTCGGAAAACGCTGTCGGAGGCCCGGGGAAAGATGACAGCTTCCCAGGTGCAGCGCTATGAAACAATCCGTGGCCGATACGAAGACGCCTTTGGAGAACGCCGGAAGACGGTGGACGCCGTCCCTTACGCTGTGCCCGTGCTCTCTCTCCTGCCCAAGATCCCGGAAACGGACCGTCCTTCCCCGGAACCCTCCCTTCCTCCTTTTCGGGAGCCTGTTCCGCTGCGATTTGGAGCATTCATATACACCAGCATCCCGGATTGGAGCCTGGGCGCAATGGCAACTATTTCAAAAGGCCGATGGGGCGGTTTCCTGAAGGGAGCGTTCCCTATCGGCACTCCACGCGCCGCCTATGACTGCTTTTCGGACGGGACAACCCCTTCGGGCTATATCTGGACCAGTGGAAGGAAACGGATGAGCCGATTCTCCATTACCGCCGGTGCCACCTTTGCGCCGTTACCTTTCCTCTCCGTTTATGCCGGTGCCGGTTACGGGGCCAGGAAACTTCTTTGGGAAGACGCTGCAGGGAAATGGGCCTCGGTGCGGGACCGGGCTGCCAAGGGGCTGGCTGTCGATGCCGGTATTATCCTCACTTTCAACCGTTTCTCCATCCTTGCGGGCGCATCCGGCATCGCCTTCCGCACCCTGTCGGCCGAGGTGGGCGTCGGCCTTATATTCTAGCGCCTCATCTGGACGTGGGGGATGCCGTCCTCCAGGAATTCGGCGGAGGTGACGGTTAAACCTTCTTTCTGGTAGAAGCCGATGGCGTAGGTCTGGGCCTCCAGGTAGAGGCGTTCGGCGTGCAGGGTTTCAAGGGCGTAGAGGACGCCTTCGTGAAGGATCTTTCCGCCCAGGCCGGTGCCGCGGGCGGCGGCCGATGTGACCACCCTTCCCACCTGGACGGTACCAGGTTCATCCTTCTTGGGATACAGGCGCAGATAGGCCAGCACGTGCCCCTCATCGTCCCGGTAGAACAGGTGGACGGCGTCGTAATCCTTTCCGTCGGCTTCGGGATAGGGGCAGTTCTGCTCCACGATGAAAACGGCTTCGCGCGTGCGGAGAATCTCGTAGAGCTCCTCTGTAGTGAGCTCCCGGAAGGTCTTGATTGTTTTTATCATTTGTCGAGCCTCCTCACATATTCCTTAAACAACTCCAACCACTTCTCCTCCCCATTCTGCAGCATCTTCTCCGGGTGGAACTGGAAGGCCCAGATCCGGTCCGTCTCATACGCTTCCACTATGCCGTCGGCACTGTGGGCGGTGATGCGGATGCCGGGGGCGGGAACCTTCACGGCCTGATGATGGAAGGAATTGACTTCCAGGGAATCCGGGCCGTAGATACGTGAGAGGACGCAGCCTTCTTCCAGGCCAATTCTGTTCCGGGCGCCGCCGCCGTGGCTGTCTGCTCCCGGAATCTGGGTGGGAATATCCTGGTATAACGAACCGCCCAGTATCACGTTCATCAGCTGAGCTCCCCGGCAGATGGCCAGGATGGGCTTTCCGGAGGCCAGGGCGGCGCGGGCAAGCAGACTGTCACTATGATCCCGGATGGAGTCCATGTGCACGCTTTCATTCAGAATTTCTTCTCCATACCACGCCGGATTCACATCCTCGCCGCCGGAGAAAACAATCCCATCCAACGAGGCCAAGAGGGCATCGGCCTCTTCCCGTGTCTTTACGGTGGGGATAACCGTGGGAACGCCTCCGGCTTTGCTGATGGCGTCCGTATACGTGGTTGTCAGCATGGTAGCCCCCGAAGCCGACCGGGAGCACGTGATTCCGATAAGCGGTACCTTGGAGGAGGAGCAGGCAACCGCAAACAGAACGGCAGAGAGAAGAATAAGGTTTCGTTTCATTTTATCACGTGTTTTTGGGAGAGGTGGGATTTCCAAGCCAGGGACCTCTCCCGGACAAAGTGCATTAGAACGCGCTGAGTGGCCGATTATGTGGGAGAGGTGTGGCATCTGAGAGACCCACCTCTCCCAAAGGCAGCACATTTACTCCAGATAGTCATCAATGGTCTTGGCAATGGAGAGGATGGTCTGGTAGAAGAGGATCTGGGAGCCTTTGAGGGGTTTCCAGTGGTCTTCGGAGGCCTTGCTGCGGAGGAATTTGTCCGTATAGATGGTGCCGAAGTTGCCCACGCACACTTCCACCTCGTCCTTGTCGTTCACCCGGAGGGCGCGGATGGGGAAGGTTTCGGTATAGCCCTTCTTGGAGTCGAACACCAGGCATTTCATATCCACTTTCTCCTGGCGGTTATTGGTGGTGTTCACAAAACCGCCGGCGGCCTTCACGATATCCCGTACGGCATCGTGGATGGCATTCCCGGCCTCAAGGTAACTGCTGGCCAGATTAATCAGTTCTTGTCTCATAGTCTTGAATTATAAGGTTTAACGTCTGGGATTCGCCGGGCTGCAGGAGGCGGGTTTTCCCGAAGGCGCGGAGGACGGGGTCCTTAACGATAACCACTTCTTTCCCAGCCACTTTGCCGATATTCGTAACGGTCACGGAAACCTGGTCTCCGGCATAAACCGGCCCGCTCACTTCGAACGTGGTGTAGGAGAGGCCGAAGCCGAAGGGGAAGGAGACGGCGGGGGCGCCGGGCTTGTCAAAGAAGCGGTAGCCCACGTCCATTCCTTCCTCGTACACTGTATAGCCCACATTCTTCACATCGTTGTACTTGGCGCTGCCGCCGGCCATGGAGCCGGGACCGGAATAGTCGTAGGGGAAGTTGGCCGATGAAGGGAGGTGGAAATAATCGGCCGGGAAGGTGACGGGCAGGCGGCCGCTGGGGCACACGCTGCCGCTGAGGATGCGCGCCAGGGCGTTCCCGCCTTCCTGACCGGGCTGCCAGGCCAGGACGATGGCATCGGCCAGGTGCTTCCAGGAGGCCGTTTCCACCACGCCGCCCACGTTGAGCACCACTACCACTCTCTTGCCCTGGCCGTGGAACACTTCGCTCACGTCCAGCAGCATCCTCTTTTCGGCATTTGTGAGCAGGAAGTCGTCTTCCAGGTGGCGGTCCCCGCCTTCGCCGGTCTGGCGGGAAAGCGTTACAAGGGCCATTCCGGCCCCTTCGGCGGCCTTCTCAACCGTGGTGCGGGAAAGCGGCATCTCGGGGCTTCCGGGGCTTCCCAGCATCCCCGAAGTGAGGGTCTTTTTAGGTGGATTCTTCTCAATGTGCCGCCGATAAAGGCCGGAGAGCGCGGCTTCCACCTGCATCCCTTCGGCGGCGAGGCCCTCGTCCAGGTTCACCACATAGGGCCGATGCACGTGCCCGGATCCGGTACCCCCGGCCAGGAGCTGATAGCTGCCTACGCCGAAGAGCGCCACAGTGGTGCCAGCGGCCATCGGCAGCGTTCCGCCGGCGTTTTTCAGCAGCACGATGCCTTCTTCGGCGGCCTCGCGGGCCACGGCGGCATCGGCCTCCAGATGGGGCTTGAGGGAGGGCTTGTATCCCTTGAAGGTGGGGGTTTTCACCACCAGTTCCAGCACCCGGCGTACGCAGAGGTCCAGGCTGGCCTCCGAAAGTTCTCCGCTCCGGACCTTTTTCACCAGCTCTTTTGTCTGGGACTTGTTGCCGGGCTCCATCAGGTCGCATCCGGCGGCAATCTGGGCGGCGGTGTTGCGCTTGCCGGTCCAGTCCGTCATCACCAGGCCTTCGAAGCCCCATTCCTTCCGGAGCACGTCCGTGAGCAGCCAAGGGTCTTCCTGGGTGTGAACCCCGTTCAGGCGGTTATAGGAAGCCATCACGGTCCAGGGCTGCGATTCCCGGACGGCAATCTCGAAGTTCCGGAGGTAGATTTCCCGGAGGGGCTCGTCGGCCACCTGCGAGTCGTTCCAGAAGCGGTTGGTCTCCTGGTTGTTGGCGGCAAAGTGCTTCACTGAAGTGCCCACGCCCTGCGACTGCACGCCCCGCACATAGGCGGCGGCCGTTTTCCCGCTAAGCAGCGGATCCTCGCTGAAGTATTCGAAATTCCTGCCGCAGAGGGGATTGCGCTGGATGTTCATCCCCGGAGCCAGCAGTACGTCCACCCCGTATTCCAGGGCTTCGTGGCCGATGGCGGCGCCCACCTTCTCCACCAGCTCCGTATTCCAGGTGCTGGAAAGCAGCGAGCCGATGGGAAAGCCCGTGCAGTAGAAAGTCTCCTTGCTCCCTCTCCGCCGGGGCTCTATGCGTACCCCGGCAGGCCCGTCGCTGAGGACGATGGCCGGAATGCCCAGCCGGGGCACTGCCTGCGTCATGCCGGCGGCACCCGGCACCGGTACCCGGAATCCCAGGAAACCGGCCAGCATGCTCTTGTAGCCGGCCCCTACTACCAGGGTGGCCTTTTCCTCCAGACTGAGCTGGGACAGGACTTCGTCAATATTGTCCTGCCTCAAGGTAACATCTTGTGCCATAACAGAAAGACTAAGCAGGGAAAACAGCAGTATGAGGATCCTTTTCATAGCAGTCTAGGAAGCTCTTGCCCGGCTCTTGTTTACCAGAAGGACGCCGCCCACCACCAGGGCCGTGGCCAATACCTTCTGCCAGGAAATAAAGTCCATACCCAGGACGATACTTACCACGGTGGCCAGGATGGGCTGCATGTAGGAGTACATGCTCACCAGCGTGGGCCGGATGCGCTTCTGCCCGAAGGGGATGAGGAAATACGCCACGAAGGTGGCAAAGAAAACCAGGTAGCCGATCTCCCAGCCAACCTTGGCGGGAAGGGCCCCGAAGTCCGTTTCCAGCAGTCCCCGGGCCGATAGGGGAAGGGCCAGGACAAGCGAGAACAGGAACATCCATTTCATGAAGGTGACTACGCTGTATTTGGCGATAAGCGGGCGGAACAGGGCCAGGTACAGGGAAAAGCTGAGACTGTTCACCAGCAGCAGTGCTATACCCCAGGGGGTAGTGGCCCCGGCGCCGCCGGAATGTACGGAGTTGAAGATGAGGAAGAGGATGCCCGCGAAACTGAGTGCCACGCCGCCGGCTTTCTTCCCGGTGATGGGTTCCTTGGCAAACAGGAAGGCGAAGACCATGGTGAAAATGGGGCCCAGGGTGCCCATGATGGCGGCGTCGATGGCGCTGGTTTGGGTAATTCCCATGAGGAAGGAAACCTGCGTAAGGAACAGGCCCAGGAACGAAGCCAGGGCAATCCGGGGGTAATCGGCCCGTTCCACCCGTTCCTTGGGCAGGAAGAGCGACAGCAGCCAGAACAAGGCCGATGCGCCCGCCGCACGCAGCGTGAACAGCACCATGGGGGATACCAGCGCGCTGTTGGCTATGTCCTTGCAGCACACAAGGTTGAGGCCGAAGATGACATAGGCCCCGGCTACCGCGAGGTGTCCGGCCAGCTGTTGCCTGTTCTTTGTAAGACTCATAAGTACAAAGATAAGAATAATTCGTATCTTTGCCCCCTGTTATGGGCAAATCGCGTCTCAAATATCATTTGCTGGCACTGGCCGTGGTGGCAGTGTGGGGCGTCACGTTTGTCTGCACGAAAGTGCTCATCGGCGCCGGGATGCATCCGGTGGCCATCTTCTTCATCCGCTTTGTGATGGCCTATGCCGGCATCTGGGCCTACATCGGCCTCACGGGGCAAAGCCGGAAACTGTGGTACGGCTGGAAGGAGGAAGGGGTTTTCCTGTTTCTGGGCATTACCGGCGGCTCGTTTTACTTCCTTACGGAGAATACGGCCCTTGCCTATACGCAGGCTACCAACGTAGCGTTCCTGGTTTGCTCCGCGCCGCTTTTCACCGCCATCTTCACGCTCATTTACAAGCGTTTCCGTAAAGGGCGCTTTGCCGATGGCATGGAAGACATCCGTCTGGGCTGGCCGCTGGTGGGCGGTACCCTGCTGGCCTTGACGGGTATGGCCCTGGTGGTGTTTGACGGGCAGCGGCTGCAGTTTTCTGTCCAAGGAGACCTGCTGGCCATAGGGGCGGCGCT
>JAEEQF010000114.1 GCA_016285175.1 Bacteroidales bacterium
TTCGCAGGCGCCGCAGTCGATGCATTCGTCGGCGTTGATTACGTAGGAGGCTTCACCCTCGGAGATGGCGCCCACAGGGCAGACATCGGCGCAAGCGCCGCAGGAGACACAAATGTCGGGATTAATCTTTCTTGCCATAGTTACTATTGTTTATTGTTGTTGTGTTTCTAATGTGCCCACAAATTTAGGCATTATATTTGATTTTAAAAATATCAGTCATTATCTTTGCAAGCATGAAAACCGTGTTTTGGACCATAGCCCTGGCTGCAAGCCTGCTGTCTTGTGGCTCGCGTACAGCAAATAGTGCGCCAATCGTTGAACTTGTAGGATCGGAAACCGTCGGCATGCTGGAAGCGCCGGAGGAAGGGGATGCCGTGTTTGACAAACTGGTGCACGACTTTGGGGACGTGAGCATAGAGGACGGGCCGCTCAGCTGCACCTTCACGGTAACCAACAACGGTTCGGAACCGCTGGTGCTTTTCGAGGTTGTCTCCTCCTGCGGCTGCACGGACGTCACCTGGACCCGGGAACCGCTCCAGCCCGGCAAGAGCGGCACCATATCGGCCACCTTCAAGAACGAAGACGGGCCCTTCCCCTTCGACAAAACCCTTACGGTATACATATCGGGCCAGCGCAAGCCGGTAATATTAAGGCTCCGCGGCACGGTCCACGAGAAGAAAAAGTCCCTGAGCGAGCTCTACGGAGCACAAAAGCTCGGGGATTTTGGTCTTAAGGCCCGGGACTATAAAGCCGGCGTGCTCAAGCAAGGACTCACCGTGAGCGAGACGGCCACGGTGGCTAACCTGGGCAAGAAACCGCTCCAGGTGGAATTCACGGAAGTATCTGAACACCTGAAGCTTAATCTCACCCCCAACCCCATCCCCGCCGGCAGCACCGCTACGCTGGTCTTCACCATCGAGGCGGCTCCCGGTCTGTACGGGAAGCAGACGTATTCGGCCGTTCCGGTGCTCAACGGCCGCAAGGCATCGGCCCCCATCACCGTCTGGTCCACCACGCGGGAGAACTTTGACAAATGGACGGAGCAGGAACGCAATAATGGCGCCATCCCCGTGTTCGAGAACAGCACCGCCAACTTCGGCATCGTAAAGGCCGGAGACCCCGTGGAAATCACCTTCAACTGCTCCAACCGCGGCAAAAGCGTCTTCCACATCTATCAGGCCGATCCGGAAGTTCCCTCCCTCAAGGTGCTGGAAGTGACGGACTGCGAACCCGGCGGCAAAGGCCTTGTACGCGTGTCGCTGGACACATCGGCCGTGGAGAAGGGAGAAGTGGTGATCATGCTCACCCTCACCACCAATTCCCCCCTCCGGCCGGTTGTGAATCTCTTTGTGGCCGGGCAGGTGGAATAATCGGTGGAGCCTATGCTCCTGGTTCTCAGCGTATTATAAAAATACCCTGCTGTAAAAGTGCAGCAGGGTATTTGCTTAATTTATTGAATGTGAGTTAGTTCCGTAGAACCGCAACCTTATTCCGCTTCTGCAGCGTTGGCAGGCTTCATCACCACCTCGATGAAATTGTCCTGGGCCAGGATGGCCTGGAGGGTCTTCACCACGATGTCCTTGTCCAGGGCGTTGATGGCGGCCTCGTAGGCAGCGTCACGGTCATCCCCGTAAATCAGATGCAGCTGGATGCTGTTGCGCCACCAGGCGTTGCGCTGACGGCTCTCCGGCAGGTTCTTCTGCAGGTTGAGCTTGGCGTTGGTCATTTCCTCGTCGGTGGGGCCGTTCTGGGCCAGGTCCTTAATGCCGTCCACGGCCAGCTGACGCAGCTTGTCGCACAGGGCGGGCTTGCAGTCGAATCCCACCTGGATGAGGGCGGTGGGAGTGGGCCGACGCTCGAACTGGGCGGCGGTGGAGGCGCCATAGGTGCCGCCTTCCTCTTCCCGCAGGCTGTTGGTGTAGCGGATGTCCAGGATGTAGGAAATGGCTTCCAGGGCGGCGCTCATCTCGTAGGAGTACGGGAGTTCGGCGCTCCAGAACTGGTAAACGGTGCTCTTGGGTGTTTGCATATCCACGGCGAACACGTTCTCCACGCGGCCTTTCACCAGATTGTCCTTCCGGTCTATCCACTTGAGCGGAGCCTTGCCGGCGGGCAGGGAGCCGATGTACTTCTCTACCAGCGGCTTGAGGGCATCCACGTCGATGTCACCCACGAACACCATGGAGGCGCCGTTGGCATCGGCAAAGAGTTCCTTCCAGTACTTCTCCACCGTGGCCAGGCTGGCCTTCTTCACCACTTCGGAGGAAACCATAAAGCGGCGGGGATTGTTATAGATGGTCTTGTAGAGCTGGCTCTGGAACTTGTAGTTGGGCTGTCCCTCCAGGTTGGGGAGGACGGCGTTGAGCTGGTCGATGCCGTTCTGCCACTCTTCCTGGTCGAAGCGGGGATCCGTAAAGTACAGATACACGATCTGCAGGGCGGTCTCCAGGTCCTTGACGGTGCTGTTGCCGGTAACGCCGTGCTCCAGCGGATCCAGGTAAGGAGTTACGCTCAGGCTCTTGCCGGTGAGCATCTTGGTAACGGTGGTGCCGGAGAACTGGGAGACACCGCTGTTGGAGATGAACAGGCTCATGATATTGTCTTCGAAGGAAGGCAGGTCTTCCGTGGCGATGAGGCTGCGGCCGCCGTCCTTGGAAATGCCGAAGAGGATCTGGTCCTTGGTGAGCTGGGTGGGATAGACGATGACCTTTACGCCGTTACCCAGGGTCCATTCGGTGGAACCGTAGATGCCGGCAGCGGTCTTGGTGACGGAGGAACCCTTGAGGGCTGCGGGATCCAGGAAGGCTTCGGGAATCTCCTCACCCTCGGGTGCGGAAATCTCGGAGGCCTCTACCTCTGCCATGGCGGCAACCAGCTGGTCGGCCGTAGGAGTGGCGATACCGGGCTTCTCGGGGCCGGTGTAGACCACCACCAGATTCTTGGAGGCGGCTGCCTGGGAGAGCACCTGGTTCACCACCTGGGCGTTGATCTGGGCAAGGAGCATCTGCATCATCTCATACTCGTCCTGGGGTTCCAGGAGCGGGCTCTTGTCGAAGAAGTGGCTGATGATGGGGCTGATGAATTCTGCATTCTGACGGGTGGAGGCGCGGTTGGCGCGGGTCTCGTAGTAGGAGAGCTGGTCGGCCTTGGCACGGGCGAATTCGGCGTCCGAGATGCCATAGCGGAACAGGCGCTGGATTTCCGTGTAGAAGTCCTTGAAGCCACCCAGGATGTTGTCCTCGCGGAGGGCTACATCGGCCATCACGGCCTCGATGTCTTCATAGATAAGGTCTCCTACGCCGAAGCTTGCGCTCAGGTACGGGGAATTGGGCTTGGAGGTGATGTCCGTGAAGCGTTCGCGGGCCACCTGGGAGATGAGGTTCTCCACCAGGTCCGTGAGCACGCCGGTGGCGGTGGCGTTGATGGCCTCCGGAAGGGCCTCGCTGTGCCACATCAGCTCAATCTGCGGGTTGGTGGTTTCCGGATCCGTGATGATGCCCACGCGCGGTTCGGCATGGTCTTCAATGGTCTGGATGGGCTTTTTGAGCGGGTTCTCCTTCACGGGGATGACGCCGAAGATCTCCTTGATCTTGGCTTCCGTGCGGTCCACGTCCACATCGCCCACCACAATCACGGCCTGGTTGCCGGGGTGGTACCAGGTGTGGTAGAATTCCACCAGGCTTTCCGGTTTGAAGGTTTCCAGGTGCTCCTGCGTGCCGATGAGGGTGCAGCTGGCCTGCTTGCTGTCCGGTCCGAAGTAATAGGGGAGGGCAGCCTCCATGTTACGCCAGGAAGCGTTGCGGCGGGTGCGGCGCTCCTCGATGATGACGCCGCGCTCGGCATCGATCTCGCTGGGCTGGTTGAGCACGAAGTGGGAATAATCGGCCAGGATCATCAGGCAGCTGTCCACCACGCTGGGACGGGCCACAGGGATGTTGTTGAGCATATACTGCGTCTCTTCAAAGCCGGTGGAGGCATTGATGTTGCGGCCGAATTCCGCGCCGATGGAACGCAGGTAGTCCAGAATGGCTTTGCCCTGGAAATGCTCCGTGCCGTTGAAGCACATGTGCTCCAGGAAGTGGGCCAGGCCGTCCTGGGCGGGATATTCCTCCTGGATGGCACCCACGTTGGTGGCCAGGTAGAATTCGGCCCGGCCGGCGGGAAGCTCGTTGTGCCGGATGAAATAGGTGAGCCCGTTGTCCAGCTTGCCGGTGCGGACCTGGTCCGTCACGGGGAGCTGGGGCATCTGGGCGATGGCAGCCTCCAGCTGTTCGCGGGTGGGCTGCTGGGCCAGGGCCGTGACCGCAGTCAGGACCAAGGCACCCAAGGTAAGAATGACTTTCTTCATTTTTTGTGTATTAGTTTAATAGTACACCGCAAAGGTAGAAACTATTTTTGTAAATCCCAATAAAATAGGGAAAAAAAGAGTGGCCGGAGCCACTCTTTTTTCTTAGAGGGCAGGGAACTACTTGCCAGCCAGGCGCTTATACGTGTTCAGGCGCACCTTGGCGAATTCCTCCGTCTTGGACAGGAGCTCATCGGCCTGGTCCGGGAACATCTTGTACAGGGAGGCGAAACGCACCTCGCCCTTGAGGAAGTCCTGGAACTTGCTCCAGTCGGGTTCCTTGCTGTCCAGGGTGAACGGATTCTTGTCCGTGCCTTCCAGGGCCGGGTTGTAGCGGTACAGATGCCAGTAGCCGCATTCTACGGCCAGCTTCTCTTCCTTCTGGCTCAGGCCCATGCCGGCCTTGAGGCCATGGTTGATACAAGGGCTGTAGGCAATGATGAGTGAAGGACCGTCATAAGCCTCTGCTTCCTTGATTGCGTTGAAGAACTGCACGGGGCTTGCACCCATTGCAACCTGGGCAACATAGACATAGCCGTAGCTGATTGCCATCATGCCAAGGTCTTTCTTGCGGATCTTCTTACCGGAAGCGGCGAACTTTGCGATTGCACCCACAGGTGTAGCCTTGGAGCTCTGGCCGCCGGTGTTGGAGTAAACCTCGGTGTCAAGGACAAGGACGTTTACGTTCTCACCGCTGGCAAGGACGTGGTCCAGGCCGCCGTAGCCGATATCGTAGGATGCACCGTCACCGCCGATGATCCACTGGCTGCGGGAAGGAATGAAGTGCTTGTATTCGACCAGTTTCTTGCAGGTGTCGCAGCTGCACTGCTCTGCAAGGGGAACGATCTTGTCTGCGACCTCGCGTGTAACTGCGGGATCCTTGGGAGCCTCGAGCCACTTGGCTGCAAGGGCCTTGATCTCCTGGCTGCAGCACTCGCACTCGAGAGCCTGCTTCATGGTGTTGGCAACAGTCTCGCGTGCGCGGTCAGAGCCGAGCTTCATGCCAAGGCCGAACTCGCAGAAGTCCTCGAACAGGGAGTTGGCCCATGCGGGACCGTGGCCTGCTGCGTTGGTGCAGTAAGGGCTGGCAGGGAAGGATGCGCCGTAGATGGAGGAGCAGCCCGTTGCGTTTGCAACCATCATGCGGTCTCCGAAGAGCTGGGTGATGGTTTTGATGTTGGGGGTTTCGCCGCAACCTGCGCAGGCTCCGGAGAACTCGAACAGAGGCTGTGCAAACTGGCTGTTCTTCATGTTTGCGGTCTTGTCCACGTACTCCTTGTAACCCACCTTCTTGTTAAGGTAGTCGAAGTTGGCCTGCTCTGCGGTGTCGTTGATGTAAGGAACCATGCTCAGGGCCTTCTCCGGCTTGGCAAGGCAGACATCCACGCAGTTGCCGCAGCCGGTGCAGTCGTCGACGGAGACGGCGATGGCGTACTTGTATTCCTTGAGGTTGGCCTTGCCCTGTGCAAGCTTGAGACCTGCGGGAACCTTTGCGGCTTCTTCTTCTGTGAGAAGGAAAGGACGGATTGCTGCGTGAGGGCAGACGAATGCGCAGTTGTTGCACTGGATACATTTCTCTGCATCCCATGTAGGAACGGTCACGGCCACGCCACGCTTTTCAAATGCGGCGGTGCCTGCGGGCATTGTACCGTCGGCGTAAGGCATGAAGGCGCTTACCGGGAGGGTGTCGCCTGCCTGGGAGTTGACGATATCGGCAATGTCCTTGACGAAGGCGGGAGCCAGACGGTCCTTGTTAGGGTTCTCGAACTTGGCGGTGAGGTTTGCCCACTCTGCAGGAACCTTGATCTCGGTGTATTCGCCACCGCGGTCTACTGCAGCGTAGTTCATGTTAACCACGTTCTCACCCTTCTTGCCATAGGCCTTCACGATTGCGTCCTTCATGTATTTCACTGCATCT
>JAEEQF010000115.1 GCA_016285175.1 Bacteroidales bacterium
GAACTTCTGCTGGGGGACTATCTTATTGACGCCCACAGTACGGAAGACGGCTCGGACGGCTTCCTGGGGACCCTCATCAAGTTCGGTGAAGAGCCTTTCCGGAACTGGGCGCAGACGCTGGAGTTTTTTAGCAGGCTGGGCGGGCAGTAACGGTTCGTCGGCAAAAATCAACCGTTCGTCAACAAAGGGGTTGCAGAATCAATGCAATCCCTTTATTTTTGTGCATAACCAAACTTTGTAACGCTAAAATGAATATCAAAATCAGTGTCCGATACATCACCCGCTGGGGAGAGAAGGTGTGCCTGAATGTGGGCAAACAATGCCTGGAGATGAAGTGCATCTATGGAGGCATCTGGGAAAGAGAGGTCCCGGCCAAGGATTTTGCCCATACGCACGATTATCATTTTTCCATCATTGCCGACGGCAAGGTGATCCGCAGCGAATGGCGGCAGCACACGCTGCGTCTGCCTGCTTCCGGAGACTTGGAAATCCGTTCCCGCTGGATGGACCGTCCGGCCAATTCGGCCTTCTGGTCATCGGCCTTCAAGGATGTGATCTTCGGCCGTGACAAGGCTCCCGTGAATCCTATGAAGGGGAATGTCACTTTCTGTATTGTGGCTCCGGAAATACGTCCCAACCAGGCACTTGCCATTGTGGGGACCAAGGGAAAAACCCTCCAGGGCTGGGACAAACCCATCCTGATGGAAGACTGGAACTTCCCGTACTGGAACATAGACCTGGAAGTGAAGGACGCCTTTGAATTCAAGTTCCTGGTGGTGGACAAGAAGACACTCAAGCCCATAAACTGGGAAAACGGCGGCAACCATCTGTTTGCGGAGATTCCGCCCAAAGGCAAGCACATCACCCTGGGCAACATCGAGCCCCAGTTCTCCATGATTCCCTGGCGCGGCGCCGGCGTGGCCATCCCGGTCTTCGCCCTCCGTACGGAAGAGAGCTTCGGCGTGGGTGAGTTCAACGACATAAAGAAGATGGTGGACTGGGCCGTGGCAAGCGGTCAGAACGTGATCCAGCTGCTGCCCATCAACGACACCACCATGACGCGCACCTGGATGGATTCATACCCGTACAACGCCAATTCCTCCTTCGCCCTGCATCCGCAGTTCCTGCATCTGCCCGCCCTCGGCATCCGGGCCGATAAAGCCTATAAGGAGCTGAAGGACCAGCTGAACGCCCTGGACAAGGTGGATTATGAGAAGGTGAACGAGGCCAAGGAGCGTTACATCCGGAAAGCCTTTGAAAAGAACGGCGCCCAGGTCATGGAAACTGCTCAGTACAAGGACTTTGCCAAGGACAATGCGTACTGGCTCCTGCCTTACGCCGCCTACTGCGTGCTCAGGGACCGTAATAATACGGCCGATTTCTCCCAGTGGAAAGGTTTTGCCAAGTACAGCAAGAAGAAAATAGACGAATTCATCGCCCAGAACCGTGCAGAAATTGACTACTACTGCTTTGTGCAGTTCCAGCTGGACGCGCAGCTGAAGGAAGCCGTGGCCTATGCCCACAAGCACGGGGTTATCCTGAAGGGAGACCTTCCCATCGGCGTGAGCCGCATCAGCTGCGACGCCTGGACCTTCCCGGCCCTCTTCCACATGGACAGCCAGGCCGGTGCACCGCCGGATGCCTTTGCCGTGGACGGCCAGAACTGGGGATTCCCCACCTACAACTGGGAGAAGATGGCAGAGGACGGCTATGCCTGGTGGAAGAACCGCCTGCACAAGATGAACGAGTACTTCGACGCTTTCCGCATAGACCACATCCTGGGCTTCTTCCGCATCTGGGAGATTCCGCTCAAGTACAAGACGGGCCTCATGGGATACTTCAATCCCGCCGTTCCTTTCAGCGAGCAGGAGCTCCGTGACCGCGGCTTCGACATCAGCGGCGGCCGCTACATCACCCCGCAGGAAGGCTGGGAGGAGACGGACGTGCTCTTCATAGAGGATCCGCGCAAGAAAGGTTTCTACCACCCGCGCATCTCCGCACCGCTTTCCAGCCGGGCATACTTTGCCCTGGACGAAGGCCAGAAAGAGCGCTACAACCTGCTGTACAACGATTTCTTCTATCACCGGAACGACGCCTGCTGGAAGGAATCGGCCTATAAGAAACTGCCCGCCCTGCTGGATGCCACCGGCATGCTGGCCTGCGGTGAGGATCTGGGCATGATTCCCGCCTGCGTACCGGAAACCATGGCCGACCTTAACATCCTCTCCCTGGAAATCCAGCGGATGCCCAAGGATCCCAGGCAGCTCTTCGGGGATCCGGCCGGATATCCTTACCTTTGCGTCTGCGCCACCGGAACCCACGACATGGCCCCGCTGCGGGCCTGGTGGGAGGAGGACCGTGCCCTTACGGACCGCTTCTATCACGAGATGCTGCACCATATAGGGGACACCCCGTATTTCTGCGAACCGTGGGTGTGCGAACAGATCCTGTTCCAGCACCTCCAGTCTCCCGCCATGCTGGCCATCCTGCCGCTGCAGGACTGGATTGCCATCGACGGAGATGTGCGCTATCCCGGCAATCCGGCCGACGAGCGCATCAACGTGCCGGCCATCCCGCGCTATTACTGGCGCTTCCGGATGCACTGCACGCTGGAAAGCCTCATCGGGAACGAGAAGCTCTGCAAGCAGATAAAGAATCTGGTATTATCTTCCGGAAGAGACCGCTAGTTCTGCTGCAACCAGTCCAGGAAGGCATCTACGCGGGCCCGTGAAACGGTAAGGTCCAGATTGCCTTTGAATTTTACGCTGGGGAGGACGCGGAGACGGCTGCCAACAAGTTTGGTTACGCTGTCCACCGCGTCTTCCGCTATGATGCAGCTGCGGGAAATACGGAAGAAACGGCGGGGGTCCATCTGCTGTTCGATGGTGTCCAGGGAATCGTCCAGGATGAAGGAGGTCCCGTCCGTGCGCACCACATAGGAATTCTTGGCTTCCGAGTAGAAAAAGGCTATTTCACGGGCCTTCAGGGGCACAATCCTGTCGTTCAGTTTGATAAGGTATTTCTCCTTGGGCGGGGCCGATGAAGCTTTGGCCGGCGCCGGGACATCCGCCTGGGCGGCTTCGGCCCGGGAGATGGCCCGCCGAAGGTCTTCCGGCTCTATGGGTTTGAGAAGATAGTCCAGCGAATTCACCTCGAAGGCCTTTACGGCGTAGCTGTCGTAGGCCGTTGTCATGATGACCTGCCCCTTGATGTCCACCTTGTCAAAGATCTGGAAACTGTTGCCGTCCTGCAGTTCCACGTCCATGAAAATGATGTCCGGGGCCGGGAGCTCCGGGGAACTGCCGTCATGGGCTTTGAGCCATTCTACGGAAGCTACAACGGACGGGGCCGATCCCAAAATGGTAATGTCCGGGAATTCGCTGGCGAGCAGGTTCTGGAGAATTCGCTGTGCGCGGGGCTCATCTTCTATTATGAATGCAGTGAGTTTTTGCATAGTTACAACAGGGGTAGGCTTACTCGGTAAATGGTATCGGTGGATTCTATCTTCACTTCCCGGCTGGTCTGGTCGCTGTACTGCTGCCGGATATAGGCTTGCCCCAGACCCGTGGAATGGGAAGGGGAGAGGCGGGGAATGCGGTTGTTGCTCACCTGGAGGGTCTTTGTCCCGGCGTCCGAAACGATATCCACAACCAGGGGATTTTCCTCCGAGATTACATTGTGCTTGGTGGCATTCTCCACCAGCAGCTGCACGGCGCACGGAACCACATGGAACTGAAGGTCTTCCTCCGGAACTTTGATTATCACGTCCAGGCCTTTGGGGAAGCGTACGCGCATGAGTTCCACATACATGCGGGTGTATTCCATCTCTTCCGAAAGGCGCACCAGGCTCTCTCCCTCGTGCTGCAGCATATAGCGGTACATGCCCGCCAGCTTATGGACATAGCGGCTGGCATCTTCCCGGGAACTGTCCTGTACCAGGGAATCCAGCACATTGAGCGAATTGAAAAGGAAATGGGGGTTCACCTGCTGCTTGAGAGCCATGTAGCGGAATTCGGCCTGGTGCGTCTTCTCCCGCTCGATATCCGTCTGGTTGCGCATGCGGGCGGCAAAATACAGCACGAAGATGAGGCAGAAGGCGCTCACCTCCATAATGCCCTGGATGGTCTCCACGCCCGGTTCGGCCGATGCCAGCAGCAGGTCCAGGCCCACCCGGAGCATGAACACGATGGTGACGGCGGCCACCATCCAGCCGATGTTGTTGCTCCAATCGCCTTTGGCCGCCACCCGGGTGGGGAAGAGGTGGACGAAGAGCAGTACGCCCCAGCCCAGCAGTTCCGTGGTGATAAAGGTGGCTATACACCTCACGGCCATTTCGTTGTGGATGAACAGTTCCAGCAGGTCGGCCCCGAAGGTTCCCATCAGGAAGCCCAGCACGTTTACCAGCACTATCACGATGGCGGCGAATTCGGCCGACAGCTGCCTGTTGAGACACAGCAGCACCGTCATGGTCATGGTGAGGAGGGTAAGGAGGAGGGAATCATTGATGCCCATGAGCATGCACATGAGCGTGGCCACTACATGGAGCAGGGCCATCAGATGGATGATATAGGATGCGCGGATACTTCCCATAGGCGAATCGGCTTCCCAAATGTAGCGCATTTTCCTTAAATGAGCAAATCGGCCCATCCGTTCGTCCGGGGATTCTTCCCTTTCGTCGTACCAATTTGGCCGTTCGTTCCCGCGCGCGTATTTTTTATTGTATAAAGATTTATTTTTGTGCTGCTAATTGCATGAGAAAAACACTAAATACAATGTCAGCTAAACGCAATCTAGGTTTTTGGGAGATGTTCAACCTGAGCTTCGGATTCTTCGGAGTTCAGATTGCCTACGCCCTCCAGAGCGCTAACATCAGCCGGATTTTCGCCACCCTGGGCGCAGATCCGCACACCCTTTCCTTCTTCTGGATCCTGCCCCCGCTGATGGGCATGATAGTCCAGCCGCTCATCGGCAAGTACAGTGACCGTACCTGGTGCAGGATGGGCCGCAGAAAGCCTTATCTGCTGGTTGGAGCCATCATCGCCGTCCTGGTGATGGTGTTCCTGCCCAACGCCGGCAGCTTGCATTTCAGCACCCGCGTGTTCCTGGGCCTGAATATGGCCATGTGGTTCGGCCTGTTCTCCCTCATATTCCTTGACACCTCCATCAACGTGGCCATGCAGCCGTTCAAGATGATGGTGGGAGACATGGTGAATGAGGAGCAGAAGACCACGGCCTATTCCATCCAGAGCTTCCTCTGCAACGCCGGATCCCTGATGGGCTACATTTTCCCCATCTTCTTCACCTGGATCGGCATTGCCAACGAGGCCGACCTGGGCGAGATTCCCGACACGGTGAAATTCTCCTTCTACACCGGCGCCGCCATCCTTATCCTCTGCGTCCTCTACACTTTCTTCAAAGTGAAGGAGATGCCTCCGAAAGAGTATGCCGAATTCCACGGCATAGACCTGCAGGCCAGGGAGGAGAAGAAGGGTGAAGGGCTCTTCCAACTGCTGAAAAAGGCCCCTGAGGCCTTCTGGACGGTGGGTCTGGTGCAGTTCTTCTGCTGGGCCGCCTTCCTGTATATGTGGAACTACACCAATGGCGCCATCGCCCTGAACTGCTGGGGCGTGGACGCTGCCGTAGAAGGCGCTACCGCATCGGCCGAATACCAGGCCGCAGGCAACTGGGTGGGCGTCCTGTTCGCCGTCCAGGCCGTAGGTTCCATCCTCTGGGCCACCATCATCCCGCGTTTCAAGAACATCCGCACGGCCTATGTGGTGAGCCTCCTTATCGGCGCACTGGGATTCGCCTCCGTCATGTTCATCCACAACCAGTGGGTCCTGTTCGTCAGCTACTTCCTCATCGGCTTTGCCTGGGCGGCCATGCTGGCCCTGCCGTTCTCGCTGCTCACCAACGCGCTGGAAGGAAGTCCGTACATGGGCAGCTACCTGGGCCTGTTCAACTGCACCATCTGCCTGCCGCAGATTGTGGCGGCCGCAACCGGCGGCGCCGTACTGCATCTGGTGGGGGACAGCCAGCCCGCCATGCTCCTGATGGCCGGTGTGTATCTGGTGATGGGCGCCTGCTGCGTCTATTTCATCAATACCCGGAAAACTCATTAATTCTAATATATTAACTAACTACACGCTAAATGAAAAGGATTT
>JAEEQF010000116.1 GCA_016285175.1 Bacteroidales bacterium
GACTTTCATCCGTCACGGGCAGCTGCAGGATACGTTCAGGATTGCCGATATCCTGCTGCACCATCCGCACGACCTGATCCACAAGGCGGTGGGCTGGCTGCTCAGGGAAGCGGGAAAACGGGACAAGGCGGCCTTAGAGGCATATTTACAAGGGCCCACGGCAGAAGGAAATTATTTTTTTGGACGGTGCCAAAAAAACCAATTTCCTTCAGCCATCGCAAACCCCGCGCACGCAGAAACTGTGCCCACCACAACTCCAGCGCACGAGGAAGCGCCCAGGTACAAAAGTATGCCGCGGACCATGCTGCGTTATGCTATAGAGAAGTTTCCGGAGGATGAGCGGCAACAGTATCTGGCAAAACAGACCGCCAAGTGATGAAGACTGAGAAACATCCGTTTGAGCCTTTCCTGCCGGAGGGGGCGAAGATGCTGTTCCTGGGGAGTTTCCCGCCGCAGGAGCACCGCTGGTGCATGAGTTTCTATTACCCCAACTGGATCAATGACTTCTGGCGCATCATGGGCTTGATTTTCCATGCCGATAAGAACCATTTCTGCATTCCAGGGGAAAAGCGTTTTGATGAGGCGGTCATAAGGGCATTCTGCCAAAAGGAAGGCCTGGCGTTCTACGACACGGCCTGCGAAGTAAGAAGGCTGAAGGATAATGCGGCCGATGCATTTCTGGAAGTGGTAAAGCCAACAGATGTGGCGGCGCTGCTCAGGCAGATTCCGGAGTGCAGGACGCTGGTGACGACAGGGCAGAAGGCCACGGAGGTGATAGCAGAAACGTTTGGCTGCCAGGTGCCTCCGGTGAGCGGCAGCATCCGATTAGAGAAAGTGGACGTAACTTTCTGGAGAATGCCGTCCACTTCCAGGGCGTATCCCCTGGCACTGGAAAAGAAGGCGGAGGCGTACAGGAAACTGTTTGAACAAACTAAATAAGTTGAAGATGAAAAGACTCATTCTCTGGGACCTGGACGGGACGCTCATTGACACGCTGGAGGATTTGGGCGCGGCGGTGAACCATGCGCTGGCGCTGAGGGGGCTCCCGGAGCTGGGGACTGATAAGTACCGGAAAATGGTAGGCCACGGGGTGCGGAACCTGGTGAAACAGGCCCTGGAGGCATCTATAAGGCCGACGCTAGCAGAAAAAACGGCAACTGCAGGGCCAGCGGCAGAAGGAAATTATTTTTTTGGACGATGCCAAAAAAACCAATTTCCTTCTGCCATCGCGAACCCAACGCACACAGATGCCGGGCCCAACACGAACCCAGCGCACGCTGATGCCGGTTTGACGGATGCATACATTGATGCGGCGCTGGCAGATTTCAAAGCTTATTACTCGGCGCACATCGATGTGAAGACGCGGCCGTACAGCGGGATCCCGGAACTGCTAACCCAGCTGCAGGCGAAGGGGGTGAAGATGGCGGTGGCTTCCAACAAGTTCCAGGAGGGCACCGAGCGGCTGATCCAGGAGTTTTTCCCGGATATAGCATTTGTGGCCATCCTGGGCAATCGGCCCGGATATCCGCTGAAGCCGGAGCCGGCCATCGTGCAGGAAGTTTTGGCGAAAGCCGGCATCGGCCCCGAGGAGGCCATCATGGTGGGCGACTCCCCCACCGATATGCGGACGGCTGCCAACGGCGGCATCCAGGGCCTGGCAGTGGGATGGGGCTACCGGACAGCGGAAGAACTATCCGGTAACCCCATAGTCAACAGCGTGGAAGAGCTACGCGCGGCGCTTCTCTCCTAGCACGGCCCAGCGCACGAACGGGATGCGGCGCAGGAGCTCGTACAGCAGCGGAGACAGCGCAAACACGGCCACGGCAAGGATCACATACATGGACCACGGCGGCAGCTGGGTGTACGTCTTAAGCATATAGCCGATGGCCGCGACCACCAGATAATGAACTATATACAGGCCGAAGCTGGAGCGAGTCATATAACTCGCAAAGGCCGATGTCCGGTTGAAACACGCCTGGAACCAGCCGATGAGCGCCAGGCAGGCGAGCCAGCCGTAAATGCAGTTGAGCGGGCTGCCCAGGTACTGCGGAGAAGTATTGTCCTCTCCGAAGGTGGTGACGATGAGGACGATGCCGGAGACGGCGGCGCAGGCAAGCAGCGGAATCCAGGCTTTCATCACCTTTTCCTGCACCTCCTCGTGCGAGAACACGAAGTAGCCCATCAGGAAGGGAATGAGGTAAAACAGCGGCTTGTACAGATTCAGGAGCCCGTCGGCCGAATCCGGCCTGGGCTGCCGGATGAGCGTCTGCTCCCCTACCCAGAACAGCACCCCTAACAGGATGATCCACACGATGTTCAGTTTTCCGCAGGCGTTCCAGAACTTATCCTTGGCATCCAGTCGGACAATGAGCAGTAGCAGCAGAGAGAACAGCCACAGATCCTGGATGAACCAGAGCGGACCGGTTCCGCTGACGGCCATGATTCCATATTTGATTAGCCCGGGCACCCCGTCAAAAACGCCCTGCTGGCCTGCCGCAACGGTATTGAAGTATCCCACCATCCAGTGAAACACAAACAGGCCGATGGTCCCCGGTACCAGCAGCTTCCGCGTGCGGGCCTTGAACCATTCGCGTGAGGGGTACTTCTGCAGCGCGTATCGGGCGCTGATACCGGCCAGGATGAACAGCAGAGGCATAAACCAGGGATAGAGGATGTACATCACAACATCCTGGTATTGAGGATATTCCGGATAAGGGCCGAAGCCGCCGATACCGCCGAAAACACCCTTGTTGTTATAGAAATAAATAACGTGATAGAACAGCACCAGGAGCACAGTGACCCAGCGCAGGTTGTCCAGCCAGTGCTTTCTCATTGGGTGAGCCCCTCCATGGCCTGGTCTATAACTGCCTGGAAGATTTCCGTCTTGAGGAGCACCATGCCCTTCTGGTCTCCCAGCAGCATGAGGGCGTCGCCGGGTTCTATACCGTATACTTTGCGGGCGTCTTTGGGGATAACGATCTGTCCCTTATCCCCCACCTTCACCACGCCGAAGATGTATTTGCCGTCTTGTTCCTGCATAATAGTTATACTTGTTGGAAATTTTCCACAAATATAACTTTTCCCAAGAAGAAAAACAAGCGAAAAAGATTAAATCCGTGAAGGCCGCTTGAAAAGCACCACGGCCAGGGCTATAGCCAGGAGCGCCACCGGCATGGGCAGATACTGCCGATAGTCCTGCAGGAAGAGCCGGGTGGCCCTGAGAAGGCCTTCGGCGGAGGACTGGGCGTCTATGGGATAGAGGAAAGTGATGGCGGTGGCGAACACCCCAACGGCCAGGCCGGCACACAGCGCAACGATGAGCGCCACCCTGCCCCGGCTGCGCTGGCGGTCCACCTCGGCCTTGATGCCTTCTACCTGCTCCATCCGGCGCTGCGCTTCCAGGATGAAGGTGGGATCCTCTTTCACCTGCGGCTTGTTCTCCCGCAGAAAGTCTTCTATGCTGCTCATAACTGAATGTACTGCTTAAGGTGTTGCCTTCCCATGGAAAGCTGGTATTTAACGGTGCCCTGCTGCATTTCCAGGATGGAGGATATCTCCTTGATGCTGCGGTCCTCGAAATAAAACAGGGCGATGGCGGCCTTCTCCTTTTCCGGAAGGCGGTCCAGGGCCTGATACAGCTGCTGGTAGCGGAAGGATTTGTCGGAGCTTTCCCCTCCCGGGAGGTTCTGGGCCTCCTCCACGGGTGCTTTTTCCGGACGGGCCTTCCGGCAGTGGTCTATGTAACAATTGTACGCTATGCGGAAGAGCCAGGTGCTGAATTTGGAGAGTCCCAGGAAGGAGCCGGAGGCCACATAGGCCCGCACCAGGGCGTCCTGCGCGATGTCATCGGCCAGGGCACCGTCTCCGGCACACAGCGCAAGCAGGAACCGCCTCAGGGGCTCCTGCTGCTGCCGCACCTCGGTGATGAACCGTTCCTGGGTCATGGCCAGCTACTCTTTGGGCTGGTTCAGGGCGTTCTCCTCTGCCTCTATCTCCTTGGCCAGCATCTTCTTACCCACAAAGTAGGAGATGAACAGTCCGATGCCTACGGCCAGGAGGACCGCTCCGGCGGGAAGCCAGAATTTGTTGATGAACGTATTGCGCCCAAAATCGGTAATGACAACGCGAAGGATGCCCAGGGTGAGGAAGCCGGCGCCCATGAGGCTGGTAACGCAGGCGCCATTGAGTTTATCCAGAAGTTCCTGCTTGATGGACTTGGGAGCCTTCTTCTTGGCGGGTTCAAACTGGGTCATGTCCACGGGAACACCGGCCTCGATGGCCTTGAGCATGATTTCGGCCTTTCTGTCGGTCTCGTGCTGACGGGTGCGGGCAACGAGCCAGACGACCATGATGGGCAATACAACGCAGATAAAGAAGGGTACGCCAAAATTTACCAAAATGTCATTTAACATAGCTGTATCAATTTAATAGTTCAACATTTTTCCATTATATCACCGTCCGGACATGCAACTCTCGGGGCGGTTTCATCTGTTAGACGAAGGTCTGCAGCAAAAGGTTGGAAAAAAGTTGAAAATTTTTTAATCGGCACCTTTAGTCCACGCAAAAGCAAGCACCACCAGGCTCACCAGCAGGATGATGAGGCCATAAAGGAGCACATACACCACGCCCGTCCTGAAGGCAAGGCCGATGCTTTTCCGCCAGCGGAGTCCCAGCCACTGCCGATAATCCAGCGTAATCAGCAGAAGCATCAGGATGATGCTCACCGACGTGCTTTCGCCCCAGGTGAGAAGCACGGCAAAAAGCATAAAGAAACAGAACTGGCAGAGCACATAGGCCGATGCCGCCGCCGCGGCCGACCACCCTACCTGCTGCTTGCGCAGGCACAATCCCATCGCCGTCCAAAGGAACAGGAATTCCCCCAGGAACAACGGAATACCCTGGCTTCTCAACGTCCCTTCCAGCGCCGCAACGGCCCCCTTCGTGCGCGTATCCACCAGCTCCGGATGCCGGTCCAGGTTGAGGTAATAATAGCCCTGGCGAACGATGAGGGCCACATTCTTCACGATACCTTCCACCTTGGCATTCGGGGAATCCAAAGTGACCTCCATATCATCTTCCAAAGAAAGGATTTCCGAATCCCCCCTCTGCTGAACAGGCTGCAGGACGGCCGATATCAGCGCGAAGAACGCATAGAAGACAATGAGGGCCGTCAGCGGTGCCAGATAGCGTTCGTGCGCGCCCTTGATGTAATCCCGGATCATATAGCCCGGGCGGAGCAGCAGATGCGTGAACGTGCGCTTGGCGTCCTCGTTCAGGAAGGGGATGCTGTCGAAGGCCCCCTTGTAGAAATCTCCCTTGCTCCTCCGGGAGGGGTTGCCGGCCTGCAGGCTGCCCGTGTGGGGCTTCGCCCAGGGATGGTACCCCAGCTGCTGCCAGATCCGGAACGCCCGGAGACGGGTTTGATATGAGTGCTTTCTTGGCATCGTTTCCTGTTTGCTTCGCGAAGATACGAATTTTTCCTTTCTTTCCGCAGGAAAACAGAGCCGATGCGCAAGTACGCACCGGCTCAGTCATGCACAAACCGATGTATTATATGCAATTCCAATATGCAATTCCAATTTGCAATTTTGCAAAAAAAATATATCTTTACAGTCCGAATCTTAAATAGTTATTTCAAATGGAATCCGAAAGAAACTACCAGTCGCCCAACGCAGAAGTAATTGACGGTGAGTTGAGCCATATTATTTGCGAGAGCGGCATTAATTCAGATGAAACATACTTCTTGGACGAATACATCTGGCACTAATAGAGCCGCGTTTTTTAAAATTCTCGATATTTGCATCAGTACATTCCAATAATTTGTAATTATGAAAACAGAAACGACTGACCGCGAGGATTACAAGAGACCCGAAATTCTGGTACTCAAGTTTGAAGCTATGTCGTCCAATCTGTTGGTAGATAGCGACGAATACTATTATCAGGGAGCACCGG
>JAEEQF010000117.1 GCA_016285175.1 Bacteroidales bacterium
TTCCCCCACCAGAACCAGCTTCCCAGGTTCTCGTGCCAGGGACGGAAGACAAGCGGCGTATCCTTTCCCAGAGATTCCAGGAAATCGGCCGCCCGCTTGAGCCAGAGCATGAATTCGGCATTCTTTTCCCCGCCGGGAAGGATGGACTTCACCACTTCCTTGGAAGAGATGTCCCACGCGTCGCCGCCCGTAAGGGGATTGCGCGGATGCCAGGAAAAGGTTACTATTCCCCCGCGTTCCACGTGTTTGATGGCCGCTTTCCGCATCAGGCCGAAAGGAACCCTGTCCAGATTCTGCTCACTGCCCAGTTCGATTCCGCCCAGGTCAAATCCTACGATGGCGGGATACTTTCCGGTAGCCCCTTTTACGTCCGAACGCTCCAGCGGATCGTTCTCCCAGTCGGTGACCACCCAGTTGTGGCCGTAAGAGAGGTCGTCCTGATGGCCATAGGCAATCTGCCCTTTTTCGGCATAGCTGAACAACCGGTGGACCAGCTGGTCCCTGGGTGTTTCCATGGGCTTTTTCCCGCCGGAACAGGCCGCCAGGCAACAAACCGCCAGAATATACAGACTTCGTTTCATAACAGGGGTCGATTAGTTTTTCAAATAAGGTTTCACAATGGCATTCTTGGTGCGGGGCATGGTCCAGTCCGGCTTGGCGCGGTCTTCCTTCCCGTCCGAAAGGCCCATCCACCAGAAGGCGGCCACTCCGGCGTCGTGCGCTTTCTGGGAGAAATACCCGGCAAACTGCACGTTGGCGTCGCTGTCCGTTCCGGAACCGCCGCCCCATTCGCCGATGATTACCGGCACGCCCAGCCGCTTTACCAGGTGGGTGTCCACATTGGTGAAGAGCCGGTCTATATCGGCCTTCTGCTGGCTGAACTTTTCGGCATCCCAATAGCTGTGGATCTGCACGGCAATGTGGCCGGGTTCCTCCGGAATCTGGAACTGGGTGAGCGGTTCGGTCAGATGGTTATTCCAGGTACCGTCGCCGCTGCAAGCGCCGTAGGTGTTCACCACCAGGTTCCGGTCAGTGTTGTTCCCGCCGCTCGCGCGCACCGTTTCCACGAACAGTTTTGCATAGCTGTTGATGCCTTTATAGGCCGATGCCGCCACGGCGGCGTCATATCTTGCGGGGGTATTGTACGAAGCGAAGCACCAGGAACCGTACTGGTCCAGCATTTCGTTGTAGGATTCGAACAACAGATGCTCCCCGTAATCCCGGAAGGTCTCTGCAATCTGCTGCCAGAGGGCCTGGTAGCGCGGTTTGGCCGCTTCGAAGCCCTCCTCGCTGGCCACCAGCCAGGCGGTGGAGCCGTCCCCCGTATCGTGATGCACATTGAGGATGCAGTACATGTCCTCGTCTATCACGTAATCCACCACTTCCTTTACCCGGGCCATCCAGACGGGATCCACTTCGTAGCCCGTCCAGGCAGAGCGGTCCCAATGCCAGTCCTCCTGCTCCCACTTCAGTTTGATGGTGCCCATGTGCGGGTACCAGGTTACCGGCACGCGGATGGCGTTGAAGCCGGCCAGCTTGAACATATGGATGAGTTCGGGCGTGGTGACGGCCTGGCCCCAGGCCGTCTCGTAATCGGCGGGCGTACGGTCCGTATAGGCTTCTATCCACATATGGTTCACATCCCCGCTGTTGGCGTCCAGCGTATTGCCAAGGTTCCAGCCCGCACCCATGTTCCGCACGGCATCATCGGCCCCTTCCCAGCCTCCGGTATTTACCGGACGGGGACGGGCTTCCTGAGTAAGCCTCAGCAATACGGGTTCCGTACCGCTGGATGAGATGGAGAGGCTTGCCTCCCGGGGGGTGTAGATGGGGTTGGGGGCCACGGTGAGGGTTATCGGCAGCGTGTAATCCTCAAAGACGCCGTCCTTGAAGGAAATCCAGTCCGCCGTGGCGGGAATCTCCACCCGGGGACGGAAGGGGGCCTGGATGGCCACTTCATAGGAACCGCCTTCCGCATCGGCCCACACGGAGCCGGGAGTGAGCATAATGGCTGTTGGCGCAACCGGCTTATCCGGGTTGTCCGGACCGCAGGCGGCCAGGGCAAGCAGGACAAAAAGAATCAGCAGCCGGTACGTTTTCATAAAGCCTAGAACTTGGGAGCGTTGTCGTAAACGGACTGGAGGGTGTATGCCGGGTCGTCGGAAGTCATGGCCTTCACCATCACATCCACGGGCTCCTTGCTGCTACCCACGTAATTCCCGGTTCCGTGATGGATGTAACCGTGTTTCTCTCGGCCGGAACCCTCGTTTCCGTTATCCCAGAGGAAGGCCGGCAGGCCGTACGTCCTGGCCGCCTTAACCACATATTCCAGATAATAGAGATAGAACTTCCAGGCACGGGTGTCGGACTTGCTGCGCATGGAGCAGCCGAATTCGCCCAGGTAAACGGGGATATTGTTTGCCACATATTTGGCGTTCAAGTTCCCGAAAACGGCGCGTACGTGGTCTTCATTTCCACCGGGGTCCTTCTTTCCGGCAGCACCGGTATGGCCCCAGTCCGACCACTGCTTTTCCCCGATGGTATATTCCGACGGATCATAGAAATGGACGGCCAGCATGGTTCTCCCGGCGGGATCCGAGGGCATGGTGAGATACTTCTCGAACTCCGGATTGGCGGCATAGGTGGGAACCCCCAGCCAGCGGGTGGCGTTCTTCCCGCCGGTAGCCCGGACGGCATCCACGAACACCTGGTTCCACTCGTTCAGGATGTTGCACTGCTTGGTGGGGTCGGCCCTGAATTCCGCGCTCCAGCCCCATCCGCCGTCGTTCAGCTCATTGAAACCTTCCATGATGAGCCAGTTGTCGCAGTCCTTGAATTTATTGGCGATCTGCGTCCACACGGCCTTGATTTCGGCCTTGATCCGGGTGTTGAGCGCAGGGTCGTTGGCAGCTTTCTTGATGTCCAGCCACTGGTAGTCGTTATCTACGCCGTGGTTCTCGTCGTGATGGGTATTGATGATCACGTAAAGGCCGGCGTTCCGGGCATAGCCCACCACCTCGTACACGCGGTTCATCCAGTCCTCGTTAATCTTGTAGTCGGGGGCGGGGCCTATCATCTTTAGCCAGGATACCGGGATGCGCACGCTGGAGAAGCCCGCCGCCTTGAGACCGTAGAAGGTGCTGTGGGTAGCCTTTCCGCCCGAAGCTGACTGCCACACCGTTTCTTCCGGATAGCCTTCCTTGTCACCGGCCCAGGATCCGCTGTAATAGCCGTCGAAGTGGTTGCCCAGGTTCCAGCCCAGGCCCAGCTTGGCGGCCAGGTCCGCCACATCGGCATCGTCCAGCCCCGCAAGGGGTGCATCCGCCGGCACGGCTTTGCCGCTCTGGGAGATGGTAAGTGCCTGCGAGGCAGTTCCCGTGCAGATGACGGTGATTTCCGCACTCCGGCTCTCATAAGTATCATTGGCGGCCACCACAAAACTGGCCGTCATCTTGTAATCCTTGAAGGCGGCATCCTTGAAAGTGACCCACTCCGGCAGGTCCGTCACATTGGGCCGGTACGGGGAGGTGATTTCCACGGTAAGCGTCTCTCCCTCCGGTGCGGCCGTGAGGGAAGTGGGATTCAAGGTTATGGCGGAGGGAGCAGGCAGGACCGGATCTTCAACCGGCTTGGTACCGCAGGCGGTAAGGGCTGCGGCGGCAACGAAAGCGGCAAACAGGGAAAACTTTTTCATAGCTAGGAATTTAAAGTTGTTTCAGGTTGGCCACTGCCTCGCTGATGATGTCCACGGTGGTGTCCGTGATGTACACTCCATTGAGTCCCTGGGCCTCCTGGGCCGGGTCTCCGGTATAAGGGTCCCCGCTCTCCCACTGCTCATGCAGGGGGACGGCGAAACCGCTCCAGCCCCAGAAATTGGCTCCCTGCAGGGTGGTTCCCACCTGGGAGAACACAAAGGCGTAATAGGCGTCGCGGGCCGATGTGGGGGAGGTCATATCGCTCCGGAAACCGTCACGCGGGAAGCCGAATTCCTCGGCCACCACGGGAAGGCCATACTTGACGGAGAGTTCCTGATGCCGGAGGATGTACTCCAGGGTGTTGTCCATAGCCATTCCCAAATCTTCCCGCAGGGAATCGGCCTTTACCCAGTTCCAGTTGTAGGGCCAGATATGGATGGTCATATAGTCCACGCCCGGAATGGCACAGACCCGCTCCAGCAGGTCCATATCCTGCTCGCAGCCCATGAAACCTTCGTTTCCCGTGGAAACCATGTGGTTGGGATCCAGTTCCTTGATAATCCGGGCGCTTTCCGTGAGCCAGCCGATGAAGCCGTCACGGACGGCCGCCTCATCCGAGAAGCAGCGCGGTTCGTTGCCGATTTGCCAGGAGAAAATGGCAGGATCTTCCCGGTAGGGCTTTCCGGTAATGGAATTGGTGCGGCCCACGATGGCCCGCACGTGGTTGTAGAACAGTTCCTGGGACTCCTTGGAAGTCTGGAACTTGCGCATCTGCTGCATAAAGGGCCAGTAGCCGTCGATGAGCGGGATGAGCGCCTTCTCGCCGGTGGCCCATTCCATATACTGGCCGTAACCGCCGCTCCACTCCCAGCTGTTGTTCAGATACAGGACCGCCTGCATATCCCGCTTTCCCAGTTCCACCAGGAAGCGGTCCAGACCCACCAGGAGGGTATCGTTGTACACGCCCGGAGCTTTCTGCAAGGTGGGTTCCACCCGGGAGAAGACCCCGTCCACACCGTCGGCACCTACCAGAACCCGCAGGTTTTCCAGGCCCAGGGCCTTGAGCGTATCCAGCTCCCGGCACAGGCGTGCATAGTCGCCGCCCTGCCCGTCCGAAGCCAGGATGGGGCCGTACCAGAAGTTGGTGCCGATATAGTTGTAGGATTTCCCGTCACGGACAAACTGTCCGTCCTTTACCTGAACGAATTGCGTTTGGGCCGTACATCCGGCCGCCACTAGGAGAAATAGGGCAAGTTTTAGCGTTAGCTTCATTATGTTGGCCGACATAAATAATTAACATCGCAAATTTACGGCATCGGCCCGGGACAAACAAATGAAAAACTACCTAAATATGATACTTTTTTTGCATCCGCTAAACGAAGACCCGGTTTTTGGCAAAGAGGGCCCGGAAATCCCGGGGCGTATAGCCGCGGTGTTTCTTGAAGGAGCGGTTGAAATTGGAGAGGTTGTTGAAGCCGCAGGCATAACAGATTTCCGACACGGAGGTGGAGGTGTCCACCAGCATCCGCGCCGCCTTTCCCAGGCGGACGTCGATGATGAAATCCATCACGCTCCGGTTGGTATGCTGCTTGAAAAAACGGCTGAAGGCCGATGGGGTCATCCCCACCAGGCCGGCCAAGGTTTCCAGACGCAGTTCATCCGTGTAATTATTTACTATATAATCCTTTACCTTGTTTACACGCCGGCTCTCCCTATCCTGGTCCGACTGGGCGAAAGCGCTGGAAGCCAGGGTTCTGGCCCCCTTGTCCTGGGACAGCTCATACAGGATCTTGAGCATGTTGAGGAACTGGTCGAAACGTTCTTCCAACGAGGGGAGCGTATCCAGCAGGTTATAGACTTTGGCAATGGTAGTCATGGAAAAAGTGACCCCCAGGCGGGCATCGGCGAACATCTTCCGGATATCGGAGAACTGGTTGCGGAGCAGAAGCCTTTCGTCCAGCAGCGTGTCCGAGAACTGGATGGTGATTTCCCGCATGTCCTTGTTGGCATTGGAACCCTGCTCCCAGGCATGCTCCAGACCGTCCCCGGTTATGAGGGTGAG
>JAEEQF010000118.1 GCA_016285175.1 Bacteroidales bacterium
CCGCTGCTGTCGACATCCGTGCCGACTACGTGGCCAAGAACGGAACTCCGAACGCAGCTGCGCCGAAGATCTTCTTCCGCTACTACTACGTCAACTCCAGCACCGGCGAGAAGTCCGGCACCATGCTGGCCGAGACCAAGTGGGTCGCGGGCGAGTAGTCCACCGGGTGAAATAATCCTAATCTGGCCTTCGGGCCGGAGATGCAATTCGAGTCCTGCCTTCCTTTCAGGGGGCAGGATTTTTTTGCCTATTTCCGGACGTATGCCGTGGATAGTTTCCGGTTCGACCCCGGGAGCGACCTCTTCATAGTAGACCAGAGTAGAGGAGGGGGGAATACAAAAAAATACGCAGAAGCTTATGTAATTTTCTGCGTAAGTTTCTGCGTAAGTGCCTTAAGTCACTGATTATCAGTGGGTTTTGTGGAGCATAGGAGAATCGAACTCCTGACCTTTTGAATGCCATTCAAACGCTCTACCAACTGAGCTAATACCCCGATTGTGGACTGCAAAGGTATACACTTTTTTTGAATTAGCAAAGGATTCTCATGTTTTTTTATAAAAAAAAGATTCCCGGAGACCTCACGGCGTCCGGGAACCGTCCACAATCAAATAACCAACTATTGATAGAACACTTCGTTGAAGAAGCGTAACATATCCTTTGCGTAGGGGACACCGTACTTGGCGAAGGTGTCTTTGGTGCGCTGGTCCGGTTTCCAGTCGAAGAAGGCGTGGCTGGCACCGTCCACGATAACCAGTTCGGCCTTCTGGCCGGCGGCCTTGAGGTGCTCTACATAGGCCTCCATGGGCTCCCGGCCCACCGTCCGGTCCAAAGTGCCCAGCACGAAGTACTGCGGTACGGCACGTACGCTCACGGACGGGATGTTGCAGTCCGGGGCTATGGCCTGCTGGCCCTCCTCGGGATAATCGGCCGCAAAGCGCCTCAGCGTCTCCACGTCAAAGACGCCATAGCTGGGGGCAGCCGCCTTGATGGCCTTCAGGCATTCGCGGGCCTCGGCAATGGACATGCCGGCGGGCATATAGGTGGGCCGATATTCGTACACGCCCGGCTTTACGCCGAAACCGCCGTCCCCTATCCGTTCCACCATAGTGATCATACTGGCCGACAGATGACCTCCGGCACTGTCGCCCGTCACGGCCAGGCGGGCGGGATCGGCCCCGTATTCCGTGGCGTGCTCCTGGATGTGCAGGATGGCACCGTAACAGTCTTCGATGAGCTGGCTCATCTTGTTGGGCTCGGCATCCCCGTCGCCGTTGTTGAGCCAGCGGTAGTCGATGCTGGCCACCACGTACTTCCCGCCCTTGATGAGCTCACGGGCCAGGCCGCGCATGATGTCCTCCGTGTTGGAAGACCAGCCGCCGCCGTGGATGATGATGATGCAGGGAAGGTTCCTGGCGCCGTCGGGGATGAAGACATCGTATTTGAGGGGCTTCACGCCGGGTTGGGCATACACCACGTCCTGGATGGTCCTGTAGCCCTCCAAGCGGGCCGATTCCATGATGGAGGCGCCCATGCTCATGATATCGTGGTCCACCACCACCTGGAATTCGGGTTCCATGAACTCCACGTTGGTGGGATAGAACATGCCGCCGCGGATGGCCAGTTCATAGCCGCTGTCAAAGACCCAGCCGGGGTCCGTCACTTCCACTTTCACGTTGAGGACCGTCCCGGCGGGCACCTCGCCGCTTTCCGGTACGGCCGGGGTAACCGTCACCTTTCCGTGCGCGGGCTGGTCCACCCGTACCTTGAACGTTTCCTGGGCAAAGGCCGATGCGCTCGCAAAGAGGACGGCGGCCATGCAAATAAGAACTTTCTTCATGATTACAGTGCTTGTAGTTTCGGCAAATGTAGTGATTCTCCGGGGAATAGGACTCCACAGAATAAACGGATGTTTTACCCAATGTTGGAAAGTTTTTATTATATTTGTCACAATATTGGATATCATAACAAAACAATAACCATGAACAAGCTTCGTATCATCTTTTTCCTTCTGGCGGTGGCCGGAGGGTGCTATGTAGCCAAGGCACAGGAAATCAAGGAACTGGAGAACAACCAGTACAGCATTGTCAGTGCAGACATGTCCCTGGTGGTGGATGCTTCCCGCGGAGGCAAGATCCTCTCCTTCAAATACAAAGACCAGGAAGTCCTTAACCAGGGCCGCTTCCCCAACTCTTTCGGCAGCACCTTCTGGACCAGTCCGCAGGCCCAGTGGAACTGGCCCCCGGTGCCGGAATACGATACCAAGCCTTTCACCGCAGAACTCAAGGATGGCAAGCTGGTGCTCACCGGAGAGAAGTCGGAACGCTTCGGCTACCGTATCCGCAAGGTCATGCACGTATGCCAGCACGACGGTGCCATCGTAATCACGTATAGCATCATCAACGAATCCGGAGAAACCCGCCAGGTGGCTCCCTGGGAAATTTCCCGCGTCCCCAACGGCGGCCTCCTCTTCTTCGAGGCCGATAAAGTGGAACCCGCCAACAACATGAAAGGCCTTCCTTTCACCTTCTCCAACGGCATCGCCTCCTATGAAATGGACGAAGCCCAGGAAAACCGCAAAATCAATGCAGACGGCAAGGGCTGGCTGGCCTTCAATAATGGTAAGGTCCTGTTCGTGAAGAAGTTCCAGGACCTGCAGGAAGGTCAGGCCGCTCCCGCAGAGGCCGAGATCCAGGTATACGCCAATCCCGGAAAAACCTTCGTGGAAATTGAGGAGCAGGGTCCCTACACCACCCTGGAACCCGGTGCTTCCGTGAACTGGACCGTCCGCTGGTACGCCGTTCCCGTGGAAGGCACGGAAGAAGGCAACCTGGAGAAAGTAAAGGAAATCCTGAAAGGCTCCCAGGACCACGAGCATGGATCCCATTAAAGTAATCGAAATCAAGAAAAGCGTCTTTGCCAATAACGACAAAGACGCTGCTGTTTTGCGCCAGGAGCTCAAGGCCAAGGGGGTGTATCTCCTTAACCTGATGTCCTCCCCTGGCAGCGGCAAGACCACCACGCTAATCCAGACGCTCAACCGCATCAAGGACAAGCTGCGCGTGGCCGTAATGGAGGCCGATATCGATTCGGACGTGGACGCCGTGAAAATCAAGGAGGCCACGGGCGTATCCTCCATCCAGCTCCATACGGGCGGCATGTGCCACCTGGATGCAGAAATGACGCGCCAGGGCCTGGACAACGTGGCCCTGGACCAGCTGGACCTGGTAATCTTGGAGAATGTGGGTAACCTCGTGTGCCCGGCCGAATTCGACACGGGTGCCTGCCGGAACGCCATGATCCTCTCCGTCCCGGAAGGCCACGACAAGCCGCTCAAATACCCGCTGATGTTCTCCGTCTGCGACTTGGTCCTGGTGAACAAAATGGACGTACTCCCCTACTTCGACTTCGATCTGGAAAAATGCCGGGGGTATGTGCGGATGCGCAATCCCCGGGCACAGGTGATCCCCATCTGCGCCAAAACCGGCGAAGGCATAGACGCCTTCGCCCAGTGGCTCCTCCAGGAAGTGGCCCAGTGGAAACGGGACAGTCTTATTTAAAGAGGTCCGGACGGACTTCGATATCCCAGTTCCTGTAGTCAAGGTCGAAGCGCGTGACGATGAAGCCGCCGCCTTCCTCAGCCTCGTGGCGAAGCACCAGGCCCGTCTCGATATCGACCCAGACGCAGAACCCGCCGTAGCCGTAGAAGTTCTTGCCGAAGAAATCGAACACCCAGCACTTCCGGCCGAGGACGGTGTCCTCGCCGCGGTAGAAACGCTTCAGCTGGGACTGGCTGGCTCCGGCCATCCGGATGCGCTGCATGATGGTGCCGTTCACCAGGTCGTCGTCGCCGTTGTTGTCACGGCCGAATCCGGCCGGCTCGATGTCGTAGAGCGCCTCCGCCAGGGGCTGGGGCGCATACATCTCGAACCAGTCCTGGCCGTCGCGGACGTTCTCGGGGCTGATGGCGTTGCCGTCGCCGTAGAACATCCTGTAGCGGCCGTCCGGCATCAGACCGCCGTTGTATCCGAGCTTTTCGTTGTAGTCGAACACATTGAGGATATGTTCCATCCCGTCGTAGCCGTCCTCGGACTCGAAGCTCTCCCCTTCCGCGTACACGCCGTCGATGCAGGAATAGCTCTCCTGCATCCGCTCCCGGCCGTCCGAATTGAACGAATGGTAGATGATGCTATAGTGGTTCGACGGCAGGCGCAGCTCATAGACGCCGGTCCAGTCGGGCCGCTCCGGCTCGGGCTCGCCCGGTTTGACGATGGGACGCACGTGAACCGATTTCACATGGACGAGCAGGGTTGAAGACTGCCCGTCGCGCAGCTCCAGGCGGATCTTGGTATCGCCGGCGCGCAGTCCCTTCATGGTGAGCATATAGCCGGCACGATGTACCTCCAAGAAGTCTTCTCCTTCCTCCACGGAGATTCCGGTCAGGAGCGGTCCCGCCGGAATCAAGCGCTGCTCCTGTCCCACCAGGATGTCTATTTCGCTGAGCGGCTCAGCCGCAAAAGCGGTAATGCCCGCTACGAGCATCACCGCTAAAGTGAGGATACGTCTCATATCTTATTTCTTGATGAATTCCACCCGGCGGTTCTTGGCGCGGCCTGCGTCGGTGCTGTTGTCGGCCACAGGCTCGTGGGAGCCCTTGCCTACGGCGCGGAGGTTGAAACCGTCCACACCCAAGGCTTCCAGCGCCTTCACAACCGACTCGGCACGCTGCTGGGAAAGCGGGTCGTTCACTGCGTCGGAGCCCTGGTTATCCGTATGGCCCTGCACCTCGAAGCGGACGGTGGGGTTGGCCTTCATAAATTCGGCAATCTTGTCAATCTCTGCCTGGGACTCCGGCTTGATGGTGGCCTTGCCGGTGTCGAAGAGGATGTTGTTGGTTACGAACTTGCCGGTTTGGGCGATGGCCTGCTCCACGGCCTTGGCGGCCTCGGAGAGGTTGGTCGTCTCGCGCTCATAGAGCTCTTTGGCGCCGGCGCAGAGGAGCACGTTGGTAAAGCCTTTATACTTGTACTCGCCGTTGCTCCAGAACTTGAAGCGCTCAGGAGCCTGTACGTTCGGCAGATTGACGATACGGTTGTCATTGATGTAGATCTTGAGCGCGCGCTTGTTGAACGACACGGCGAAATGGTTCCACTGGCCCTCTTTGATGTAAGACTCAATATCATTCCAATCTAAGTTTCCTGATACAGAATCATCGCTGTTAGGTTTTTTAAAATCGTATTGTATCCAGCAATCAGGATTCCAGGAGCGGTATGCAAACTCGAATCGTCCAACCCGGTCATTATCCCCCATATCAAAGATCAGTTCCATGCTGGATTGGCCAAGATCTCCCTGCTTGCTGCAGAAATAATCCCACTCGAGGGTGAAGACATCAGGCAGATAGGACTTCATGTTCTCCATCAGCGGCTCCACGAAATTGTAGTCTGTCGTGTAACTCAGGTACTTCTGGCCGTTGATAACCGCCGTCTCGGCATTGCCCTCTCCCTGGATGTCCCACTTGGACGGGAACTCGCCCACCTGCTCGTTCTTGAAGTCGTCCTGGAAGAGGACGACGCTGCCGCGCACGAAGTCGCTCTTGACCGCCTGCGTGGTGGCATTGGCCACATCGGACTGTTTGGCGCCGCACTCCTCGCAGAATTTGCCGGTATTGCCTTCGTGGCCGCATTCCGGGCAGGTCCAGGTGGCGGCTTCGCCGGAAGGCTGCTTGGCGCCGCACTCTTCGCAGAATTTGCCGGTATTG
>JAEEQF010000119.1 GCA_016285175.1 Bacteroidales bacterium
CAATGCGCTGCGGGGCGTCCGGCATGAACGGATTGGGCAGGCGGCGGTTAATGACCGCGCCGATGAACTCGTAAGGGTTCAGCACGCCCGGATCCACCACCACCGGCATGGATTCCATATACCCGATCTTCTGGATGAAGGCACGAAGGTCCTCATCGGCCATTTCGGCCGATATCAAAGTATAGCCCAGCATGCACCCGTAGATGCTCATGGCCGTGTGCAGGGGGTTCAGGCAGGTGGTCACCTTCATGGTTTCCACCTTGTCCACCGTTTCCCGGGAGGTATAGAGGGCTCCTCCCAGCTCCAGCGGCGGGCGGCCGTTGGTATAATGGTCTTCAATCACCAGATACTGAACCTCTTCGGCATTTACGAACGGGGCCGTGAAGGTATGTTTCTCCGTTTCAATGTAGTTGTTGTCCTCGAAGCCGTCGGCCTCCAGCAGTTCCTTAACCTTCTGGTGGGGACGAGGGGTAATCTTGTCTATCATGGACCAGGGGAAGGTAACCTTGGTCTCGTCCTTCAGATATGCCAGGAAAGCTTCCGGGACCAGCCCGTCCTTCACCCAGCGCTCTGCATAGGCCAGGACGCCGGCCTTCACCTTGTCCCCGTTGTGCGAGCAGTTGTCAAAGGACTGCACGGTAAGGGGCAGCTTCCCAGCCTGGAAACGCTCCCACAGCAGGAAACAGACCTTTCCCATGGCAAAGGCGGGGTTCAGTCCCCTGGCCAGGTCTGCCTCGCTGAACGAGTAACCTTTTTCCGTGATGGTGAAGGAGATCATCTGCAACGAAGGGGCGCGGAATACCTGCACCAGCCGGCCCCAGTCTTCAGGGAACTGAGGGTCTGCCTTCAGGGCCTCCGTCACGGAAGCAATCACGGTTTTGCCTATGTTTCCGTCCGAATGCAGGCTCACGGAAAGGGACAGGTTGCCGTAGGGCTTGTAGGCCTTGTCCACTACCTCAAAATCGAAGGTTTCGGCCACGATGACCCCGCGGTCGTACTTTCCCTGATTGAGGGCCTCGTTCAGGATGGCCGCCGGGAAAGCGCGGAAGATATTGCCGCCGCCAAAATGCACCCAAGTGGGTTCCTGGGCCGTTTTCTCACGGACGGCCTTGATGTCAAAGCGGGGAAGCACATAACCTTTCGCCTCCCACTCGGCGGCGTTGCAACGGCCGCTCAGGATATCATTCAGTTTCATATCAGTCAAAGAATCCGGGTTGTTTGTAAGGGATGCCCAGTTCGCGGTCTACGGTGGCCAGGATGCCCTGCACCTGTCCCATGGCGAACATGCGGCCCAGGAGGGTATAGCCGGCGTTGTGGCCGTGGCTGCTCTCGTCAAAGATGCCGCCGGGAACGTCCGTGAAGGTGAGGCCGTGGTCCACGCGCATGGGAAGGGCGGGATTCTCCTTCTCGAAGATGCGGCAGAGCTCTATCAGATCGGCCCGTCCGCCCAGGTGGCTGGCCTCCGTGAAATCCCCGTTGGGGAAGATGTGGCAGGAACGCAGGTGCACGAAATGGGTGCGGGGAGCGAACTCCCGGGCCAGTTCCACCACGTTGTTATACGCCCCGGCCGACAGGGAACCGGCGCAGAAGGTGAGGCCGTTGTGCCTGTTGGGCACGGCATCCAGGAACCAGCGGATGTCCTCTTCCGTGCGCACGATGCGGGGCAGGCCCAGGATCTCGATGGGAGGGTCGTCCGGGTGCACGCACATATTCATATCATACTCCTCGCAGGTGGGCATGATGGCTTCCAGGAAGTACTTCATATTGGCCCGCAGCTGCGCTTTGCCGATACCTTTATATAAAGCCAGGAAATCGCGGAACTTCTGGATGGGGGCCTGGTCGTTCTCGGAGAAATTGCCGCTCACGAAGCCCTGGGTTTTGATGATGATGGTCTCCACCAGCCTGTGGTCCTTCTCCGGGGTCATGGTCCTGGCCAGTTCATCGGCCTCGGCCAGTACGTTTCGGCCTTCTCCCACGCCCTCCGGGAAGCGGAAAGCAGCCCATTCCTCCCGGGCGCCGGGGCGCTTGAGGATGTAAATGTCGAAATAGGCGAATTCGGCATAGTTGAAATACAGGTTGGTGGCGCCGTTGGGATTATTGTGGGAAAGGTCCGTGCGGGCCCAGTCCAGCACCGGCATGAAATTATAGCAGATGCAGTGGATTCCTTCGGCCGATAGATTGCGGAGGCTCTCCTTGTACACCTCTATCTGGTGGTCCCTGTCGGGGCCGCCGTATTTGATGGTTTCCACCACCGGGAGGCTCTCCACCACGCTCCAGCGCATGCCGTAACTTTCAATGTATTCCCGTAATTCATGGATCTTTTCGCGGGTCCATACCTCCCCAAGAGGGACATCGTGCAGGGCCGTCACAATGCCCTCCACCCCAATCTGACGCAGTTGGGCAAGGGTAATCTTATCCTTTTTACCGAACCATCTCCAGGTTTTTTCCATAATTGAGCTATTAATAAAGTCAGGTGATTCTCTACCGCTTTCCCGCCCTCCGGGCTCAAAGCCCTGAATATACGGGGTACTAAGTTACGCATTATTGGGCGGAGAAAAAAGCTAATGGTCTAAATTTTCAAAGGACTGAACCATTTCTTTTTGTTTTGCTGTGGAGAATATGGTATATTTGTATGCTTAGTTTAAAACTGCTAATTAATCCTAAACTAATATGACTCCTTCCAAGAACGAAGCAAAAGGCTTCTACAAACTGAGCTGGCTGCAGCGCATCGGCTTCGGTTCCGGTGACATGGCCCAGAACCTTATCTACCAGACCATCAGCATCTGGCTGCTGTTCTATTACACCAACGTCTTCGGCCTGGATCCCGGCGCCGCGGCGCTCATGTTCCTCATCGTCCGCCTGGTGGACGTGCTTTGGGACCCCGTGGTGGGTACCATCGTGGACAAGGGCAACCCCAAGTGGGGCAAATACCGCAGCTGGCTCATCCTGGGCGGTATCCCGCTCGTCGGCCTGGCCATCCTGTGCTTCTGGAACGGCTTCAGCGGCTCCCTGGTGTATGCCTACATAACCTATGTGGGTATGAGCATGTGCTACACGCTGGTTAATGTCCCCTATGGCGCCCTCAACGCCTCGCTCACGCGTGACACCAACGAGATCACCATCCTCACCTCCACGCGTATGTTCATGGCCAACCTGGGTGCCCTGTGCGTGAAGTCCCTGCCCATCATCATCGCCATCTTCGCCCCCAAGGTGGACGGCGTGGCCAAATACGATACGCCAGAGGCGGCTCCGGCCTGGTTCATCACCATGACCATCTTCGCCCTGGCAGGCCTGGCCCTGCTGTTCTTCTGCTTCTCCCAGTGCAAGGAGAAAGTGGTTATGGACCAGAAGGAATCGGCCAATGTCAAGGTCAGCGACCTGTGGATGGAATTCGTCCGCAACAAGCCCCTCCGCATCGTCGCCTTCTTCTTCATCACCGCCTTTGCCATGATGAGCGTGAGCAACGCAGCCGATGCCTACTTCATGAGCTACAACGTTGGCGCCACCCCGCTCCTCACCACCCTGTTCATGTGGCTGGGCACCATCCCCGCCTTCATCTTCATGCCGCTGGTACCCGCCATCAAGCGTAAGATCGGCAAGAAGGGGATGTTCTATCTGTTCCTGGGCATCGCCATCCTGGGTATGGCCCTGATGTACACTTTCGTGTCCATCCCCGCCACCAAGAGCAACTTCGTGCTGCTGTGCATCGCCCAGTTCGTCAAGTCCACCGGCATCATCACCGCCACGGGCTATATGTGGGCCCTGGTTCCGGAAGTGATCGCCTACGGTGAATACACCACCGGCAAACGCATCGCCGGTATCGTGAACGCCCTCACCGGCATCTTCTTCAAGGCCGGCATGGCCCTCGGCGGCGTGGTTCCCGGCCTGGTGCTGGCCCTGGTCGGCTTTAATGCCGATGCGGCCGAGCAGACCCCGATCGCCCTGCAGGGTATCCTGTGGCTGGTTTGCGTAATCCCCGCCATCCTGCTCCTGCTGGCCATCTGGATCATTTCCAAGTACGAACTCTCCGACGAAAGGATGGACCAGATCAATATGGAGATCGAGGCCCGTGCAAATGCCGAATAATCATTAATAACACAACTGATATGGCAGACAAAGTCAAAAAACGCTATCTCTTCCCCGAGGACTATATGGCCGATCCGTCCGTACACGTATTCGACGGCAAGCTGTACATCTATCCCTCCCACGACTGGGAATCGGCCGCTCCGGACGACGATTTCGGCAGCGAATACGATATGAAGGACTACCACGTGCTTTCCCTGGAAGGCCCGGATCCCATGACTTCCCCCGTGAAGGACAACGGCGTTGCCCTGGACATCAAGGACGTCCCGTGGGCCCGCCGCCAGCTGTGGGACAACGAAGTGGTGAAAGGCCGTGACGGCAAGTACTACATGTATTTCCCCGCCAAGGACAAGACGGATATCTTCCGCTGCGGCGTTGCCGTGTCGGACTCCCCCACCGGCCCCTTCAAAGCCATGCCGGACCCCATCCGCGGCAGCTATTCCATCGACTACGCCATCCTGCACGACGATGCCGACGACGAATACTACATGTACTTCGGCGGCATCTGGGGCGGCCAGCTCCAGCGCTACGAGGACAACCTCGCGAAGGACTGCGGCACCTCTTATCCGGCCGATGACCAGCCCGCCGTTCCGGCCCGCGTGGTGAAACTGTCGAAGGACATGCTCCAGTTCGCAGAGGACCCCAAGCCGGTGGTGCTCCTGGACGAAGACGGCAAGCCCATCACCGTGGGCGACAACGAGCGCCGCTTCTTCGAGGCCAGCTGGATGCACAAGTACAACGGCAAGTATTACTTCAGCTATTCCACCGGCGACACGCACAAGCTGTGCTATGCCATCGGCGACAATCCTTACGGCCCGTTCACCTACAAGGGCGTAATCCTCACCCCTGTCTTCGGCTGGACCACCCACCACTGCATTGTGGAATACAATGGCAAATGGTGGCTCTTCCACCACGACAGCGGCATCTCCAAGGGCATCAACCGCCTCCGGAGCCTTAAGGTATGTGAACTGAAGTACAACCCGGACGGAACCATCCGGACCATTGAAGGGTTAGACGAATAAGCCGTCCTTCATGTGACAGGTTCTGTCGCACATTTCGGCCAGACCGGCGTCATGGGTAACTATGACAATGGTCTGGCCCAGTTTTTCCCGGAGCTGGAAGAACAGCCGGTGGATGTCTTCCTTGGTGCGGCTGTCCAGGTTGCCGGAAGGCTCATCGGCAAAGAGGATGGCGGGCTGGTTCACCAGGGCGCGGGCAATGGCAACCCGCTGCTGCTCACCGCCGGAAAGTTCTGAGGGTTTGTGGGTTACGCGCTCTTCCAAGCCCACCGTCCTAAGCAGTTCCAGGGCCTTCTCCCGGGCGTCTTTCCGGGAAGCGCTGCCAATGAGCGCCGGAATCATCACGTTCTCCAGCGCCGTAAATTCCGGCAGCAGATGATGCGCCTGGAACACAAAGCCGATGCGCTTGTTCCGGAAGGCCGACAGCTGTTTCTGCGGCAGGTGCAGCACGTCCGTACCTTCTATGGTGAGCGAACCGGCATCCGGCGTGGACAGCGTTCCCAGGATTTGCAGCAGCGTGGATTTTCCCGCTCCGGAGGCGCCCATGATGGACACCACCTCC
>JAEEQF010000016.1 GCA_016285175.1 Bacteroidales bacterium
CAGCACATCCTCGAATTCGTTCTTCCGGAGGAGACCGTTATTTACAAAGATGCAGGTGAGGTTGTGGCCGATGGCCTTGTTCAGGAGTACGCCAGCAACGGTGGAATCCACCCCGCCGGAAAGGCCCAGGATCACCTTGTCATCACCAATCTGAGCCCGGAGGTCCGCCACCGTGGTTTCGATGAAGGAATCCGGCGTCCAGTCGCCCGCGCAGCCGCAGATATCCAGGGCAAAATTAGCCAGCATCCTGGAGCCTTCCGTGGTGTGATACACCTCCGGATGGAACTGTACGGCATAAGTGGCCTCTCCGGCAAACTGGAAGGCGGCATTCACCACATCGGCCGTGGAGGCAATTACCTGCGCCCCTTCCGGAAGGGCCGAGATGGTGTCTCCGTGCGACATCCATACTTGGGTGCGCGGCGAAATGCCTCTGAGGAGCGGGGAATCGGACTTGACCACTTCCAGCAGGGCGCGGCCGTACTCACGCGAATTGGAATTTTCCACCTTTCCTCCCCCGGTATGGGCCAGATACTGGGCGCCATAGCAGATGCCCAGTAGCGGCAGCCGGCCCCGGAACGCCCTCAGGTCCACCTGCGGGGCATTGGCATCCCGCACACTGCAGGGACTGCCGGAAAGGATTATGCCTTTTACGGATTCATCCAGGGCAGGCACTTTATTGTAGGGAAAGATTTCACAGAACACATTCAGTTCCCGCAGGCGACGGCCGATAAGCTGCGTTACCTGGGAACCGAAATCCAGAATGATGATTTTTTGCATGGGCACAAAGATACGAATGATTTGTGACAATTACATCAATAGGCCTGCTCGTGGACACCGGCTACGGCGCTTTAGGGATTCAGGGTGATACCTATCACAAAAAAGGCACGCCGGGTATGGGGGTTGGCCGCCAGGGTGGCAAAGACTGGCAGGGAGAAGCGTTCCGAAAAAACGATGCTTCTGGAGGCTGTCAGCGACAAGTTGGTGACGGCAAAACGGCTGGCCTCATAGTAATCTGTGGCATAGGGAACTACGCCGAGCGCGAAGGACCAGTCGGCCCCGCCCAGACTGAAGGGAACGCTTACTTCGGCATAACTGCTGAAGGCCGGTTTCCCGTTTGCGCCAAGGGAGTCGGCGCCGGCAAAGTTGGTGTACCACTGGATGGCCACCGGGCCAAAATCATAGCCCACGTTGGCCTCAAACACGTGGTTGGTATTCCCCCTTGCATAGCGGAAATAACGGTTTTCCAGGTCCTGACCGCCCGTCACCCAATAATCGGTAATGCCGATATTGAATCCGCCGATTGAATAGGCCAGCGTAAGGTCCAGTTCCAGGGCATCGGCCGGGTTGGAAATACCCACATTCCCCCAGGCCGACAAAGACAGTCCCCAGGCCGAGAGACCCAGCGTGGGCTGTACGGAGACCGCGCCCAAATCCTGGCCACGCCAGATATAGCGGCTCACTATATCGGCTCTGATATCTGTAGAAAACACTTGTGCCTTCATTTCCGGTGCCGCACAGATAAGCACACCCAGTATAAGAATCCTGATATTTTTCATAAGTGCAAATATAATAGGTTTTTCCGCGAACAGGATAGCCGGGGCTTAATTATAGCAGCTTTCGCCGTGCTCGTAGATATCTAGGCCTTCCTCCTCCACCCGCTTGCCCACACGCAGGCCGCGGAACTTCTTGATGCCGAAGAAAAGCAGCAGGCCGGTCGCGGCAGCCCAGAGGTCGATGACCACGATGCCAAGGGCCTGCACGCCGAAGAAATGCCAGCCACCGCCATAGAACAGACCGCCGTCCGTAGCCAGCAGGCCGGTCAGCAGCGTACCCAGGATACCGCAGACGCCGTGCACGCTGGATGCGCCCACCGGGTCGTCGATATGCAGCTTGCGGTCAATGAATTCTATTGCAAAGACCAGCACGATGCCGCAGATGAGGCCGATGACCACCGCACCGGACGGCGAGACCACGTCGCAGCCTGCCGTGATGCCGACCAGGCCGGCGAGGACGCCGTTGAGGGTAAGCGAAAGGGACGGTTTGCCATATTTGATCCAGGTCAGGAACATGGTTGCCACGCCGCCGGCAGCCGCTGCCAGGTTGGTAGTCAGGAACACATGGGAGATGGCCGTCCGGTTCACTTCGCCGGAGGCAGCCAGCTGCGAACCCGGGTTGAAGCCGAACCAGCCCATCCAGAGGATAAAGACACCAAGCGCCGCCATCGTCAGGTTATGACCGGGGATGGCGCGGCTCTTGCCGTCCGGGGCATATTTGCCAAGACGGGGTCCGAGTGCAACCGCGCCGATCAGGGCCAGGACACCGCCCACGCTGTGGACGATGGCCGATCCGGCGAAATCGTGGAAACCCAGCTGGGAGAGCCAGCCGCCGCCCCAGGTCCAGTGACCTTCCACCGGATAGATGAACAGTGAAATGAAGGCGCTGTAAATCAGGTACATCGAGAATTTGGTCCGCTCGGCCATCGCACCGCTCACAATGGTGGCGGAAGTGGCGCAGAAGACCGTCTGGAAAATCAGGAAGCCCTCTACCGGAAGGTCGGCTTTGTAGAAGGAAAGGTTACCCCAGTTGGGAGCGCCGATGAAACCGGCACCCTCGCTGCCGAACATAAAACCGAAACCCACCAGCCAGAACAGCAGGGAGCCGAACATAAAGTCCACGAAGTTCTTCATGAGGATGTTCGCCGTGTTCTTGCTGCGGGTGAATCCGGCCTCACACAGCGCAAAGCCCGGTTGCATAAAGAAAACCAGCATGGCGGCCAATAACATCCATACAGTATCAAGGGAAATAGCTAATTCTTCCATAAGGCAATCATTATTAATTACACACTACTTTTTGTCCCGCAGGACCGTGTCACCGTGCTCACCGGTGCGGATGGACCAGGTATCTATCACATCGCTGATGAAAATGCGGCCGTCACCAATCTCTCCGGTAGAGGCCGTCTTGAGGATTACTTTGATGGTGGGATCCACAAACTGGTCGCGGCACACTATGGTCAGCGCCACGCGCTCGATTACATCCGTGGAATACTGGACACCCCGGTAGATACGCTCCTGGCGGCTCTGACCGATACCGTGCACGCTATGATACTCGAACCAGTTGATGTCTGCTGCGAGCAAGGCCTCCTTGACCTCCTCGAACTTCGTCTTGCGGACGATGGCTTCAATTTTTTTCATACTACTAACTGACTATTTTAAGGTTAACTACTCTCAAAAAAACATAAAAATCCCCCGGCATGCAAGCCCCAAAGGTTTTGCAAGTAACTAGCAATCAAATATTTAAAGAGCTGCTTGTTACAATTTACACAGATACTCATCCACCAATGCTGCCGCGGCATGGCCGGAGGCCATCGCCCGCACCACCAGCGAGGCACCGCTCTGCACGTCCCCGGCAAAGAATACGTTCTCCCCCACCTGGGGTAACTGCGGTTTCAGGAAACCCATAGCCAGCAGGACGATATCGGCCTTCACCACCTCCGGCTCACCGGCGGGGACCATCGACGGGCGTCCGCCTTCGGGGTTAGGCTTCCAGTCAACGGGCTGGATTTCGACGCCCGTCAGTTTGCCTTTCTCGCCCAGGAAACGGAGCGTGTTGATATTCCAGCGCCGCACACAACCCTCTTCGTGTGAAGAGGAAGTCCGGAGTGTCCGCGGCCAGGAGGGCCAGGGATTGGACGGATCGTCCGGTCCTTCCGGCGGTTTGGGCAGGATTTCTATCTGCATCACCGACTTGCAGCCCTGGCGGTGCGCCGTGCCGATGCAGTCGGAGCCGGTGTCGCCCCCGCCGATCACCAGCACATCCTTGCCTTTGCAAGTTACGCGGTGCGCGGCATCTACCTCGGCGCCATACAGCACACGGTTCTGCTGGGAGAGCAGTTCCAGTGCAAAATACACGCCCTTGAGTTCCCGTCCGGGAACGGGCAAGTCACGGGCCACAGGCGTGCCGGTGGCAATGACGTACGCATCAAATCCCTCCGGTAATGCATCCGGCGCCACTTCCTCCCCGTAACGGAAGCTGATGCCTTCCTGCTCCATCACGGCAATACGGCGGTCGATGACCTTCTTGTTCAGTTTGAAATTAGGTATGCCGAATCGAAGCAGGCCACCGGCCTTCTCGTTCTTTTCAAAGACCGTTACGGTATAGCCCTTCCGGTTCAACCGGTTGGCTGCCGCCAATCCCGAAGGGCCGGAGCCGATAACGGCTATCTTTCGGCCGTTTCGCTCTGGAGATACGGGGCGGACATAATTCTCGCGATAGGCAATCTCGGTGATGGCCGCCTCGTTCTCCCGGTTGGTAGTGGGCTCGTGCAGCGTAAGGTTCAGCACGCAGGATTTCTCGCACAGTGCAGGGCACACACGTCCCGTGAACTCCGGAAAGTCGTTGGTGGAATTGAGCAGCCGGTAGGCCAGCTCGAAATCCCCTTTATAGACGGCGTCATTCCACTCCGGCGGGCGGTTCCCCAGCGGGCAGGCCCAGTTGCAGAAAGGCACGCCGCAGTCCATACAGCGCGATGCCTGCAGCCGGCGGTCGCCTTCATTGAGCGTCTGTTCCACTTCCCCGAAATCCTGGACACGGTCGTGTACAGGCCGATAACCGGCCTCCTTGCGGGGTATCGTCAAAAAAGCTTTGTAGTCTCCCATAAGGCTCAATATTGGATTTGGAGGTTTTGCACTTTCTCCGCCAGGCCGCGCAGGCGCTCCTGCTCAAGAACGTGTTTGTATTCAATGGGTATCACTTTGATAAAATCGTCCACCGAGCGGGTCCAGTCGTCCAGCAGCGTCCGCGCCAGCCCGGATCCGGTATAGAGGTAGTGCTGACGGACCAGCTCGTGCAGCTCCTTCCGGTCCAGCTTGTCATCCACCAGGGATATCTCCACCATATCCAGATTGCAGTAGTAGTCGAACACGTGGGAAGGATCGTAGACATAGGCAACCCCTCCGGACATACCGGCGGCAAAGTTGCGACCCACGGGCCCCAGCACGACCACACGGCCGCCTGTCATATATTCGCAGCAGTGGTCTCCCGCGCCTTCCACCACAGCCCTGGCACCGGAGTTACGGACAGCGAAGCGCTGGCCCACCCGGCCGGCCACATACATTTCACCGCCTGTGGCTCCGTAGAGACAGGTATTGCCGGCAATGATGTTGTCCTCGGCCTTGAAAACGGCCCTCGCCGACGGCCGGATGGCCACCCTGCCTCCGCTCAAGCCCTTTCCCACATAATCGTTGGCTTCCCCTTCCAGGCGCACGTTCACGCCAGCGGCAAGGAAAGCGCAGAAGCTCTGGCCGGCCGACCCCTTGAACTTGATATTCAGGGTGGAATCCGGAAGGCCTTCCGCACCGTACTTGGCAGCAATCCGGCCGCTGAGCATAGTGCAGACCGCCCGGTCGGTGTTGGCGATGGGGTACTCCAGGCTGATTTCCTCCTTCCACTCGATGGCGGGCTGGGCGGCTTTGATCATCTCGGTGTCACGCACCGGCGGGAGCTCGTGCAGCAGTGCACCCGACCAGCCGCAAGAGCCCTCTTCCCGGAACAGGACGCGGGACAGGTTTACCTGCGCCGCCTTGGAGGCGGGATCGGCATCCTTGCGGATCAGGAGCTCCGTGTGGCCCACGATCTCGGACAGGCTGCGGAAACCCATCGCGGCCAGGTATTCCCGCACCTCACTGGAGAGGAAAGTGAAAAAGTTCACCAGGTAGTCGGCTTTTCCCAGGAAATGCTTGCGAAGCTCGGGATCCTGCGTGGCCACACCCGTGGGGCAGGTGTTCAGGCTGCACTTACGCATCATCACGCAGCCGAGCACAATCAGCGGCAGCGTACCGAAGCCGAACTCGTCGGCGCCCAGCAGCGACATCAGGATGATATCGCGTCCGGTCTTGAGCTGTCCGTCCACCTGCAGGCGGACCTGGCTCCGGAGACCGTTGCGCACCAGGGTCTGCTGGGCCTCCGACAGTCCGATCTCCGGGCTGATGCCGGCAAAACGCATCGAGGATGCCGGGGAAGCCCCCGTGCCGCCCTCGGCGCCGGATATGACAATCAGGTCGGCCTTGGCCTTGGCTACGCCGGCGGCGATGGTGCCCACACCGCTCTCCGATACCAGTTTCACACTGATGGCTGCAGACGGATTCACGTTCTTGAGGTCGAAAATCAGTTGCGAGAGATCCTCGATGGAATAGATGTCGTGATGCGGCGGCGGGGAGATCAGCGAAATGCCCGGGATGGAATTGCGGGTCTTCGCGATGATGGCGTTCACCTTGAATCCCGGCAGCTGACCGCCTTCGCCAGGCTTGGCACCCTGGGCCACTTTGATTTGGATCTCCTCGGCATTCACAAGGTATTCGGCCGTTACGCCGAAGCGTCCGGACGCCACCTGCTTGGTCTTGCTGGACAGCGAAATGCCGTCCACCCGGGTATGATAACGTTCGTTGTCCTCGCCGCCCTCGCCCGTATTGGAGCGGCTTCCCAGGCGGTTCATCGCCAGGGCGATGGCCTCGTGGGCTTCAATGCTGAGGGCGCCGAAGCTCATTGCGCTCACCACGAAGCGTTTCACAATGGACTCCACCGGTTCCACCTCGTCCAAAGGGACGGGAGTGCCCCGCTTGAAATCCAATAAATCCCGCAGGAAAAGCAGGTCCGTCTTGTCATCCACCGCCGCAGTGAATTCCTTGAATTTCTTGTAGCTGCCCAGGCGCGTGGCTATCTGCAGGGAAGAGATGGTCTCGGGATTCCAGGCGTGCGGAATACCGCCTTTCCGGTAATGGAACTGACCCACATTGGGCAGGAAATCGGCCTTCTCCGCATCGGCGTACGCCTGAGCGTGGAACCACATAGCGTCGCGGGCGATGGTCTCCAGGCCGATGCCGCCGATGGTGGAGCGTTCCGTGCCGAAGTACTCGCGCAACAGGCTTTCATCCAGGCCGATGCTCTCGAAAATCTTGGCGCCGCGGTAGGAACGGATGGTAGAAATGCCCATCTTGGCCATAATCTTCAGCAGACCTTTTTTCATCGCCTCTATATAGTTGGTACGGGCAGTGGCGTAATTGAGCTGGATTCTACCGCCGTGCGCCAGGCTGGAAATGATGGCGAAGGAGAGATAGGGATTGATGGCCGATGCGCCATAGCCCAGCAGCAAGGCGGCGTGCATCGTCTCACGGATTTCCCCGCTCTCAACGATCAGTGCGGTCTGTACGCGCTTGCCGGTGGCAATCAGGTGATGGTGCACCGCACTCACGGCCAGCAGGGAAGGGATGGGTGCGTGGGTTTCGTCCACGTCGCGGTCCGACAGGATAATGTAGTTCACTCCCTCGTCCACACATTTCTCGGCCTTCCGGCACAGCCCCGTCAGGGCCCGCTTCAAGTTGGAGGCGGCAGCAGACGGGTTGGCCGCACACTCGAAGAGCATCGGCAGCTTCACGGTGTTGAATCCCTTGTAGCGGATATTGCAGAGCAGGTCCAGCTGCGTATTGGTAAGGATGGGATGCGGCAGGCGCACCATTTTGCAATTGTCTCCGTCCGGGGTAAGGATGCCGGCTCCCACGCGGCCGATGTACTCGAACAGCGACATCACCATCTGCTCCCGGATGGAATCGATGGGCGGGTTCGTCACCTGGGCGAACTGCTGGCGGAAATAGTTGAAGAAACTCTGCGGACGCTCCGTAAGGACGGCCAGCGGCGTGTCGTTGCCCATCGAGGAGGTGGGCTCGATTCCCCGCTCGCACATAGGTTTGAGCGAATTCTCGACATCTTCGGCCGTACAGCCGAAGAGCAGTTCCTTGTGCAGCAGGTCCGCTTCGTTGTGCTCAATTTTGCGGCCGCTGTGCAAGTCCTCCAGCTGGATGCGCCCGGCAGCCAGCCATTTGCGGTAAGGATGCTCGGAGGCCAGCCGTTCCTTGATGTCGGCATCATACCAGATTTTCCCCTCCTTCGTGTCCACCAGGAGCATCTTGCCCGGTTCCAGACGGCCCTTGCATTCAATCTCAGTAGGGTCGAAGTCCAGCACGCCCACCTCGCTGGCCACAACCAGCAAGCCGCGCTTGGTAATGGTATAACGCCCGGGACGCAGGCCGTTCCGGTCCAGGATGCCGCCGGCATAGCGGCCGTCGCTGAACAGGAGCGTCGCCGGTCCGTCCCAGGGCTCCATCAGGATGGAATGGTATTCGTAAAAAGCGCGCAGGTCCTCCGAAATGGGGTTGGTGCCGTCGAAGCTTTCCGGCATCAGCACCGAGACCGCCTGCGGCAGGCTGAGCCCGCTCTGGATCAAGAACTCCAGTACGTTGTCCAGGCTGGCAGAATCGCTCATATCCGGCTGGACTATGGGCGTAAGGTCACCGATGTCGCCCAGCGCGCCCGAGTTGAGTACGCTCTGGCGGGCCTGCATCCAACTCCGGTTTCCCCGGATGGTGTTGATTTCTCCGTTATGGCAAAGCATCCTGAACGGCTGCGCCAGACCCCATTGCGGGAAGGTATTGGTGGAAAAACGGGAATGGACGATGGCCATCGAACTGGTGAACCACTGGCTGGTGAGGTCTGGATAATACTCTTTCAGCTGGCGGCTGGTGAGCATTCCTTTGTACACGATATTGCGTGTGGAGAGGGAACAGATATAGCCGTCCTCGTCCAGGCGTTCTATGTGTTTGCGGATACGGTAAAGCTTCCGCTCAAAATCGGCCTCTTCTATGAATTCGGCACTGGTTATGAACAACTGTACCGTGAAGGGTTCGCTCCTGGCAGCCTCTTCGCCCAGGCAGGCCGGATTCACCGGCACCTCGCGGATATGGCTCAGCTGGCAGCCTTCTCCTTGCACCTCGGCACGCACCAACTCCAGGACCCGTTCACGTTTAGCCGCCTCCTTGGGCAGGAACATCAGGCCCGTTCCGTAGCGCCCTTTTTCGGGGACAGGGATTCCCTGAAGCAGGATGAACTCGTGGGGGATCTGAACCATAATTCCGGCGCCGTCTCCCGACTTCCCGTCGGCCCCTTCCGCGCCCCGGTGACTCATATTCTCAAGGACGGTGAGGGCGTTCTGCACCAGTTCGTGGGTTTTGTCGCCACGGATGTTCACAACCATACCAACCCCACAGGCATCGTGTTCCGATGCCGGGTCATATAATCCGGTCTTCATGGAGTGGGTCTTTGTTAATTAGCTGATAAACAGCAGTTCGCGATACTTGGGCAGTGGCCACAGCCGGTTGTCCACCACTTCCTCCAGCTTGTCTATCGGCCGGCGCAGGGCAAATAGGCTTTCGGCAATCTCGTGGTAGGCCAGGGCGCGTTTGTACTCATCCTCTATGGCGTTGGCAGCCTTGCGGGCCTCCTTCATGGCAATGGCCTTCACGCGCACCTCTTCCACATATTTGCTGATATCCTCCAGGATGTGCATTTCCGTGGTGCAGCCGTCCAGGTTGCCGAAAATATCCTTGGCCAGGGTCACTTCCTTCAGGAGTTTGGCCTTGTACTCCAGGGCGGCGGGAATGATATGGTTGAGGGCCATGCGCACCATGACGCGAGACTCTATCTGTACCTTCTTGGTATACATTTCCCACTTCACCTCGTTGCGAGCCTCCAGCTCTTTTTCCGAATACACGCCGGTCTTGGTAAACATCGCAACGGAAGCGGGTTTGGTGAACTCGCAGAACATCTTGGGCACATTGGTCTCAATGTCCAGGCCGCGGCGGGCGGCTTCCTGCTTCCACTGTTCGGTGTAACCGTTTCCGTCAAAGCAAACCACGCCGATGATGGACTTGATAATGGGCTTGAGCGTGTCCATGATGGCCACGTTGAGTTTCTTTCCATCGGCCAGTTCCTTGTCTACGGCGGCCTTGAATTCTATTAGCTGTTCGGCCACGGCGGCGTTGAGCGTGGTCATGGCGCCGGCGCAGTTGGCGCAGGAGCCCACGGCGCGGAACTCGAAACGGTTGCCGGTGAAGGCGAACGGGGAGGTTCGGTTGCGGTCCGTGTTATCCACGAAGATTTCCGGAATCTCCACCAGGCCCACGCTCTTGCCCTTCTTGCCGGCAATCTCGATGGGCGTATCGGACGGGACTTCCAGCAGTTTGTGCAGCACCTCGGTCATGGTGCGTCCCAGGAAGGCCGATACGATAGCGGGCGGAGCCTCGTTGGCGCCCAGGCGGTGGGCGTTGGTTGCGCTGGCGATGGAGGCCTTGAGCAGGGCGTTATGTTTCTGCACGGCCGCCAGTACGTTCACAAAGAAGGTGACGAACTGCAGGTTGCCCTTGGCATCCTTGCCGGGAGCGAGCAGCTGCGTGCCCTTGTCCGTACCCAGGGACCAGTTGTTGTGCTTGCCGGAACCGTTTACCCCGTCAAAAGGTTTCTCGTGCAGGAGCACCACGAAACCGTGCTTGCGGGCAATTTTGGACATGAGATTCATCACTATCTGGTTCTGGTCGTTGGACAGGTTGGTCTCGCCATAGATGGGCGCCAGCTCAAACTGGTTGGGAGCCACCTCATTGTGACGGGTCTTCAGGGGAATGCCCAGCCGGTGACCGGCCACTTCCAGGTCCCGCATGAAGGCCGCCACGCGCGTGGGGATGGCGCCAAAGTAATGGTCGTCCAGCTGCTGGTTCTTGGAGGAGTTGTGGCCGAAAAGGGTGCGCCCGGTAATCATCAGGTCCGTACGGGCTGCGTAGAGGGCTTCGTCCACCAGGAAGTATTCCTGCTCCCAGCCCAGATAGGAATAGACCTTGGAAACGGAAGGATCGAAGAGTTTGCACACCGGCACGGCGGCATCGCTCACGGCCTTGAGGGCCTTTTTAAGCGGGGTCTTGTAGTCCAGGGCCTCTCCGGTGTAGGAAATGAACACGGTGGGGATACAAAGGGTGTCATCCAGGATGAAGACCGGGGAGGTGGGGTCCCAGGCGGTGTAGCCGCGGGCCTCGAACGTGGCGCGGATGCCGCCGCTGGGGAAGGACGAGGCATCCGGTTCCTGCTGGGCCAGCATCTTGCCGTCGAAGGTCTCGATGACGCCGCCCTTGCCGTCATAGTCTATGAGGGAGTCATGCTTTTCGGCCGTTCCCTCGGTGAGGGGCTGGAACCAGTGGGTTACATGGGTTACCCCGTGCTCCATGGCCCATTCCTTCATACCGCGGGCCACGCCGTCGGCCGTCTTGCGGTCCAGGGCTTTTCCGCCCTCTATGCACGAAAGAAGCGCCTGGAGACTGTCGGCATCCAGGTATTTGCACATTTTTTTCCGGTCGAACACCAGTTCGCCGTAATACTCAGAAGTCTTGCCTGCGGGGATTTCTGCAGGAACCGTTTTCCGCTCAAAGGATTCTTTGACCAAATCGAATCTGTCCATAACCAATAGTATTTGTTGTTTTATAACCGTCACAAAAAAAGAGGCTGATCCCTTGGGGACCAGCCTCTGTATATCTTAAATATTTGCCTCTTTGATAATGTGCCGCATACGGCTGGAATTATACGCACCAAGAAGCACCCGGGACCTGCTGGTTCTGGGACTGCTGCTGCTCCTGCTGCTGGCTATAAAGGTTATACTTCACTACTTTCTGCGACCAAATTCGTGTGCAAGTTACGAAGAATTTTTAAGAATGCAAGAAAAAATTAAATTTTTTTATTTGGAATCATCCGTGGGAATACAGGTCCGTGGGATAGTTCCCGCTAAAACATGCCATGCACATCCGGGTGCGCTTTCCCGCTTCCATCAGTCCTTCCGGCGAAATGAAGGCCAGCGAATCGGCACCGATAAACCTGCATACCCCTTCCACATCCAGACTGGCGGAGATGAGTTCCTCCCGCGAAGAGATATCCACTCCATAGTAACAGGGATTCCGCAAAGGAGGGCTGGGAATGCGCATATGTACTTCCCTGGCACCGGCATCCCGCAGCATCCGGATCAGCTGCCGGGAGGTGGTTCCCCTTACGATGGAATCGTCCACGACCACCAGCCGTTTTCCGCAGATGAGCGACCGTACGGGAGAAAGCTTCATCCGCACCCCGTTCAGCCGCATCTCCTGGGTGGGCTGGATGAACGTGCGGGCAACGTACGCATTCTTCACAAGCGCCATCTCCATAGGGATGCCGCTTGCCTCGGAATAGCCGATGGCGGCACTGAATCCGGAGTCGGGAACGCCGATTACCATATCGGCCCCGCAGGGACTCTCCCGAAAGAGGATTTTACCCGATTCCTTGCGGAATGCGTGCACGTTAAGGCCTTCTATGTCGCTGTCCGGCCGGGCGAAATAGATGTACTCCATAGCGCACATGGCATTCTGCCGGACGGAAGCATAAAGGGTATGGTTTATTCCATCGGCCGACAACCGGACTATCTCTCCCGGCCGGACATCCCGCACCGAATGTGCCCCCACCGCCTCCAGGGAGCAGGTCTCGCTGCCAACGACAAAACCGTTGCCCAGCCGGCCGTAAGAAAGCGGGCGGAGTCCGTACTTGTCCCGGCAAGCATACAGGGTGTCTCCCGTGAGGACGAGGAATGAAAATGCGCCGTCAACCTGATTCAGGGCCCTGGCAATCAACGGCTCGGATACATTTCCTCCCCTTCTCAGGCTCTCACCCAGAAGGGCACCCAGGATCTCACTGTCCGACGAAGAGTGGAACAGTTTTCCCCGTACCGAAAGCGCTTTGAACAGCTCATCGGCATTGACGATATTGCCGTTGTGGGCTGTGGCGAAGCCGCCGTCCTTCAGGCGGAACACAAACGGCTGCACATTGTCCTCACCGCTGCCGCCGGAGGTTCCGTATCGCACGTGCCCGATGGCGCTGCGGCTTGTTCCGGCATCCGGTACCCCCCTGGGAAAGACACCGGACACCAGGCCCAGTTTCTTCTTCAGGCATAGATTCCCGTCCCGGTCCAGATATGCGATACCACAGCCTTCCTGCCCGCGATGCTGCAGGAAAGCCAGGCCCATCCTTACTATTTCGGCAGCCCCTTCGACGCCGAACGCGCCGAATACGCCGCATTCTTCACGAATCTTCTGCATCCTATTGATAATCGTTCCAGGCCCGTATGGCCAGTGACTCCGTTCCCAGTTCGCACAGCGCATATATAAACGCGCCGGCAAGCCTGGCATTGGTTATAAGCGGAATATTGTAGTCGATGGCCGTCCGCCGGATGGCAAATCCATTTTCCAGTTCACGGGTACTGTAATTCTTGGGGATATTGATGACCAGGCCTATTTTCCGGGCTTTGAGATAATCACTTACGTTGGGTGTCTTTTCCGAATCCGGCCAGTGCAGGACCTCGGATGGAACACCGTTCTGCTGCAGGTACGTGGCGGTTCCGGACGTAGCGTAAATGGTGTAACCCTTTTCCTTGAGCATACGGGAAGCTTCCAGCAGCTCGGCCTTGGACTGGGCCGGGCCGGAAGAGATGAGGATACCCTTGTCCATAGGCGGAATGGTGTAACCCACTGACAGCATTCCCTTGAGCAAGGCCTCATAGTAATTGTCGCCCAGGCAGGCAACCTCCCCCGTGGAGGCCATATCCACCCCCAGGATGGGATCGGCGTGCAACAGGCGGGCAAAGGAGAATTGCGAGCACTTGACCCCCACGTAATCGATATCGGCGAAGGTCTTGCCGTAGGGCGCCACGTCTTTGCCCAGCATTATTTCAGTGGCCATGCCGATAAAATTGAACTTGGTGATCTTGGACACGAAGGGGAAACTCCTGGACGCCCTCAGATTGCACTCAATGACCCGGAGCGCATTGTCGCGTGCCAGGAACTGGATGTTGAAAGGCCCGGAGATGTTCAGGGCAGCGGCAATCCGGGACGATATCCGCTTGATCCGACGGATGGTCTCATAGTAAAGCTTCTGCGCCGGAAACACCACCGTGGCGTCGCCGGAATGGACCCCGGCAAACTCCACGTGTTCGCTGATGGCGTAACACTTGATGATTCCGTTCTGGGCCACGGCATCGATTTCCACTTCCTTGGCCCGGGAAACGAATTCCGTGGCTACTACCGGATGCTCAGGACTCACGACGGCAGCGTTGGTGAGCGCATCCCGCAGTTCCTCCCGGCTGGAAACCACCTTCATCGCAGCACCCGACAGCACGTAGGAAGGCCGGATCATAATGGGAAGTCCCACTTCATCGGCAAAAGAATAAATGTCGTCTATGCTGTCCAGTTCTTTCCAGCGGGGCTGGTCCACGCCGATGGAGTCGCACAGGCGGGAAAACTTCTCGCGGTCTTCTGCCATATCGATGGAGGCGGCCGGCGTACCCAGGATCCGGACGCCCATCTTTTCCAGGGGGATGGCCAGGTTGTTGGGAATCTGGCCGCCCGTGGAGACGATCACGCCCAGGGGCGCCTCCATATCACAGATATCCAGGACCCGCTCCAGCGACAACTCGTCAAAATACAGGCGGTCGCAGACATCATAGTCGGTACTTACGGTCTCCGGATTGTAATTGATCATAATGGCCCGGTAACCCATTTCCTGGATTTTCTTCACCGCCGTCACCGAGCACCAGTCAAACTCCACGCTGCTGCCGATCCGGTAGGCGCCGCTGCCCAGCACTATGACCGACTTTCCGTCCCGCTCGTGGACTATGTCATTCTCGCTGCCGGAATAAGTCAGGTAAAGGTAGTTGGTGAGGGCAGGGTATTCTCCGGCCAGGGTGTCAATCTGCTTCACGCAGGGGAGCACACCCAGCGCCTTGCGGTGTTTCCGGACCAGGAAACCCCGTTCGTGGCCTTCTATCCGCTCCGAGGGCAGGATGAGGTTCCCTATCTGCCAGTCCGAGAATCCCATCTTTTTCGCCTCTCGCAATGTATTGGAGTCCAATTGGTTCCACGAACCGACAGCTTGCAGGACAAAGCTATACTTATGGATATTCTCCAGCCGGTAAAGGAACCATTTGTCTATCATCGTCCGGGCGTGGATTTCCTCTACGGAGTAGCCCTTCCGGAAAGCCTGCTCTATGGCCAGAATGCGCTTGTCGGTAGGGTTTGACAGCTCATAATCCACATCCGGCACGGCAATGGAGTTGCCCACAAAGCCCCTGAGGCCGTTCCCTATCATCCTGAGCCCCTTCTGGATGGCTTCTTCAAAAGTACGGCCGATGGCCATCACCTCGCCCACCGACTTCATCGACGACCCCAACAGCTTGGACACGCCTTCGAACTTACCCAGGTCCCAGCGGGGAATCTTGCACACCACATAGTCCAGCGCAGGTTCAAAGCAGGCCGATGTCACCTTGGTCACGGCATTGGGAATCTCGTCCAGGCCGTATCCCAGGCCCAGCTTGGCCGCCACGAAAGCCAGCGGATATCCGGTGGCTTTGGAGGCCAGGGCCGAGGAGCGGCTCAGGCGCGCATTGACTTCAATCACCCGGTAGTCGTCCGATTCCGGGTCCAGTGCATACTGTACGTTGCATTCTCCCACGATACCCATATGCCGGACGATGCGGATGGCCGTTTCCCGGAGCCAGTGGTACTCGTGGTCGCTCAACGTCTGCGAAGGCGCCACCACGATGCTCTCTCCGGTGTGGATTCCCAGCGGATCGAAATTTTCCATATTGCACACGGTAATGCAATTGTCAAACTGGTCCCGCACCACTTCGTACTCTATTTCCTTCCATCCTTTCAGGGATTTCTCCACCAGTATCTGCGGCGAATAGGAAAAGGCCGTCGCCGCCAGCTCACGGAGTTCCGTGTCGTTGGAGCAGAAGCCGGATCCCAGTCCGCCCAGCGTATAGGCCGCCCGGACAATGACAGGGTATCCGATCCTGCTTACCACTTCCAGCGCCTGTTCCACGGATTCCACCGCCACGCTGTCGGGCGTCTTTACGCCGATTTCCTTCATCTTGTGCGCAAACAGGTCCCGGTCTTCGGTCATCTCTATGGCCTCCACCGGGGTGCCCAGCACTTTGACGCCATATTCGCGTAAAACGCCGCTCCGGTACAGTTCCACCCCGCAGTTCAGCGCCGTCTGGCCGCCGAAGGAGAGCATAATGGCATCGGGACTCTCCTTGCCGATGACCTTGGTAACGAACTCCGGCGTCACCGGAAGGAAATACGTACGGTCGGCAATGCCTTCGGAGGTTTGGACCGTGGCCACATTGGGATTCACCAGGATGGTCCGGATTCCCTCTTCCCGCAGGGCCTTGAGGGCTTGCGAGCCGGAATAGTCGAACTCTCCCGACTGGCCGATCTTGAGCGCTCCGGACCCGAGCAGCAAGACGGACTTAATGCTGTTATCCCTCATTTCTGTACTGTTTAATGTTTTCTACGAACAACGCGAACAGTGATTCCGTATCCACGGGACCACTGGAGGCCTCGGGATGGAACTGTGTGGAGAAAAAGGGCTTGCTCTTATGCCGGATACCCTCGTTGGTACCGTCGTTCAGGTTGGTGAACATCGGCTCCCAATCCGCGGGAAGCGTCTTCTCGTCAATGGCGAAACCGTGATTCTGGGAGGTAATGTAACACTTATGGGTGTTTCCCACCCGCACGGGCTGGTTGTGGGAACGGTGTCCGTACTTCAGTTTATAGGTTCTGGCTCCCGCCGCCAGGGCCAGGAGCTGATTGCCCAGGCAGATTCCCATTATGGGTCTGTCGCCTTCCAGGGCCGCTTTCAGGTGCCGGACCGTAGCCTCGCACATAACCGGGTCGCCGGGGCCGTTGGAGATGAACAGCCCGTCATAATCCTCCCGGGTAAAATCATAGTCCCACGGAACCCGCTTAACGGTTACGTCGTGTTTCAACAGGCAGCGGAGGATGTTGCTCTTCATACCGCAGTCCACCATCAGCACCTTGTACCGACCTGTACCGTAATGGCGGATTTCCCGGGTGGAGACCAGGGAAACCAGGTTGTCCTTGTCGGGGTTGTAGAAGGGAACCTCTTCCTGGCCGAAGACGATCTTCCCCAGCATTGAACCTTTTTCGCGCAGCAGCTTCGTGAGCGCACGGGTGTCCACGCCATACAGGCCCGGAACCTGCTCCCGCTTGAGCCATTCTCCCAGGCTCAGCTGTGAATCCCAATGGCTGCAGTGCTCCGAATAGTCGGAGATGACCAGCGCCGTACACTGGATGTGTTCGGATTCGAAGAATCTCGGAATGCCGTTTTCCGCATCCTGGGGAGGGACGCCGTAATTGCCGATCATCGGATACGTGGGTACCAGGATCTGCCCCTTGTAAGAAGGGTCGGTGAGACTCTCCGGGTATCCGGTCATAGCCGTATAAAAAACCAGTTCCCCGGAAACGGACTTCCTGAATCCGAAAGACCGGGCCTCGAAGACCGTTCCGTCTTCAAGGATGAGCCTGACATTTTCCATATACTTTGTTATAGTTCGTTCGTACAAAAAAGGGCTGGTCCGTCCAGACCAGCCCTTGGGGATATCTAATATAGAACCGACTCTTTCATAATACATTAAAAACTAAGCCGGGTCCAAATGTACACACTTTTTTTGGGATAGCAAGTGTTTTTTTAATTTTTTTAATAGCCGGGCATCATTCCCACTCGATGGTTCCCGTGGGCTTGGGGGTCAAGTCGTACAGTACGCGGTTCACGCCCGGGACTTCGGTGATGATACGCTGGGTAATGTGATGCAGCAAGCTGTAGGGAATCTCCTCGATGGTGGCGGTCATGGCGTCGCGGGTGTTCACGGCACGGATGATTACCGGCCAGTCCCAGCTGCGCTTGTTGTCCTTCACGCCCGTGGACTTATAGTCCGGGACAATGGTGAAGTACTGCCACACTTTGCCTTCCAGGCCGTTTTTGGCAAACTCCTCGCGGAGGATGGCGTCGCTTTCGCGGAGGGCCTCCAGGCGGTCACGCGTGATGGCGCCGGTGCAACGTACGCCCAGGCCGGGGCCGGGGAACGGCTGGCGGTAAACCATATTGTCCGGCAGGCCCAGCTCCTTGCCCACTACGCGCACCTCGTCCTTGAACAGGAGTTTGATGGGTTCCACCAGTTCGAACTGCAGGTCTTCGGGCAGGCCACCCACATTGTGATGGGATTTGACGGGACCGGACTCCACTATATCGGGATAGATGGTACCCTGGGCCAGGAAACTGATGCCTTCCAGCTTGCGCGCCTCCTCCTCGAACACGCGGATGAATTCTGCGCCGATGATCTTGCGTTTCTGTTCGGGATCGGCCACGCCGGCGAGCTTGTCCAGGAAACGGTCGGTGGCATCTACGTATACCAGGTTGGCGTTGAGTTCGTCACGGAACACGCGGACCACCTGCTCGGGTTCACCCTTGCGCAGCAGGCCGTGGTTCACGTGTACCGACACCAGCTGCTGGCCTACCGCCTTGATGAGCAGGGCGGCCACCACCGATGAATCCACGCCGCCGGACAGGGCCAGCAGCACCTTCTTGTCCCCGATCTGGGCACGCAGTTCCTTAATTTGTTCGTCAATGAATTTCTGGGCCAGCGCCGGAGTGGTGATGCGCTCCATAGTGGCCGGACGGACATTTCCTGAAGTCATAATTAGGTATTTGTTAAGTTCTTATTCTCCTCTGGAGTAATTGGGAGTTTCCTTGGTGATGGTGATGTCGTGCGGATGGCTTTCCGTCATGCCGCTGGCGGTGACTCGGGTGAACTTGGCCTTCTTAAGGGCGTCCAGGTCCTTGGCGCCGCAGTAGCCCATACCGGAGCGGAGACCGCCCACCAGCTGATACACCGTTTCCGACAGCGTGCCCTTGTACGGTACCCGGCCCACGATGCCTTCCGGTACCAGTTTCTTGAGTTCCACCTTATCGTCCTGGAAGTAGCGGTCCTTGGAACCGGCCGCCATGGCGTCTATGGAGCCCATGCCCCTGTAGGCCTTGAACTTACGGCCGCTGTAGATGATGGTCTCTCCCGGAGACTCCTCCGTGCCGGCGAACATGGAACCGCACATGACGCAGTCTCCGCCGGCCGCCAGCGCCTTCACCACATCACCGGAATAGCGCAGGCCGCCATCGGCAATGAGGGTTGCGCCGCTGCCCTTGATGGCCTGGTAGGCGTTATAGATGGCGCTGAGCTGGGGCACACCCACGCCCGCCACGATACGGGTGGTGCAGATGGAACCCGGGCCGATACCCACCTTTACGCCGTCGGCCCCGGCCTTCACCAGGTCCCGGGCGCCTTCCTCGGTGGCCACGTTGCCCACCACCACGTCCAGTTCCGGATACGCGGCTTTCACTTTCTTCAGGAGGTCTATCACACCCTTGCTGTGTCCGTGGGCGGAATCCAGCACCACGGCATCTACGCCTTCCGCATACAGGGCGGCCACGCGGTCCAGCGCATCCGGGGTGATGCCGATACCGGCCGCCACCCGCAGGCGCCCCTTGGCGTCCTTGCAGGCGTCCGGATGGAGACGCTCCTTGATGAGGTCCTTATAAGTGATGAGGCCCACGATGCATCCGTTGGCATCCACCACGGGCAGTTTCTCCACCTTGTTCTCCTGCAGGACCTTCTTCACGTATTCGCGGTCCGTGCGGGTGCTGGGGATGGTGACCAGGTTCTTGGACGTCATCACGTCCCGCACCAGGGCGTCCATGTCCGTGAGGAAACGGACATCCCGGTTGGTCACGATGCCCACCAGGTGATTGTGGTTGTCCACCACGGGAATACCGCCGATATGGTTCTCGTGCATGAGGTCCAGCGCATCCCCCACAGTCTGGTCCTGGTTGATGGTAACAGGGTCGCTGATCATGCCGTTCTCCGAACGTTTTACCTTCCGGACCTCGGCCGCCTGCTCCATGATACCCATATTTTTATGAATTACGCCGATGCCTCCTTCCCTTGCCAGGGCGATGGCCATCGGCGCTTCTGTCACGGTGTCCATGGCGGCGGACACAATGGGAATGTTAAGGTGGATGTTCCGGGAAAACCGCGTTTGCAGACTTACCTCCCGCGGAAGGACTTCCGAATACCCCGGAATAAGGAGGACGTCATCAAAGGTGAGACCCTCCAGTGCAATTCTTTCATCAATAAAGGACATATTGGCAGATTTTGCGCACAAAGATAATGCTTTTTGCGCTAATCGGCAATAGTTTTTTTCTACTCTGTGGTTTGAATCAGGGCCTTTACCGGAGCAATGCCTTCCAGGAGTTCACGGCCGCCCAGGCCTTCGATCTCCACAAGGAAAACGAAGTCCGTGACCTTAATGCCGTACTCCTTGCCGTCCACCACCACTTTGTGGGATTCCAGGCCGCGGGCTATGCCCATGGCGGTGCCGCCGGTGGCCAGGATGTCGTCGAAGAAAGTAACCTCAAAGACATCCCCGTTGGGTTTTCCGGCCGCCACGTCCGAAAGACGGAAGAAAATCTGGTCCTTCCCGTACTCCTTGGTAATATCCAGGCCCACCAGGTCTCCCTCGTTGAACGGCAGCTTGCCCTTCTTGCGGAAGGGGATGATGTTCTCCACCTGCGGGCACAGGGCAAGCATGGGGGCGGCGAAGAGGAAGCCGCGGGCCTCCGGAGCCACGATATTGGGGCTCTGGCAGATCTTGCCCAGGTCGCTGATAAGGGCCGTAAAGACTTCCTTGTTCTGGATAAGGGGCATGATGTCCACGAAATTGACCCCCTCGATGGGGAATCCGGGATAAAACTTGAGATACTGCTTGTAATCCATATTATTCTACCGTATTCATGTCTATAAGGTTGTTTAGGAGGGCATACACCGTGAGGCCCGCCACGGATTTGATGCCGGTCTTCCGGGTGATGTTCTTCCTGTGGGAGATGACGGTGTGGATGGAGAGGCCGAATTTGTCGGCAATCTCCTTGTTCAGCAGGCCGCTGGCCACGCACACCAGGATTTCCTTCTCCCGTTCCGTGAGGTTGTCGCCCTCGAAGCCGGCGCCGGGTAGGAGGATCTCGTCCTCTATGAAGGTATGCCGGTCAAAATCCTCTTCCAGGGTGTAGATGTAGAACAGGACCTTGTATGCTTCCTGCTGGTCGCAGTGGGAGGGGCTGTATTTCATCACCAGGCTCTTGAGGTCCTGCAGACGCTCCTTGGCATCGCCATGGTGGTCTCCGGCCGACGGGGCATCGGCCTTCCGGTGGCTTAGGGTGGCCATCACGTAGGGGAACACCTCTTTTTCCTCAAAGGTGAAATGCTTTTGCAGGCCATCCCGATAATCGGCAAAGAACTTATTGATTATCTGGAGGTTCCGCGTGTCGCCCGGCCCTATCATCCGCTCCAGGGAAGCCGCCATGGCCGGCAGGATCACCTCCATATAATAGCAGTGCGAACGCCGGAGGTACTGCACGATACCGGGGAGGTCGGCCTTTTCCAGCATATCGCGCGTGGGCTTGAATCCGGAAAACACATAGGCCGAACAGATGAGCAGGAACGTGTCCGGATTCACCCCGTTGTCCAGGCATACCTCCTCCACGGTCTTGTCGCCGAAGCCGAACGGGATGCCCATCCGGGCCAGCACGCCCGGCAGGCTGAAGTCTATGTCCATGAGCTCCGCCATCTTCATGGACGGGCTCAGGAGGTATCTTTCCGGATTCTGCGTCATACCTTACAAAGATACGAAAAAAAGAATCAGTAACATAAACTGATATTGGAAAGCGCGATAAACATGTCCGGCGAAAGGGGTTTTCCCTGACAGCTTTCATCGGCATACAGCCGGAAGGTGAAATGAAGGCCGATTCCCACGCACAGCTGATAGGGCGCATCCAGTTGGATGCGGACACTCTGGGTGGAAGTGGGAGCGCCGAAACAGGGTTTGAGCGGTGAGGACTCCACCGTAATCCGGATATCCTCGTCATCGGCCGATACCTCCATGAGTTCCACGTTGAGGGGGAAAGAAGAGCGGAGGGTCCCTTCCAGGGTAAGGCGCTGCACCGTCCGGCCTTCTTCCGGCTGGAATTCCGGAAGCATCATATCGTGCCGGGAGACAAGCTGGAAAGAGGATCCCGCCTGCAGGGGCATGCTGATTCTCCCGCCCAGGCTGAAATAGAGCGGGTTGCTGTTAAAGTCCAATAGCACTTCTTCCTCCGGATCCCGGTGCACCTTCAAGTTGCCGATGATATATTCGTCGGGCGCACCTTCCAGCATACGGGAAAGTCCGTCCATGTGCAGGGAAACGTGCTCCTGCCCTTCCATTAAGGGGATAAATTCTACCGGAAAGTAATTAAACTCACTGAAAACGATGTGCTTGATGCAGTACCCGTCCCCGCCGCCACCCACATAGACAAAGGGGACGGCCGTGATGCGCTCCTTCTCTCCGAAAGGATGGGAATACAGGACCTTGCCCTTGCTATGGCCTTCGACGGTACCAGTTATCCATGTGGTGAACGGCGATCGGTTCAGAAAATCCAGGAAAACCCGTCCGTCATATAAGTGCAGGAGGGACGAGGGGTCCAGAAAAGAGATGGGACGATAATCACGGTGGCTGGCAAAACTGATGTATCGCGGAAGGTCATATTCGGCGGGAAAATTCACCTTTCCCTTCGTTGAAATAATAGATCCCCTGCCCGAAAAAGCGCTACGCAAGGTAATGGTTTCGGGCCAGGATGCCCCTTCCTTCAGCATGGAGGAATCCAAGTGCAGCACTCCGCTCACGGTGAAGGTGGAATCGATATGGAAACCACGTCCGGGGAGCGAGTATTCTTCTTCCGGCACCTGAAAATGGCCAATGAACCCCAGGGGCCAGGGGAAATTGCGTTTCCCGGGATGGCCATATTCCTCATGCTCGGAATACAGGTATGCATACTCCTGATGGGCTGTGTTGTTTGGATTCTGTCCCAGAATGAAAAACTGGGTCCCCTCCCAGTTGAAGGTGCAGAAAGAGGGGAGCGTAACTTCCAGGTCCGAAATAACATGGGTGAGCGGAGTGTCATCTTCAAACCAAAGCGACAGGCCGCATTTCTCAAGAACACTCACCCAGCTCAGAGATTTGTAATCATCCGGAATGTCTTTTCCATGGAAAGAGAAAGGAAAGGTGAGCGAAAAGGGGACTGCCTGAGCCTGCGATGCGGGAGGCAAGGCAATGGAAACGCTCGCTTCCACCTCTTCGCCATCGACAGGAAAAGTGAGCGGAAAATCCTCATTGTAATCTTTATAGTAAAGATCCACACGCCCGTTTCCTGTCCCCGAATTGAACACCAGATTATTATCTTCATCGGCCGATATCCACTGGGAAGAAAGTCCATTCTCGCACCGCTGGAGAATCTCTTCTCCATTTACGTACAAAAGATTCTCCAGGATGGGAATCCTAACGGGCTCCGGGTCCGGTGTATTCTTCTCCCCACAAGCCACGGCCGCAAGGAGAATACAAAAGAATAAAGATCTTAGCTTAAACATGTTTTAGAACCTGAACACCAGGCCGGGACCGTAATCTCCCAGGCCGAACTCCAGGGTGGCGGGGTGGCGGCTGTTGTATTCATCGGCCACCCATTCCAGGCGTTTCCAGCCGATGGTCTTGAAAACGATGCCTGCGGTCAGGACGGAAGCGCCCACTCCCGCAATGGAAAAGCCCCGGTAGAACCAGGAAAGGGAGTCCTTTGCGCCCATGAACGCATCCCAAAGGTTATTGGTCCCGCCCCAGATCTTGATATAATCGGCTATGAAGATACCCAGGGAGATGCCGGAAACCGCCAGGCCGGCACCGGTGCCGATGATACCGCCCGTAATGAGCCGTTTACCGGTCTTGTACTGTTTTACGGCACCCACATAAGTCTCGTTGAAAATGGTTTCCCCAACCAGGCGCTGCACCATAAAGTCCGGCATCACCTCGCCTTTGTCGTCCAGCAGGCGTCCCTTGCTCTGCTCTATCTGTGAGGGGACATACTGGGCCAGGGCCGCAAAGGAGGGAACCAGCATCAATAAAAGAATAAGCAAAGACTTCTTCATGGTAGTTTTGTTTAAATTATTGATTAACAACGTTTTATCTCAATACCCTGCTGTCAAAGTGCAGCAGGGTTTTCACGTAAGTCATTAAGTGTGAGCGGAATACTCGCAACCACAATACAGCTGGTTGTAAAAGTTCTGTTCTTTCAAAATCTGGTTCCGGCGCTCCTGCAGACCGCCTTTCCGCCAGTTCTGGGGCCACCAGGTGACGCCTTCCACCTGGCTGCAGGCCCACGCTCCCGCCTCGTTCACCTGCTCCAGGCTTTTCCAGCGGGAACTGGCCAGGGTGGTGGTGAGCACCGGGAATCCGCCCGCGGCGGCATACTGCGCCGCCCGCAGCAGACGGTACTTGAAGCACTGGAGGCATCGGCCTCCCCGTTCCGGCTCGTTTTCCAGGCCCCGGGCGCATTGGAGCCAGCCGGCATGGTCGTAAACATCCTCCACCATTTCCACGTTCCACTCCCGGGCATACCGGATGCACTCGTTGAGCCGGTGAGCGTATTCCTCCTGCGGGAAGATGTTGGAATTGGAATAGAAGATTACCGGCCGATATCCCCGCTCCACCAGGCACTCCACGATGGCGCCGGAGCACGGCGCACAGCAGGCGTGCAGCAGGATCCTGTCCGCCCCGCCGGGCACTTCTATCTGGAGGCTTGTCTTCATCGGTACAAAGATAACAATTTTTCAGCATCCCCATAAATGGTGATTGCAAGTGTGTAGCGGACGCCGTATCTTTGCGCCCAGCGCAAAATTCAGAAACATGATACTGGCAGAACTGGCAACCGGAGAGAAAGCGGTGATTGTGAGGGTGAACGGACACGGAAGTTTCCGTAAACGCCTCATTGAGATGGGTTTTATCCAGGGGAAAGAGGTCCGTGTGGTGCTGAACGCGCCCCTGAAGGATCCCATCGAGTATGAGATTATCGGCTACAAGGTGAGCCTGCGGCGGGAAGAAGCCCGCCAGATTGAAGTGGTGGGCGTGGAGGAGGCCCGCGAAGCCCTTTCCACCGACGAGCACCTGCAGGGCCTTCCGGAAGACCTGGAAGAGCGCGAACGGCTGGACCGGGCCATGGCCCATGTGGCCGAAGAGCGGCATCACAACATCCGCGTGGCCCTCGTTGGCAACCCAAATTGCGGAAAAACCTCCCTTTTTAACATAGCCTCCGGCAGCCATGAGCATGTGGGTAATTACTCCGGCGTCACTGTGGATGCCAAGGAAGGCCATTTCAAGTTCAAGGGCTATGACATCACCCTGGTGGACCTGCCCGGCACCTATTCCCTATCGGCCTATTCCCCGGAGGAACTGTACGTGCGGAAAAACCTCCTGGAGACCCTTCCGGACGTGGTGGTGAACGTGGTGGACGCTTCCAATATCGAAAGGAACCTGTACCTCACCAGCCAGCTCATCGACATGAACCTGCGCACGGTGATGGCCCTTAATATGTACGACGAGCTCCAGCACAAAGGCGACAAGCTGGACACCCGGCAGCTGGGCTACCTCCTGGGCATGCCCGTATGCCCCACGGTGAGCCGCGACGGGCAGGGTATTCCGGAGCTTTTCGACACGGTGATCAAAGTGTATGAGCATCTGGACCCCAGGCTGGCGCGCCACATCCACATCAACCACGGGGCGGAGCTGGAAAAGAGCATCGTACGCCTGCGGGACCTCATTTTTTCCAACGAGGAAATCCGCTCCCGCTACTCCTCCCGCTGGCTGGCCATCAAGACGCTGGAGGCCGATAAGGACGTGGACGGCCTGGTGGACCGGCTCCCCAACGCCGCGCAGATCCGCGAGGCCAGGCAGGAGGAAAGCCAGCGCATAGAGAAGCTGCTGGGAACATCGGCCGAAAGTGCCATCGTAGACGCCAAGTACGCCTTTATCCAGGGCGCCCTGGCAGAGACTTATGAAAGTTATCAGGCCGAAAGGCCCCGCCGTTCCATTACGGACAAGATAGACGCCGTTGTCACCAACCAGTGGCTGGCCTTCCCCATCTTTATATTGTTGTTGTGGTTTATTTTCTGGGCCACCTTCACGGTGGGCCAGTATCCGATGGATTGGATAGACGCGCTGGTGGGCTGGTTGGGTGACAAGGTGGGCGGCTGGATGAACGAAGGCTGGCTCAAGGACCTGGTGGTGGACGGCGTAATCGCAGGCGTGGGCAGCGTACTGGTGTTCCTGCCCAACATCATGATCCTGTATTTCTTCATCTCCATCATGGAAGACAGCGGCTACATGGCGCGGGCGGCGTTCATCGTGGACAAGCTCATGCACAAGATCGGCCTGCACGGGAAGAGTTTCATTCCCATGGTAATGGGCTTCGGCTGCAACGTGCCGGCCATTATGGCAACGCGCAGCATCGAGAGCCGGAAAAGCCGCCTGGTGACCATAGCCATCATTCCGTTCATGTCCTGCGCGGGCCGGTTACCCATCTTCGTGCTCTTCGCCGGGGCTTTCTTTCCGGGAAGTCCCGCCACGGCGCTGTTGGGGATTTACCTGCTGGGCGTAGTCCTGGCCATCCTAAGCGCCCTTGTCCTGAGCAAATTCGTGAAGGACGACGACC
>JAEEQF010000120.1 GCA_016285175.1 Bacteroidales bacterium
ATGAGATTCTCCATATCTTAGTCGTTTTTGTTTTCCTTACAATGGCAGTGGTGTTCCTCCCCTTCGCCGTGGCAGCAGTGATGCTCCTCACCCTCTTCGTGGTGATGACCGCCACAACAGTGATGTTCTTCACCGTCCTCATGGTGGTGGCAGCATCCGCCGCCGTGTCCTCCGCCGCCATGACAGCAGTGGTGTTCCTCCTCCGGGGGAACCAGGTCCTGCCAGTCTATGAGCCAGCCCCGGGCCGTCCATTCATCGTCCGAGGGGCAGTCCACCCAGGCCGCCAGAACGGAACGCGTCATCCGGTCCTGGAACGCCAGAACTATCTGGTCCAGAATCTGTTCCGGATCAAAGTCCTCCAACACGAAGGCCGATGTTTCCCCGGCATATTTGTTCCGGATGGCAATTTCCCCGGTAACGGTATTGGGCAGGGTATATACAAACAGTGCCGGTGAAGGGAAATCCTTCATGGACTCTGCATAATTCTTGTCATCGGCCAGCGATCCGCTGCGGCTGAAAACCAACACTGCACGGTCTTCCCGAGGCACAAAGCGGTCCTCGTCTTCCTTCACCAGCATCTCCGCAACCAGGAAACCCAGCTTGCAGGCCGTATCCATCTTGAAAAACTTGGGGTAATCCCCCACCTGCTCCCTGTACAGCTGGTTAAGGTCCGTTCCGGCAGGTATCTCTACAGTTCTCATTCTTTACCTCCTTTTCTAAGCAGGATGGCGCCGTTCACGCCGCCGAATCCCGACAACAGTTTGATGAAACAGTTCCCCTTTGCAACTTGCTCGGAGGCCGATATGCTCACCGGACGGCTCACGCCCAAGGTTTCAAATCCGCGCGTAGGAAGGACGATTCCCTCCTCCAGCGCCAGCATTCCCATAATGCTTTCCAGAATACCGGCGGCACCCATCGTATGGCCGAAAGTGCCCTTGAGGGCACAGACCGGCACGTCCGAAAGCCCTGCCCGGTCCAGCGCGATGGATTCCATCTCGTCGTTATACAGCGTGGAAGTGCCGTGCACGCTCACAAAAGCCAGATCCTCCGGATCCACCAGCGGCAGCAGATAGCGCAGCGCATTGTAGCTGCCCTCGCCCGTCCTGGAAGGGCCGGAAATATGATTGGCGTCGTTCCGGATAACGCCGTCTACCAGTTGCCAGACAGATTCTTCGCTTCGCTCAGAATGACAGCAGGGGTCGGAGGTTTGCTCTGCCGAAGCATCGGCCTTCTTATTTGCGTAGGCAGAGCAAATCTCCGGCCTTATACAAGACAAGACTACTGCAGCTGCGGCTTCTCCCAGATTCAGCCCCTTGCGCTTGGCATCGAACGGCTTGCAAGCCTCGTCGGAAAGGGCTTTCAGCGACTGGAAGCCCGTTACGATGAAGCGGGACTGCACCTCTGCCCCCACAACCAGCACCTGGTCGTAGAGTCCCGTCATCAGCAAGCGTCGGCCTTCCACCATGCCCGCCAGGCCCGAAATGCACGCATTGGACACCACTAACGGCTTTGTCACCATGCCCAGCTCATCGGCCAGTTTCCTGGCGGAAGCGGCCAAGGTCACATCCCGGGAACCCAGCGCATCAATCTCACCCTTCACGGAGCAGAGCACCAGCGCCAGACGGGGCGAGGAAGCATCCACCCCCGCTTCGGCGAGCGCCGCCCTTGCCGCCTGCAGGCAGATGGCCTGGAACAGCGAGCCTTCCCTTCCCTCCCTTGGGAAAAGGGACGCAAATACGGGTTCCGCGCTGCCGAAAGCATCCTCCTGGTACAGACGGAGGGCGCTCTTACCCTCCCGCACCGCCCGGAACACCTCCTGCGGCGTATTTCCCAGCGGAGTACAGACCCCGCAGCCCGTTATGTATACACTATTTGTCATCATTCAATGCAGTTTTTAGCGTGGCCGAAGCCAACAGCTCTTCGCCGGAGCGGACCTCTATATCGGCCAGCGAAATGCCGAAGATTTCCTGCTTCAGGAACACCCTGGTGTGCAATTCCTCTCCCAGCATAGGAAGGCGGTTAAGCACGAATTTCCTTATCTGGCCGATGAAGCCGATGCTCACCGGCTTATGCAGGATATATACCGTCACATACCCAACCCGGGCCGCACTGGCCTGCGCCATGTGCTCCATGATGCCGGCGGCACTCAGGTGGCCCTCTTCTACCAGCATGGTCCCCTCCCGCACGGTGAAGGACACTTCCGTCACCTCCTCCGAATAGCTTTCCAGCTGGTCCACAAAGCGGAACGGAGGCTGCTGGGGCAGGATGCTGCCGATGGGTATGCTGCGGAAATCCATCATTTCCAAAAGTCAAAAAAGTTGAACCACTGGTCCGGGTACGCCTTTGCCACACGCTCCAGTACTGCCGCATAATCCTTGGCCAGGGCCTGCACCTTTTCATCGGCACTGCCCGATTCCGGCACCCGCAGTTCCTCCACGATGGCCCGGAAGACCTTGGACGATTCCTTCACCACAAATACGGCGAAAGAGGTGGCCTCCCTCCGAACCGCCAGGGTAAAAGGGCCAGCGGGGAATGCCGCATCCTCGCCGAAGAACCGGCATTTTACCGTCTTGGAGGAGCCCAGGGCCCTGTCGGCAGGCATGGAAACGATTTCATTCGCCGCCAAAGCCGAATTCAGCACAAAAATGTGCGAAAGGTCCTCCTTCACCGGCACCATCTCTATGTTGCAGTCCCCGAACAGGCGCATCCGGTTGTTCATCACCGTCACCGCCTCGCCGGAATACACCAGCGTCTTCATGGGCTTGGGCGTCCGGAGCATATAACCCGAAATCTCGTAATTGCCCACGTGGGATGCCAGCAGCATGAAAGGAGTTTCCATGGGTTTGAGGGCGTTGTACAGGGTAATGTGGTCCCCCGTCATGGCAAATTCCCTTCCCGCATACACGGCAAAACGGTCCATCACGGCCTTTCCCATGTTGAACATGTTCAGGAACACGTGCCAGGCCGATCTAACCCTTCCCCAGCCCATCCGCCTGCGGAAAAAGCGGTAGGATGCCTTCCGCCCCCTTCCATCCACGATGACATAGACCGGAATGGCCGTGGCCATGATTCCATACATGGCCCTCAGGGGCATCCAGTGGAAAAGCCAGATGAGCGCCCTGTGCATCCAGGGCGTTCCGTCAGTGGCTCCTTTCCAGGGCTTATGGGAGAGTTCAGCCAACCCGCTGGGCAATAAACTGGCAGAACTGGTCCAGCGTATGGAGTTCCTTGAAGTCTTCCGGCTTCATCTTGAAACCGAACTCCTGCTCCACCAGGACCACAACGTCCACCACCTCCAGCGAGTCAATGCCCATGTCTTCCTTGAGACGGGCTTCGCCGTAAATCTTATCTTCGTCTATTTCAAGTTCTTCCACCAGGAAGGCCTTTACTTTTTCTTCAATCTGCTCTATGCTCATGATAAATTACTTTTTACAAACTACTATGCTGTGACCCTGGCCCAGAGAGTCGTGGATGGTTTCCACTTCCAGGCCGGCCTCGTGGATGAGGCGGATCATATCGTCCGAATGGTACATCTTGGAATTGCCGTTGGCCATCACCGTGAAATACAGGCTGGTCATGGTGAGGCACAGGGCGGCCGGTTCAAAGCGCTGGCGGTCCCAGAAGGTTTCCATGATGAAGAGGCGGGTATTGCCGTCCATCACCTTGGCCGCGCGCTTGAGGATGCTGAGGATCTGCGGCTCGCTGAAGCAGTCCAGGAACTGGCTCATCCAGATGGCGTCCGGATGCAGGTCCTGGGGGAACTGGTTGGCATCGTCCAGCATGTTGGTGCCAAAACCGTGGATACGTACTGCATTGGGATCGTCGGCCGTGGCTTTCTTCATTAGGCCGATCTGCTGCGGAAGGTCCACGATGGTCACTTCCACCTGCGGGTCATAGGCCACGCAACGCTGGGCGAAACGGCCCGTATTGCCGCCCACGTCCATAATCCTGCGGGGCTTGTTCCCGAATACGATGGGCAGGGCCAGGTCGAAGGAATGGTCGCTGTAGAAATGGTCGAAGCCGAACCAGCTCTTCTGCACCTGCTCCGGCAGGGAGGAAAGGCCTTCGTAGATGGTGGGCCAGGGGCCGAAGTGCTCCAGGCCGGCGGGGCGGCCTTCCTTCAAGGATTCCTCCAGTTTGAAGAAACCCTCGTAATTGACGTCGTGATTGAAGTCCAGGTTCACACGCGTAGCCGGGTCGTTGAGGAGGAACCAGCCGGTTTTGGTGATGGAATAGCGGTCCGTTTCCGTATTTACGATTACTGTGCCCACGCTAAGGGAGGCTTCCAACAGCACCTTGGCGGCATATTCGGAAAGACCGGCTGCATCGGCAATCTCCTGCAAGGTCATTTCCTTGTCCCGCAGGCGCTCCAGGATGCCGAACTTGACCATCAGGCGGCTCACCTGGAACACCATGGGTCCCCAGGCGATGAACTCTGCCAGGCGCTGGGCGTCCCGGGCATTGAGCTTATCCCACGTATATACTTTCTCTAGATCCGGAAAGAGATTCATAACAGTTAAAAATATTATGCAAAGATAGTGTTTCTCATAGTTTTTTCCTAATTTTGCATCACTTGTGAGTAATATCGATACTAAACTATACTAAAATGGAAAAGGGACCTATTTCTCAATTTATCCTTCACAACTACCGTCACTTCAATTCCGCAGCCCTGGTAGACGCTGCAAAAGCCTATGAAGACCTCCTCAACAAGGGTGGCAAGATGTTCCTGGCCATGGCCGGTGCCATGAGTACCGCAGAAATCGGCCTGTCCCTGGCCGAGATGATCCGTCAGGACAAAATCGCCTTCGTCTGCTGCAGCGCCAACAACCTGGAGGAAGACATCATGAACCTGGTGGCCCACAGCCACTATTATCGTGTTCCCGGTTACCGCGACCTCACTCCCCAGCAGGAGCAGGAGCTTCTTGACAACCACTACAACCGTGTTACGGACACCTGCATCCCGGAAGAGGAAGCTTTCCGCCGTCTGGAGAAGCACCTGGTAGAGGTCTGGGACAAGGCCAAAGCCGAAGGCAAGCGCTATCTCCCCTACGAGTTCATCTATCAGATGATCCGCAGCGGAGTCCTCAAGCAGTACTACGAGATCGATCCCAAGGACAGCTGGGTTGTAGCAGCCTGCGAAAAGAACATCCCCATCATCTGCCCGGCCTGGGAAGACTGCACCACGGGTAATATCTTCACCGCCCATGTAATCCGCGGAGAATACGATCCGCACATGGTTATCCAGGGTGTGGAAGTGATGATGTTCCTGGTGGACTGGTACAAGAAGAACGCCCCCGGCGTGGGCTTCTTCCAGATTGGCGGCGGCACCGCCGGCGACTTCCCCATCTGCTGCGTTCCCATGATGGAGCAGGACCTGGGCTGGGAAGGAACCCCGCTTTGGGCCTATTTCTGCCAGATCAGCGACTCCACCACCAGCTACGGCTCTTACTCCGGTGCCGTCCCCAACGAGAAGATCACCTGGGGCAAGCTGGCTCCGGACACCCCCCGTTTCATTGTAGAAAGCGACGCCACCATCGTGGCTCCGCTCATCTTCGCCTACGTACTGGGCTGGTAGA
>JAEEQF010000121.1 GCA_016285175.1 Bacteroidales bacterium
CATGCCTATGCTGAGGATGCTGGGCACCTTCATGTTGCCGCTGGCCTGCAGCATGGCGGCGCACATCCAGTCCAGGAGCATGGCCGGCATGAACAGGGACATGATGAGGAAATACTTGGCGGCATCGGCCACGATGTCCTCCCCGCCGCCCAGCCAGACTGGCAGCTGCTGATGCACGGCTACGCCCACCAGGCCGATGACGGCGCTGAAGCCCAGCACGCACACCAGGGCCTGGCGCAGGATATCCCTTGCGCCCCTAAAATCGTTGCCGCCGATGTGGTGCGCCACCTGCACGGAAAAACCGCTGGTGGCGGCCATCCCGAAGCCGCCCATGAGCCACAGGCAGGTGGAAACGAGGCCGATGGCCGCCCCCGCTTCCGGTCCCAGATGCCCCACCATGGAGGTGTCTATGTACTGCATCATCACCGATGACAACTGGGCCAGGATGGCAGGATAGCTGAGCAGCAGGCTCAGTTTGAGCTGCTGTCCCAGGCTAAGGCTTTCCCCGTTACGGATCCTTCCCAGCAATAGGTCTTTGCTTCCTACCATGGCTTACGGGGTATAAGGGGGCACTTCTCCCCGGTCTATGAGTTCCCGCAGCACGTCCAGCCAGCGCTGGTCCCCGGGTCCCATGGCCGTCCGGAGCTGCTGGAGGGAATAATGCCCTCCATGGGCCTGAATGAGGGATTTCAGCCGCTCTGGAAGGTCTTTCGGACGGGCGGCCGCACTGCGGCAGATATCGCATTTCCCGCAGTCGTCGGCTTTCTCCTGGCCGAAGTAACGGAGCAGGAAGCGGGACCGGCATTCGTCCTCCTCTTCCACGAAATCCGTCATGGTGTGCATCCTTCTTTCCGCCGCTTCCTTTAGCAGCTGGTAGCGCTTGGGGGTGAGCTGCACGTCCCCGGGATGCAGGCGCGGATGCTGGAGGTACACCACCGTGGCGTGGTCGGCCGGGATATAGCGGATTACATGGTTGATGCTGAGCTGGTACAGCATTTCCCGGAGATGGGGGACGGAGGTGTTGCATTTCCCGGCTATATATTCTTCGTCGATGGGGGTGGGGAAGGAGAAGATGCCGGTATAGGTGCGCATGAGCTGTTCCAGAAGGCCGGGCATCTGGGCCGAGGGAAGGTCCGTGCTGTAAAGGGCCGTCCGGTCTATGTCTATCTTGACGCGGGTCTGGATGTCCATGTCTTCCGCGATGCTCCAGTGCCCTTCCCGTTCCAGGTATTTGAGGGCATACCAGGCGGCCGATGACTGCAGCTTGAAACGCTGGCAGAAAGCCGCCAGGTCCAGCTTGAGCATGCGGCCCATCCCGTTGTCGTAGGGGATTTCGAAGAAGACGTGGAGCTTCTGGTAGATGTCTTCTATGTATTCCAGCGAAGGAAAGGAGACCTGCTGGATCTGCTTCAGACGCTGGATGTCCGTCCCGTTCCAGAGGAGCACCGCCCAGGAAGGCTTTCCGTCGCGGCCTGCCCGTCCGGCTTCCTGGAAATAGGCTTCCGGACTGTCCGGCAGGTCTGCGTGCACCACAAAACGGACATCGGCCTTGTCTATGCCCATGCCGAAGGCGTTGGTGCACACCATCACCCGGGTACGGCCGGCCTTCCACTCCTCCTGACGCTGGGCGCGGGTGGCGCTGCCCAGGCCGGCGTGGTAGTAATCGGCCTGGATGCCAGCCTGCTTTAACGCGGCGGCCATTTCCTGGCAGCGGTTTCGGCTACGCACGTATACGATTCCGGTACCCGGCACGCCTTCGCAGATGCTCCGGATCTGCCCAATCTTGTCCTGGGTCTTCCGGACGATGTAGCTGAGGTTGGGTCTTTCGAAGCCGGAGATCTTGAGGTTGGGTTCGCGGAATTTAAGGCGGTCCATGATGTCATCGGCCACATCCGGAGTGGCCGTGGCGGTGAGGGCTATTACAGGGGCGTCCACCTTCTTGCGGAGTTCCCCAATCTCCAGATAGTCCGGCCGGAAGTCGTAGCCCCACTGGGAGATACAGTGCGCCTCGTCCACCACTATGTAGGAGACGTTGAGGACGCTCAGGTAGCTCTGAAACAATTGGGTTTTAAGGCGTTCCGGGGAAAGATACAGGAACTTGAAGTCTCCGTAGGCGGCATTGTTAAGGGTGAGGTCCACCTGATGCCGGTCCATGCCCGCGTGCACCGCCAGGGCCCGGATACCCCTGTCCTGCAGGTTCTGCACCTGGTCCTTCATGAGGGCAATGAGGGGCGTGACTACCAGGGCGATGCCGTCCTGCATGAGGGCCGGCACCTGGAAACAGACGCTCTTGCCGCCGCCCGTGGGAAGGATGGCCAGCACGTCCCGTCCTTCCAGGGCGTCCCGGATAATCTCCTCCTGCATGGGGCGGAAGCTTTCGTATCCCCAGTATGTCTGTAGTACCTCCTGCGGCGTCATAGGTATCAAAGATAACCAGACGGATCAGCGCCAGGGATCGTCCTCGGCAGGGATGCGGATGTCGGAGAGACACTGGATGTCGTTGATGAACCACTCTCCCGTGCTGGGTTTCTTGCGCAGCTTGATGGGGCGGGGGTTGTCGGCGCCGCCGGAAGTCACGTAAAGGGTAGCCCAGTTCTCGTTGTCAAACGAGTACTTGTTGGAGCTTACCGTAATGGTATAGGGCTGGGAAGGCGTGTAGTTGTTCTCCGGCTTGGCACCCTTGAAGAAGGAACGCGGCTTATAGTATTTTCCGCGCAGGCGGTCCTGCAGGAACTGCTTTCCATAGGTGGAAGTAGGGTCGGGACCGCGGAGGACGTCCAGCATGGCAATGGTCTCATTTACATCGGCCTCGTAGTTACAAAGGACGGCGAGGCAAAGGGCCGCAGTTGCATACGGGTCTGTAAGGCTGGCCTCGGGAAGGGCCTGCAACTCCTCCACGGTGGTGGGCAGTTTTTCGAAACTGAAGGTCTTGCTCTTGGAACCGCCACCAAACAACTGGGCCAGTCCCGGGAAAGCGTTAAGAAGGAAGGCGCACATAGTGAGTATTGCAGTTAAGCGTTTCATAATATGTTAATTAAACAGGTTCTTCCATCTATTGAGCTCGGCTTCTTTCTGGATTTCCTCATCGGTGGCCAGGTGCTTGTTGAACAACTTTTTGGCGGTTTTGGCCATGAAGATCCAAAGGCCGGCGAACAGGGCTATGAGGCCGGTTGCAGCGGCAGAGACGGTGGAAACCATCAGCAGGGCGTCAAAGGCCGAATGCAGGAGCATCGGCAGGGCCAGGGCCAGGAAAATGTTCCGGGGTCGCTGGGAAGGGTCGTCGAAGAAAGCCTTGGAGACGTAGAAGCCCATGACCACGGCAAAGAAGAAATGGCCGGGGACGGAGAAAAGGGCCCGCATGGCACCCACATAGGCCCAGGCCTGGAAGTTTTGGATCAGGTACATAACGTTCTCCACCGCCGCGAATCCCAGACCCACGCAGGCGGCGTACACGATGCCGTCAACATATTCGTCAAAATAACGGCATCTCCTGAGGAAAAGCCACAGGAGGGCGAATTTGGCCAGCTCTTCCGGAATTCCGGCGCCGAAAACGGCCAGGCGGATGCTGTCCCAGGCTGTAAGCGGTTCGGTAGGGACAAGGCCGATTCCCATGAGCGGCAGGGAAACCAGCGTGGACGCGAGTACGGACAAGGCTCCGTACGCAAAGGCTTTGAGGATTTCCTTCGGCGGCTCTTTCTGCAACACATCCTTGTTGTAGATGAAATACAGAAGGCCGATGGCAGGAGCCAGGGCGGCCAGGATAACGATAAAGATTATCATCTGATATTCAGTAATTTATGAGTCTGTAAGGAGAGCCGCCACTGGGGATGCGCCTGAATGTAGGCAACGGTCTCCGCCGTGTTGGCGCTGCCGTCCGGCGCGGCGCAGGGCTGCAGGAAGTGCCAGGAGGCCGGGAATCCGGCCCACTTGGCGGGATCGGTGCCCGGAGCCAGGACCAGTTTCAGCTCATCGGCCCTTTCCAGTACCACTTTTCCGCCGGTCACGAAATCTTCCTTGGGGCTGAGCGTCACCCAGTCCACGCCTTCCGGAACAGGGCGGGTACCATTGGTTTCCAGGTGTATCTTGTACCCGGCCAGGTGCAGGGCATCCACCAGCTCCCGGTCGGCCTGCAGCAGCGGTTCCCCGCCCGTAAGGCACACCCGCTTGCAGGGACCCTCGGCACGAACCGCCTGGACAAGTTCCTCCGCCGTCATCGGCCGTCCCGCCCGGTGGTCCGTATCGCAGAACGGGCAGGCCAGGTTGCAGCCGCTAAGGCGCACGAACACCATAGGCGTCCCGGTCCAGAAGCCTTCTCCCTGCAGGGAGTAGAATATTTCGTTAACCCTGTACACGGCTAGTCCCGCTCATAGGCGGCCATGTTCATTTCGGACTCCCAGACTTCCACCTTGTAGGCGTTCTCCACATTGTCGCAGATCCAGCGGGCGATGTTCTCCGCCGTGGGATTGAAGTCGAACACATCGTTCAGGTTCTTGTGGTCCAAAGCATTGGTAATCTGACGTTTGATCTGGGTGAAATCCGTTACCATCCCGTCGGCATTGAGCTTTTCGCTCTTGCAGTATATCTTTACAATCCAGTTGTGCCCGTGCAGGTTCTCGCACTTGCTCTCATAGGAAAGGTTCAGCGCGTGGGCCGACGAAATCTCCAGTCTCTTGCAAACGTAATACATACGAACTCTATATTTTTACAAAGATAGTAAAAAAACGGCCCACGTCCACTTTTTTGCCGCCAATCCATTCATTCTGTGTTTCAGAGGCCTCCAGGTGGATTCGTGGCAAGGAAAATGCCGTTTTCAGCCTAAAACGTTGCCGCCAATACAGACAGAATGCGTCAGTGGTTGTTTTTGTGGATTCGCGGCATGACGTTTGGGGGATTCGTCCCCCAATGGGTCGAAGACCTGTGGCACGCAAAAAGCCAGCGAAAAATCGCTGGCTTTTTGCGAGCCACTCACCAGGCTCGAACTGGCGACCTGCGCGTTACGAATGCGCTGCTCTACCGACTGAGCTAAAGTGGCCTGACCGATTGTGGGGAATCGGGACTGCAAATATAAGGCTTTTTTCCAAAACAAACCAAACTTTATTTGCAGAGGTTCTGCGAAAACCGTATTTTTGCAGGTTGATAACCACAAATAGCGTATGCGAGCAGACATAATAGTGATTGGCGGAGGCGCGGCGGGCCTTATGGCGGCCGTGGGCGCAGCCCGTGTGCTGGCCGAATCGGAAAGCGGCGGCACCGTAGTGGTGCTGGAAAAGATGCCCAAGGCGGGCCGGAAAGTAATGATTACCGGCAAGGGCCGCTGTAACTTTACCAACGTAAAGGCATGGGAAGATTTTCAGGCCCATATCCGCACGGATGCCAATTTCGTGAGTCCTGCTTTCCACAATCTTACCCCGGAAGGCGTTGTGGCGCTGTTCAGGGAGAACGGCATGCGCAGCGTGGTGGAGCGGGGAGACCGGGCTTTCCCGGAATCCCACAATGCCGGCGACGTGGTGGATACCCTCCTGAGGGCCTGCACCCTCTCCGG
>JAEEQF010000122.1 GCA_016285175.1 Bacteroidales bacterium
ATCCTTGACGGCAGTTTCAACGCCGCCGAGTGGGAGCGGAAAGGATATGAGCTCCCCAAGTACAACATCCCGGAACTTCGTAAAAAAACTGCCCTGCAGCCCACCTGGGTGCATTTTGGCGGCGGAAACATCTTCCGCGCCTTCCCGGCTTCCATCCTCAACGACGCCCTCAATACGGGGAAGTACGACAGGGGCGTGATCGTGGCCGAAACCTTCGATTTCGAGGTCATCGACAAGGCCTATGCGCCCTACGACAACCTTTCTCTGTCGGTGAGCCTGTGCTCCAACGGGACCATCGGCAAAAAGGTTATCGGCAGCGTAACGGAGGCCCTGAAGGCGGATCCGCAGTTCCCCGCGGACTGGGCGCGCCTGGTGGAGGTTTTCCGCAACCCTTCCCTGCAGATGATCTCCTTCACCATCACGGAGAAAGGATACAGCTTCAACGAGGCCGACCTGGCACGCGGGCTGAAGCCCGTCTTCGCCATGGGCAAGGTGTGCGCGCTGCTGTATGAGCGCTGGCAGGCCGGACAGCTGCCCCTCACCGTCCAGAGCATGGACAACTGCTCCCACAACGGAGACAAGGTGAAGGCCGGCGTCATGGCCTATGCCGAACGCTGGGTGGCCGATTCCCTGGTCCCCAAGGCCTTCCTGGACTATCTGAGGGATGAGCGCAAGATCACCTTCCCCTGGTCCATGATAGACAAGATCACCCCGCGTCCGCACCAGAAGGTGAAGGAACTGCTGGAGGCCGACGGCTTTGAGGACAACAATTACATAGAGACGGAAAAGCACACCTTCACGGCACCTTTTGTGAACGCGGAAGAAGTTCAATATCTGGTAATTGAGGATAACTATACCGGCGGCCGTCCGCCGCTGGAGGAGGGCGGTGCGCTCTACACCACGCGGGAGATTGTGGACAAAGTGGAGATGATGAAAGTGTGCACCTGCCTTAATCCGCTCCACACCGCCATGGCCCTTTACGGCTGCATGCTGGGCTATACGCTCATATCGGCCGAAATGAAGGATCCCGATATCCGTCCCTTCGTCCAGAAACTGGGTTACATAGAGGCCATGCCCGTGGTGGTGGACCCGGGCGTGCTCAACCCCTACGAATTCATCGGGGACGTCATCAACAAGCGCCTGCCCAACCCCTTCATGCCGGACGCCCCGCAGCGCATCGCCTGCGACACCAGCCAGAAACTGCCCATCCGTTTTGGCGAAACGCTCAAGAAATACCTCGCCCGCGGCCTGGACAAGTCCAACCTGGTACTCATCCCGCTGGTGCTGGCCGGATATGCCCGTTACCTCAAGGGTATCAAGGACGACGGAACACCCTTTGAACCCTCTCCGGACCCGCTGCTGGCCGAAATGCAGGCCATCGTGGCTCCCTTGGAGATAGGGAAGGGAGAGCAGGATTATTCCTGCCTCCGCCGGCTCTATTCCCGGGCCGATATCTTTGGCGTGGACCTTTACGAGGCCGGTCTGGGAGAGCGGGTGGAAGGGATGGTCCGGGAACTTTTTGCGGGTCCCGGCGCCGTCCGTGCCACTTTGCATAAATATGTATCGGCCCGCTGATTTTTCTTTTATTTGTCAAAGATAATCACTATCTTTGCCGTATATCGCTAAATCCTTTTAACCATGTATCTTCTCGGTTACGACATCGGCAGTTCTTCGGTCAAGGCGTCCCTGGTGAATGCAGATACCGGAAAATGTGTCGCTACAGCCTTTTATCCCAAAAGTGAAGCTCCCATCATCTCCAAAAAGACCGGATGGGCGGAGCAGGATCCCGCCATGTGGTGGGGCAATCTCAAACTGGCCACGGACGACATCCTGGACCAGGTGCGCCGCAAGGCTTCCCTGCAAAGCAAAACGTTTACGGTAAAGGATATCCAGGCAATAGGCATATCTTACCAGATGCACGGACTGGTGTGCGTGGACAAGGACATGAACGTGCTCCGTCCCTCCATCATCTGGTGCGACTCCCGCGCCGTTCCCTATGGCCAGAAGGCCTTCGATACCCTGGGCAAGAATTACTGCCTGCCCAACCTGCTTAACTCTCCCGGCAACTTCACCGCCGCCAAGCTGGCCTGGGTGAAGGAAAATGAGCCGGACCTGTACAGCCGCATCTGGAAGGTGATGCTGCCCGGAGATTATATCGCCATGCGCCTTACCGGCAGCGTGTGCACCACCGTGAGCGGCCTTTCGGAGGGTATTTTCTGGGATTTCAAGAAGAATTCCCCCAGCAAGGAGCTGCTGGATTTCTTCGGTTTCGAGGAAACCATCCTGGCTCCCACCAAACCCACCTTCGGCGTGCAGGGAACCGTTTCCCGGGAAGCGGCGGAGTATCTGGGACTCACGGAAGGGACGCCCGTCACGTACCGTGCGGGAGACCAGCCCAACAATGCCCTTAGTCTCAACGTGTTCAACCCCGGTGAAATCGCTTCCACCGCCGGTACTTCCGGCGTTGTGTACGGAGTCATCGGCCAGGTGAACTATGACCCGCTTTCCCGCGTGAACACATTCGCGCATGTGAACCATACGGCGGCAGATCCGCGTCTGGGCGTGTTGCTGTGCATCAACGGCACCGGTATCCTCAATTCCTGGATCCGCCGCAACGTGGCCCCGGAGGGCATTTCCTATGCCGATATGAACGAGGTGGCCGCGGAGATCCCCATCGGCTCGGACGGGGTTTCCATCCTGCCTTTCGGCAACGGCGCAGAGCGCATGCTGGAAAACAAGGACACCGGCTGCAGCATCCATGGGGTCAACTTCAACCGCCACGACAAGCGGCACCTGATCCGCGCCGCCCAGGAGGGCATCGTGTTCTCCTTCCAGTATGGCATTGAAATCATGGAAGCCATGGGCCTCAAGGTGGACAAGATCCACGCCGGCCTGGCCAACATGTTCCAATCCAAGATTTTCCGGGACACCCTGGCGGGCGTTTCCGGCGCCACCATCGAACTGTACGATACGGACGGTTCCGTGGGCGCAGCCAAGGGGGCCGGCATCGGCGCAGGCATCTACAAGGACAACCGGGAGGCCTTCGCCACCCTGGAGCGCCTGGAGGTCATCATCCCGGACCACGAGGCCGAATACCGCGAGGCCTATGAACGTTGGAAAAGCAATCTGTAAACTAATAATCACATCAATTATTTCATTTTAAAATTATGGCAAAAGAGTATTTCCCGACTATCGGTAAGATTCCCTTTGAGGGAGTCGAGAGCAAGAACCCCCTTGCATTCCATTATTATGACGCTGAGCGCGTGGTCGCCGGCAAGAAGATGAAGGATTGGCTCAAGTTCGCCATGGCCTGGTGGCACACCCTGGGCCAGGCTTCCGCAGACCCCTTCGGCGGCCAGACCCGCAGCTACGAGTGGGACAAGGGCGAGTGCCCGTACTGCCGCGCCCGCGAAAAGGCCGATGCCGGCTTTGAGATCATGCAGAAACTGGGTATCGGTTACTACTGCTTCCACGACATCGACCTGGTGGAAGACTGCGAGGACATCGCCGAATACGAGGCCCGCATGAAGGACATCACGGACTACCTCCTGGAGAAGCAGAAGGAAACCGGTATCAAGAACCTGTGGGGCACCGCCAACGTGTTCGGTAACAAGCGTTACATGAACGGCGCCGCCACCAACCCCCAGTTCGACGTGGTTGCCCGCGCCGCTGTCCAGATCAAGAACGCCATCGACGCCACCATCAAGCTGGGCGGCACCGGTTATGTGTTCTGGGGCGGCCGTGAAGGTTACTACAGCCTGCTCAACACCCAGATGCAGCGTGAGAAGGACCACCTGGCCAAGATGCTCACCGCAGCCCGTGACTATGCCCGCAAGAACGGCTTCAAGGGCACCTTCCTCATCGAGCCCAAGCCCATGGAGCCCACCAAGCACCAGTACGACGTGGACACGGAGACCGTTATCGGCTTCCTGCGCGCCAACGGCCTGGACAAGGACTTCAAGGTGAACATCGAGGTGAACCACGCCACCCTGGCCGGCCACACCTTCGAGCACGAACTCACCGTGGCCGTGGACAACGGCTTCCTGGGTTCCATCGATGCCAACCGCGGAGACGCCCAGAACGGCTGGGATACGGACCAGTTCCCGGTAGATCCTTACGATCTCACCCAGGCCATGATGCAGATCATCCGTAACGGCGGCTTCAAGGACGGCGGTACCAACTTCGACGCCAAGCTCCGCCGCTCCTCCACGGATCCGGACGACATCTTCATCGCCCACATCAGCGCCATGGATGCCATGGCTCATGCCCTCCTGAACGCTGCTGCAGTTCTGGAAGAGAGCCCCATCTGCAAGATGGTCAAGGAGCGTTACGCTTCCTTCGATGAGGGTCTGGGCAAGAAGTTCGAGGAAGGCAAAGCCAGCCTCGAGGAGCTTTACGAATACGGTAAGAAGAACGGCGAGCCCAAGGTTGCCTCCGGCAAGCAGGAGCTCTACGAGACTCTCCTGAACCTGTACGCAAAGTAATGGCTACAGCTACACAAGACAAAGGATCAGGTGCGTATCTGTTCTATATCGTGCTTGTCGCCGTGCTGGGCGGCCTGCTGTTCGGATACGATACTGCCGTGATTTCCGGTGCGGAAAGAGGTCTGCAGGCGTTCTTCGAGGGCGCCTCAGACTTCACCTACACCAAGTTCCTGCACGGCTTCACCTCATCCAGCGCGCTCATCGGATGTATCATCGGCAGCGCGCTCTCCGGTCTGTTCGCCGGCAAGTTCGGCCGTAAGAAGAGCCTGTTCTTCGCAGGTATCTGCTTCTTCCTCAGCGCCGCCGGTTCGTACTATCCGGAGTTCCTGTTCTTCGAGAAGGGCGTTCCCACCCAGTCCCTCTGGGTAGCGTTCAACCTCTACCGCGTGCTCGGCGGTATCGGCGTGGGTATGGCATCGGCCATCTGCCCCATGTATATTGCCGAGGTGGCTCCCGCCAACAAGCGCGGCAAGCTGGTGTCCTGGAACCAGTTCGCGATTATCTTCGGTCAGCTGGTCGTTTACTTCGTGAACTTCCTCATCATCCAGTCGCATAAGAACGATCCCGCCGTGGTGGAATGGACCAATCAGGTGGGCTGGCGTCTCATGTTCGGCTCCGAATGTGTGCCGGCAGGCCTTTTCACCCTGCTCATCATGCTGGTGCCGGAGACTCCGCGTTACCTGGTGATGTCCGGCCAGGAAGACAAGGCCCTCAGTGTGCTCTCGCGCATCAACGGCTCTTCCATGGCCCGGCAAATCCTCTCGGAGATCAAGAATACGGTGGTGGAGAAGAAGGAGAAGCTCATGGCCTATGGCTTCATCGTGATCTTCATCGGCTGCATGCTTTCCGTGTTCCAGCAGTTCGTGGGTATTAACGCCGTGCTGTACTTCGCGCCCCGTATCTTCGAATCCATGGGTATGGGCAACGCCATGACGCAGACGGTGGTAATGGGTATCGTGAACATCTCGTTCACGCTGGTTGCCATCTTCA
>JAEEQF010000123.1 GCA_016285175.1 Bacteroidales bacterium
GGAAACTTTCGCCGCATCGGACGGCGATGTTTTCGAGATTTAAGATTTTCTTCTTAACTTAGCATCTTGTTAGAATTAGAGATTGCCTGCATTTTTTCAGATGCAGAAAAAATGCCGATGCATCTGAAAAAATGCAGGCAATCTTCAGATAACAGGCAGTATAAGATGAAGCAGGTTGTTCTTACCCTATTCTGTGCGCTCCTGGCGCTTTCCCTCTCCGCGCAGAGTGTACAGCAGCAGTATATAGACAAGTATGCCCCCGTGGCCGTAGCAGAGATGCAGCGAAGCGGCGTTCCGGCCAGCATCACGCTGGCCCAGGGCCTGCTGGAGTCCGGTTCCGGCCGCTCCACCCTGGCCACCCAGGGCAACAACCACTTCGGCATCAAGTGCCATTCCAATTGGAAGGGCGCCACCATCCATGCGGACGATGACCGCCGGAACGAATGTTTCCGCAAGTATAAATCGGCCGATGAAAGCTTCCGGGACCATTCGGACTTCCTGCGCTACAGCGACCGCTACAAGTTCCTCTTCGACCTGGAACGCACGGACTATAAGGGCTGGGCATACGGCCTCAAGCAGGCAGGTTACGCCACGGACCCCACCTACGCCTCCAAACTCATCAAATATGTGGAGGATTACAACCTTTCCCGTTTCGACACCCTCAGCCCGGAAGAGGAGGTGGTCCTGCCTGCCTCTCCGCTCAGGATAGAGGAGGCCGTGCTGGTGCCCGCCACCTCCACCGAGGCGGGCAAGATGAAGGCCGACGAACTGTACCGCTTCTCCCTCAGCCGGCAGCTGTACGCCAAGAACGGCGTCCCCTTCGTGTATGCATCGGCCGGGGAGACCTTCAGCTCGCTGGCCAAGTCCTATCATCTTTTCCGCAGCGAGATCCTGCGGTACAACGACTTGAAGAAGGACCGGCCCCTCACGCCCGGTGAGGTAGTGTACTTGCAGCCCAAGAAGAAGAGCGCACCCGCAGGCCTGGACAAATACATCGTGGCGGAAGACGGGGAAGTGCTCCGGGACATCTGCCAGCGCTTCGCCCTGCAGGAGAAAGCCGTGCGGAAGCTGAATGCCTTCCCTAAGAGCGGGGAAGTCCAGCTTCGCGAAGGCGACGAAATCAAACTCCGTTAGCCAATGAAAACGGTGCAGAAAAAGATACTGGGGAAACTGGCCATCGGCCTGGCCGTCGCCGCGCTCTTCTTTGGCGGAGGGGCGCTGTACCGGGCCTGGTACGACAGGAAGGCTCCCAATTTCAGCGGAGACCTGGACCTTTACGTGTATCCCTGGATGGATGCCGATGCGGTCCGGGACAGCATCGTGGCTTCCGGCATAGTGAAGAACACCGCCAGCCTGGAGCGGGTCCTGAAGGACGTGAAAGAGGTGGAAGTAGGGCATTACCGTATAGACCGCAGCTGTTCAAGCATGTACGTGTCACGGATGCTCCAGAGGGGCTGGCAGACGCCCGTGAACCTTACCCTTTCCGGCAGCATCAAGACCCCGGCCATGCTGGCCCGCAGGATCGGCGCCCAGATGCTGGCCGATTCGGCCGATGTGGCCCGTTTCCTCTATTCCCCGGATTCCCTGGCCCGTTACGGCGTGCAGCCCGCGCAGCTCTTCACGCTGGTGATTCCGGATACCTATCAGATGCGCTGGACGGATTCCGTACGTGAAATCATGGACCGCCTGGTGAAGGAATGCAATGACTGGTGGACGGAAGAGCGCCGCGCGGCTGCCAGGGCGCAGGGCCTTACCCCGCAGGAAGTGAGCGTGCTGGCCTCTATCGTGGACGGGGAAACCCGCTACGTGCCGGAGCAGCCGAAGATTGCCGGGGTGTACCTGAACCGCCTCCGCATAGGAATGCCGCTACAGGCCGATCCCACCATCGCCTTTATCTTTGATTATCAGCTCCGCCGCATCCTGCATTCCCACCTTGCTGTGGAGTCGCCCTACAATACTTACAAGTATCTCGGCCTTCCCCCCGGGCCCATCTCCTGCCCTCCCAAGAGCTGCCTGGAGGCCGTCCTGCACCCGGATTCGCACAATTACCTGTATTTCTGCGCGGACCCGTCCTTCAACGGTTCCCACCGCTTCGCTTCATCTTACGTGGAGCATCTTGCCAACGCCCGTGCATACCAGCGCGCCCTCAACGAACGAAACAAATAGACCATGGACTTAAGTTTTCCCCAATACAGCGAGGACGGGCAGCAGCTGATCCTGCGAGCCCGCGCCGTTGCCGCCGAAGCCCTCAAGGAGAAGGTCCGCCACGACGGATCGCCCTTTATCGGCCATCCGGATGCCGTCGCGCGCATTGTCTCCGATGAGATCGGCCTTCCCGCGGAATGTGTTGCCGCCGTGTATCTGCATGAAGGCAGCCGGATGGGAGGACTGGAGCTCAATCCCCGTGAATGGGATGAGAGCATAGTGACCATGGTGGACGGGCTTAACAAGATTTCCACCATCAATCCCAAGGATACACGCCTGGAGGCGGAGAATTACAAGAAGCTCATCATCCAGTACTCCCGGGATCCGCGCGTGACGGTGCTCAAGCTCTCCGACAGGCTGGAGGTGATGCGGAGCCTCAAGATCTTCCCCAGGGCCAACCGGGAGCGTAAGATCCTGGAAACCCTCATGCTGTATATCCCGCTGGCGCATCAGCTGGGCCTTTACAACATGAAGCGGGAGATGGAGGACACCTACCTCAGTTATGCGGAACCGGAGCAGTACCGCCTCATTACCAATAAGCTAAAGGCAACGGAGCGGGACCGGGAAAAGCTCATGGCGGAGTTCATAGAACCGCTCAAATCCAAGCTGGACGCAGCCGGCATCCATTATAAACTGAAAATCCGCACCAAGGCGGCGTATTCCATCTGGTGCAAGATGGTGAAGCAGAAGGTACCTTTCGAGGGCGTCTTCGACGTGTTCGCCATCCGCTTCATCATAGACTGCGACGGAGAGGACCACAAACTGGAGAAGGAACTGTGCTGGAAGGTCTTCGGCTTTGTGACGGAAGAATATGAGCAGGATACCAAGCGCCTAAGGGACTGGGTTACCAATCCCAAGCCCAACGGCTACGAGAGCCTGCATATCACCGTCAAGAACCGGGACGGGGCCTATGTGGAGGTGCAGATCCGTACCCGCCGGATGGACGACGTGGCCGAGAACGGCTTTGCCAGCCACTGGAGTTACAAGGGCATCAAGCGGGAAGCCTCGCTGGATACCTGGCTCACCAGCGTGCGGTATGCGCTGGAGCACCCCGGCTCCGAGGGCACGGAAGACCTGCCGCAGCCTCCTTCCCGGGAAATCTTTGTCTTCACCCCCACCGGAGAGCTCCGGATCCTTCCTGCAGGGGCCACGGTGCTGGATTTCGCCTTCGGCATCCATACCAACATAGGAGCCAGATGCGTGGGCGCCAAGGTGAACGGGAAGGCGGTTTCCATCCGGGAAAAGCTTGCTACGGGAGATTCCGTGGAAATCCTTACCTCCAGGAACCAGCACCCCACGCAGGACTGGTTGGGCTGGGTGGTCTCTTCCAAGGCCCGTTCAAAGGTAAAGCAGGCTCTGGCGGCGCAGGAGCAGTCCCGCGCGGCCGATGGAAGGGAACTGCTGGAGCGCCGGCTCAAGAACTGGAAGCTGGATTTCCCGGACGCCATGGTCACGGAGTTCCGTAACAAGTTTGGATACAGCTCCCTGACGGCCTTCTATGCCGCTATCGGCGAGGGCGTACTGGACGTAAATACTGTAAAGGACTTTATCTTGAGTGAGGCCGAAAGGCATGCGGCTTCCGTGGAGGCGGCGGAGGTGGCGCAGACATCGGCCAAGGCTGCCCGCCACTACGATTCCAAGGACGATATCCTGGTGCTCAACGCCAAGGACGTAAAGGGGATAGACTACAAGATGTCCAAGTGCTGCAACCCGGTCTTCGGAGACGATGTCTTTGGCTTCGTCACCCGCACAGACGGCATTAAGATCCACCGCATAACCTGCCCCAACGCCGCCCGTCTGCTGGAGTTGTATCCGTACCGCATCCAGAAGGTCCGCTGGGCCGAAACGCCCTCAAGCGGCAGCTTCCAGGTGGGGCTTCGGATCCTGGCCGATGAAGAAAGCGCCAGCGGCCGCCTGCTGGAGGTGATCGGCCAGTTCAAGGCCTCCATCCGCAGTTTTACGGTCACGGAAAATCCCCGTAACGGCACCTGGGAAATGAATATTAAACTTTCCGTCCCTTCCAACCTGGAGCTGGACAAGGTGGTCTCCCAGGTCCGCGCGCTCAAACATGTGGTAAAGGTGACCCGGAACTAATCCTTCCACACCTTAAGGTACTCCGTGAGGGCCCACATTTCGTCGCGATACTTGGCGGCGGCGGTGAAATCCAGCTCCGCCGCCGCTTTCTGCATCTTGCGCTTGGCTTCGGCGGCGGCCTTCTCCACCTGGTCGCGGGACATGGAGCGGATCACGGGATCCTGCAGCACGGCGGCCAGGTCTGCCGCAATGTAGCCGTCCACGTAGGCCGATGTGCCTTCGCGTCTGGCGTCGTGGCCCAGGCCGACGGAGACATCCCCCTTGCCCAACTCGGAGGCGCTGGGGACGTATTCCGGGTCCGAGACGGAGTCCTTGGCGCTCACGTGGCCGGTGACGGAGTTCTGCAGCACAGGGTTCAGGAAGCCGCTTAGGTGGGTGGTGTCTTCGCCGGAGCGCACCAGCTCGCTCATGAGGATGTTGGCCCTTACCTGCACTTGCTTGGGGGTGATGCCATGCAGCTTGTTGTATTCCTGCTGCTTGGCGCGGCGGCGGGCGGTTTCCCGGATGGTCTCGTCCATGGATTGGGTAATGGTATCGGCATACATGATCACCAGGCCGTTGATGTTGCGGGCGGCGCGTCCGGCGGTCTGGGTGAGGGCCCGTCCGCTGCGGAGGAACCCCTCCTTGTCGGCATCCAGGATGGCCACCAGGCTCACGGTGGGGATATCCAGGCCTTCCCTTAAGAGGTTTACGCCGATGAGTACGTCAAAGAGGCCGTTCTTGAAGTCTTCGATAATCTCCACACGCTCGGCGGTGTCCACGTCCGAGTGGATGTAGCGGCAGCGGATGCCGGTCTTGGTAAAATAGCTGTCCAGCTCCTCGGCCATCCGCTTGGTGAGGGTGGTCACCAGCACACGCTCGTCCTTTTCGGCCCGACTGCGGATTTCCTCCATGAGGTCGTCCACCTGGTTCTGGGTGGGGCGTACCTCGATGGGCGGGTCCAGAAGGCCCGTGGGACGCACAATCTGTTCCACTACCAGGCCTTCCGATTTTTCCAGTTCATAATCGGCCGGGGTAGCGCTCACGTACACCGTCTGGCCCGTGACGGATTCGAATTCGTCGAAGGTGAGGGGACGGTTGTCGCTGGCGGCGGGAAGGCGGAAACCGTACTCCACCAGCGTTTCCTTGCGGGAATGGTCCCCGCCGTACATGGCGCGGATCTGGGGGA
>JAEEQF010000124.1 GCA_016285175.1 Bacteroidales bacterium
TAGCCGAAGCATTCTCCAAACTTGTCGTAGGCCCAAGTCCATTCGTACTCGTAATAATTCGCATGCATCTGGTGGAAGGCATCCGAGATGCCCTGCAGGTCCATCTTTCCGTCCTTTACCTGCTCCAGAAGCTCGTCCACGGCAGACTTGGGAGCGATGAGGCCGCTGATATCCACCCAAAGGCCGCTTCCCACGGGAGTGGACGGCTTCAGGAGGGAGCGGATCTGCTGGTCCGAGGCACCCTGGGGCATATCCTTGAGCCGCGTGATGATGGAGTTGCCCAGGAACTTGGTGATGGCAGTCCGGTAATAGCGGATACCGTTCTTGAGCGAACTGTTGCGGATCTTGGTGCTGTGATAGGAGTAGATGTCCGACAGTTCACCGGAAGAATACTGGAGGTTCTGCAGCAACTTGATGCCCTTGAACATCTTCTGGATGGTATAAGGGCTGAGGAGGTTGTAATTGATGCAGTCCAGCCGGTCCGGATCCTTGCGGGCGTCGCGCTTGGGCCACTTCTGGGCGTCACGGACCGTTCCCACGCTGCGCAGGTTCACACCCGGAACCAGATATGTAGTATTCTGCTGCTCAATCAAATAGGAGAAAGGCAGGTTGGAGGTGTCCGAATGCGTGACATGGCGTCCCATAACCAGCGAGAAAGCACCCACGCGGGAAGGCCAGAGCACGTAGGAATCCGACGCGGTCTTGGAGCCTCTCTCCAGTACGCCCTGGTGGATGGGTCCCAGCTTGTACATGTGGTTACTCTGGTTGGAGCCGCTGCCGGCGTTCATGAAGGAGAACATGCCGGCGATGAGGAGACTGGACTTGTGGTGCGTTACCGTGAAAGGACCGGCAAAGATGGCGCAGGCCTCACCGTTCTCCTCCTGGCAGTTGCTGAAGAAGAGCGAATCCGAAGCGCTGTAACCGTGTCCCATGTGGCAGCTCTGCCCCACGAAGCAGCGTTCCAAGGTAGTGTTGTCCGTAACGGAAGAGCCGCTGCAGATGATGAAATCATCGGCAATGACGCCGTGGCCGATGGTGACCGGCGCCGACATGTTGCTGTTCACGCTGCCGTTCTTGAGGCGGCTCACGCCAAAGATATCGGCCCCGTCCCCAATGCGCACATCCCTGATATAACGGGTGTTGCGGATGGACACATTGCTGCCGATAAAGCCCCTGGTGGAGGAATGCTTCTCTGCATAATCCTCAATGAGCCCGTTGATGCGGGCAATAACATCCGGCCGATGGCGGTACATGGCCAGGACATAGGCGGTCTGGGAACTGAGCCTGTCATAGATCTTTACCTCACGTCCCCCCGTTTCATTGAGCACGGACACTTCCACGCCGTTTCCAAAACGGGCTTTCCCGTCCGTGAGGATAATATCCACGTTCTCGATATAGGTATTTTCACCAATATCATAATTGGCGATATAGTCCGTAATGTTTTCCACCAGGGCATTGTCTCCCACCGTTACATTGTGCAAGGTGGCGTTCCGGAGACCAGAATGCTTTCTGAGACCGCCCGAAAGGGTGATGCTGGACTTGAAACTTCCGAAACGGACTACTCCGGAAAAACGGACGTTCCTGATGTATTTGATGGTGGAGGGGTCCGATGTTTCTACGGTGGACCAGTCGTCCGACTTGCAGCCCCGCTCCTCGAGGCATTGGATCTCGGCTTCAGTTAAAGGTCTGTATTCCATACCTGTGAGTACTTTACACGATAATGACAAATATAGCTATTTTTTCCGTATCTTTGCATATTAATATAGAGAATTCACTCATGATGCAAAGAGTCGTCATAACGGGCATGGGCATCTGGTCCTGCCTGGGAAATACCTTGGACCAGGTCCGGGATTCCCTCTATGAAGGGAAATCCGGAATTGTCCTGGATCCGGAGCGCAAGGCCATGGGCTTCCGTTCCGGTCTCACCGGTGCCGTGCCCAAGCCGCAGCTGAAGGAAGAACTCCCCCGCGCCCAGCGGGTCTATATGCCGGAACCGGCCCAATACGCCTACTGCGCCACCCGGGATGCCCTCCGGCATGCCGGCATCGACCAGGAATACCTGGATAGCCACGAAGTGGGCCTGCTTTACGGCAATGACAGCACGGCCGATGCCGTGTATAAGTCCGTAGCCAAGATCATTGAGAAGCAGGATACCATGCTCTGCGGCAGCGGCGCCATTTTCCAGTCCATGAATTCCACCGTAACCATGAACCTGGGCGTTATTTTCCGCCTCAAGGGCATCAATCTTACGGTTTCGGGCGCCTGCGCCAGCGGCTCCCACGCCATCGGCCTGGGTGCCCTGCTCATCCAGAACGGGCTTCAGGAAATGGTGGTCTGCGGCGGTGCACAGGAAGTGAATATGGCGGCCACAGGCTCCTTTGACGGCATTTCCGCCTTCTCCCTGCGGGAAGACAATCCGGCCGCGGCCAGCCGTCCCTTCGACCGGGACCGCGACGGACTTATCCCCAGCGGAGGGGCCGCTACGGTGATCCTGGAAAGCTATGAATCGGCTCTCCGGCGCGGAGCCCCCATCCTGGCCGAGGTGCTGGGATACGGCTTCTCCGCCAACGGAGACCATATTTCCTCCCCCAACGTGGACGGGCCCGCCCGCTCGCTGGAGATGGCCATCCGCCGCGCCGGCGTTTCCCTCCGGGAGATCGGCTATGTGAACGCGCACGCCACTTCCACCCATGTGGGGGATGCCAACGAGGCCAAGGCCCTGCTGCGGGTACTGGGAGAGAAGACCGTCCCCATCACATCCACCAAGTCCCAGACCGGACACGAAATGTGGATGGCAGGGGCTTCGGAGGTCATTTATTCCATCCTCATGATGAAAGGCGGCTTTGTGGCCCCCAATATCAATTTTGAACATCCGGACGAGGATTCCTGCCACCTGTGGATCCCCGCCACCCGCCTGGAGCGGAAATTCGATACCTTCCTGTCCAACTCCTTCGGCTTTGGCGGGACCAATTCCACCCTCATCATCAGAAATGTCTAATGCTGTTGTAATTGGTTCCGGACTGGGAGGGCTGCTCTGCGGTTCCATCCTGGCAAGGCACGGATACAAAGTGACCGTGCTGGAACGCGGGGCGCAGATGGGCGGCTGCCTGCAGTCGTTCGTGAGGGGTGGCATCCGCTTCGACACGGGCTTCCATTCGGTGGCCGGACTGGCCCCCGGAGAGCCCCTGCACCGCATTTTCGAGCCGTTGGGCCTGATGCGACTGCCCTGGCGGAAGGTTTCCACTCCGGATCAGGTCATGGTGGACGGGATCACCCATTCGCTCCCCCATCCGGCCGATATCCCCGCCCTGGCCAGGCTGAAGCCGCTGGCGTATTATATCGGCACGGAATTCCCCGAAGAAGCGTCTTCCAGCGCGGCGGAATGGCTGGAATCCGCCGGCCTGGATCCCCGGATCCTGCTGGGTGTCACGCTCCGGCTCCAGTCTCCCCTGAGCGAAGTTTCCCTGCACGAATATGCTCATATCGCATACCATTTCATGAACGGAAGCTGGCGGCTGGAGGGCGGCGGACAGGTTCTGGCCCAGGCCATCGCCGATGATATCCGCTCCCGCGGCGGCAGCGTACTCACCCGGAAAGAAGTGGTAAGGATCGGCCCTGCCGACGACGGCCCCTGCCAGGTTGTCTGTGCCGACGGAAGCACTTACCAAGGCATCGTGGTGTCCGACATCCATCCCCTGGAAACCGCCGCACTGGTGCGTCCTTCGCTCCGGTCTTCCTATCTGAAACGGCTTTCCATCCTCAAGAACGGAAGCGGCATCTTCACAACCTATATCAAGCTGAAACAGAAGCAGATCCGTTATGTAGACAACGCCATCTCCATAGACGGCATGCTGGTGCATTTCGGGAATGCCGATGACCAGGGCTATGCCGTTTCCCTGGACCTGATGACCCATGTGGAGGAGGAGATTCCGGACCGTGAAACGTTCGCCAAGGCCTGTATTTCCCGGGCATCGGCCAGCATTCCGGGACTGGAAAAAGCTGTGGAAGAGTTCTGGACCAGCACGCCGGACACCTGGAGACGCTATACCGGCACACCGGGAGGATCGGCCTATGGCATCCTCAAACAGCAGTCCCAGCTTAGCGTATGCGTGGTGTCGCCCCGTACGCCGCTCCCCGGACTGTTTCTCACCGGACAGAATCTGGGCCTGCACGGCGTCCTGGGGGTGAGTTATACGGCTGTCCGCACCTGTTCCGTAATACTGGGCGCGGAAAAGATTAACCAAATGTTCAATTTTGCACAATGAAGTACGCATTAGTCACCGGCGGAAGCCGAGGAATCGGCAGGGCCGTCTGTCAGAAGCTTTACGGTATGGGCTACGAGGTCCTTATCAACTACGTATCCAACACCGCAGCCGCAGAAGCGACGCTCGCCTCCATTGACGGACACGGAGAACTGCTCCGCTTTGACGTGGCCGATGCCCAGGCGGTGAAAAACGCCATCGAAAGCTGGCAGGCCGCCCATCCGGAGGATTATATAGAGGTGCTGGTGAACAATGCCGGCATCCGCCGCGACAACCTGCTCATCTGGATGGAGGCCGATGACTGGAAAGCCGTACTGGACACCACCCTGAACGGGTTTTACCATGTGACGCATGCCGTGCTGCAGCCCATGCTGCTGCACAAGTTCGGCCGGATCATCAATGTGACTTCCCTAAGCGGGATTAAGGGCTTGCCCGGCCAGACCAACTATTCGGCCGCCAAGGGCGGACTCATAGCCGCCACCAAGGCCCTGGCCCAGGAAGTGGCCCGTAAGAAAGTGACTGTGAATGCAGTTGCTCCCGGATTTATCCACACGGACATGGTGGAAGGCTTGGACGAAGCCACACTCAAGAAAGACATTCCGGCCGCCCGCTTCGGCGATCCGGAAGAGGTGGCGGCCCTGGTGGGTTTCCTGGCCTCCCCGGACTCCTCCTACATCACCGGCGAAGTAATCTCCATCAACGGAGGGTTGTATACCTAATTGAAAGGCTGTAGCCTCTGAAAACCAAGTCCCTCCCATCGATGGTTACCCACTCATGTGCCGTGGGCGGCGACAGTTTTCAGAGGCTACAGCCTTTCTAAAAAAAGAGCCCCGGCATCATGTGATGTCAGGGCTCTCGAAAAACCGCAGCGAATTACTCTCCCAACTGGTAGGTCAGTACCATCATCGCGGGTGAGCTTAACTTCTCTGTTCGGAATGGGAAGAGGTGGTTCCTCACCGCTATAGCCACGGCAGTATATTACTTGAGAGAATATTTCAAGGAAGACTTCGATAGATCTTCGCTTTTTCTTTTGGCTTATCTTTCTCTAGAGAAAGTCTCTCGGGCAATTAGTACAGGTCTGCTGAGGCCGTCGCCGACCTTACACATCCTGCCTATCAACGTGGTAGTCTCCCACGACCCTCAAG
>JAEEQF010000017.1 GCA_016285175.1 Bacteroidales bacterium
CCTCCTCCCTCTTTACCCGCACGCTCATCGACGATTATATCACCCCCCTCACAGGTGCCCTGAGCCCGGACTACGGTCCCCTGGCGGTGGCCCTTCTCAAACTGGCGGGCGTGCTGCTGGCGGGCATCGTTGCCGGATATGCCCAGAGCCTCATCATGATCCATGTGGGGCAGGGTACGCTCCTGAGCCTCCGGAAAGACCTCTTCTCCCACATGGAAAAACTGCCGCTCAGGTACTTCGACAGCCATTCCCATGGAGATATCATGTCTGTCTATACCAACGATGTGGACACCCTCCGGCAGGTGGTGGGGAGCAGCGTTCCCAACCTGTTCAAGTCCCTGGTCACCATCCTGGCCACCTTCGTGAGCATGCTGGTGCTCAGCCTGCCCCTCACGCTGGTCTCCGTCTTTATGGCCTGGCTTATGTACCGGGTGACCACCAGCCTGGGCAAACTCTCCAAAAAATACTTTGTGGAGCGGCAGCAAAACCTGGGCAAGGTGAACGGCTTCATCGAAGAGATGGTCTCCGGCCAGAAGGTGGTGAAGGTCTACTGCCACGAGGACGAAGCGGTGAAGGAGTTTGAGAGACTGAACGAAAAACTGCGCTCCAGCGTGTACAACGCCAACAAGATAGGCAATATCATCATGCCCATCAACTCCAACATCGGCAACTTCGCCTATGTACTGCTGGCGCTGGTGGGTGCGGTGATCGCCCTGGGCTACACGCCCACGGCCGGCATCTCCCCCCTGGCGGGATTCGCCGGAGCCGTGGCGCCCTGGTTCCTGCGGGGACTGGACGGAGCCGCCCTCACCCTGGGTACGCTGGTCTCCTTCCTCACCCTGCAGCGCAACTTCACCCGGCCCGTATCCTCCATCTCCAACGAAATCAATTCCATAGTGATGGCCGCCGCGGGCACGGACCGTCTGTATGCCCTGCTGGACGAAGAGCCGGAACCGGACCATGGGCAGGAAGAGCTCAAGGACATCCGGGGAGAAATTTCCCTCAAGGACGTGGACTTTGGCTATGTCCCCGAAAAACAGGTGCTTTACGACATTACCCTCACCGCCTATCCCGGCCAGAAGATTGCCTTCGTGGGCGGGACGGGCGCCGGAAAGACCACCATCACCAACCTTATAAACCGCTTCTACGAAACCCAGGACGGCAGCATCACCTTTGACGGACTCAATATCAAGGACATCCGGAAGGACTCCCTTCGCCACAGCCTGGGCATGGTGCTGCAGGAGACGCACCTCTTTGGCGGGACCGTGATGGAGAACATCCGCTACGGGCGCCTGGACGCCACGGACCAGGAGTGCCGGGAGGCCGCCCAGCTCGCCTGTGCGCACGATTTCATCCGCCGCATGCCCAAGGGCTACGACACCGTGTTATCGGCCGATGGAGGCAACCTTTCCCAGGGCGAACGGCAGCTGCTCTCCATCGCCCGCGCCGCCGTGGCCAATCCGCCGGTGCTCATCCTGGACGAGGCCACCTCCTCCATCGACACCCGCACGGAACGCCTCATCCAGAAGGGCATGGATTCGCTCATGAAGGGCCGCACCACCTTTGTCATCGCCCACCGCCTCTCCACGGTGCAGAATGCCGACTATATCATGGTGCTGGACCACGGCCGCATCATCGAGCGGGGCAAGCACCAGGAGCTGCTGGAGCTCAAGGGCAAATATTATCAGTTGTATACCGGAAACCAAATTGTCTGATATGGAGTATCGGGAGATTATCAACCTGATCCACCGGGAAGTGAAACCGGCGCTGGGCTGCACGGAACCCATTGCAGTGGCGCTGGCGGTAGCGAAGGCGGTGGAAATCATTATGGAAAACTGTCCCTGCGGAGAGGACTGGAGACTCCGGGCCGACTACCGCATTGACGTAGCCGTAAGCGGCAACATCCTGAAGAACGGCATGGGGGTGGGCATCCCCGGAACTGGCATGGTGGGCCTTCCCGTGGCCGCTGCGCTGGGCGCCGTCTGCGGGTGCTCCGCCCAGGGCCTGGAAGTGCTCTCCGGACTGTCCCCGTCGGCCGTAGAACGCGCCAAGGCCCTGGTGGCCGATAAGAAAGTGACCATCTCCGTGGCACCCACGGACCGCCTCCTGTACGTGAAGGCCACCGTGTCGGTGGAAGGCGGGGCCCGCGCCAGCGCCGAGGTGGATCCGCATGCCTACGCCATCATCGAGGACGACCACGACAAGATTGTGGAAACCAGCTTTGCCGACAGGATCCTCATGAGTTCGGAGTCCGGCGCCGCCGCGGCCGAACACGTTTCCGACGCCTACGACCTCACCGTGAAGGACATCTGCGAATTTGCCTCATCGGCCGATTATAAGGACATCGAATTCATCCTGGACGACAGGAAGCTGAACCTGGCCCTGGCCATCGAGGGCCTGCACGGGGATTTCGGCCTCAACGTGGGGCGCACCATCCGGGAAAACCAGAAAGAGGTGTTCGGGGAAGACTTCATGAGTTACGCCATGGGGCTTACGGCCGCCGCGTCGGACGCCCGCATGGCGGGAAGCACCCTCCCGGCCCTTTCCAACAGCGGCAGCGGCAACCAGGGCATTACGGTGAGCATGCCCGTCATCGCCTATTCCCTCAAGTACGGGGTGGACGACGAGCGGCTGGCCCGGGCGCTCATCCTGAGCAACCTGGTGGCCATCCACATCAAGCATTACCTGGGCAAATTATCGGCCCTGTGCGGCTGCGTGGTGGCCTCCACCGGCAGCGCCTGCGGCATCGTGTACCTCCAGGGCGGCGGGTACAGGGAAATCTGCGCCGCCATCAAGAACATGGCGGGGAACATCACCGGCATGGTGTGCGACGGAGCCAAGGTGGGCTGCGCCATGAAAGTGGCATCCGGGGTCTCCTGCGCGGTACAATCGGCCGTCCTGGCACTTCGCGGCACCTGCATCCCCTCCACCGACGGCATCATCGACGACGACGTGGAGAAGACCATCCGGAACATAGGCGCCATCGGCTCCGCGGGCATGAAGGTCACGGATAAGATGATACTGGATATCATGCTGTGTAAGTAAAACGATTTATCTTTTTCCTTGCATTCGTTAAAAAATGTGATTAACTTAGGGGTGTTAATTAAAAACCACATCTTATGAACGAAGAGAATCCCAACAATCCCATGGACCTTAACGGTGATGGTAAAGTATCGTTTGCAGAAAAGCTCCAATATGCAGCGGACAAAGCCGGTGAGAAACTGAACGAGGCGGCCGACAAGGCCAAGGCCGGCGCCAAGGAACTGTATGAAAAGGCCTCCCCCAAGGTGAAGGAAGTGTGCGCGGAAATGAAAGAAAACGCCACGGAATTCGCCGGAAAGGCCAAAGAAAAGCTGGATGAGATGTCGGAAGACATCTCGGATGCCGCCGAAAGGGCCAAGGCCAAATTCCAGAAGAAAAAGGAAGAAGAATAGTTTTCTTTATATAAACACTCAAACTGTTTAATCAATGAAAAAAGCCCTCTTTACCGGACTGTGCGCACTCCTTCTGTGCGCCGTTCCCTCCTGGGCCCAATGGGGCCCCCGTACCATCCCCGAGCCCACAGACGGCCTCAAGGATGCGTACAAGGATTACTTCAAGATTGGCGTAGCCGTGAATAACCGCAACGTCACGGACGCCGATCAGATCAAGCTCATCCTCCGTGAGTTCAACAGCATCACGGCAGAGAACGCCATGAAACCTCAGCCCACCGAACCCAAGAAGGGTGAGTTCAACTGGGAAGACGCAGACCGCATTGCCAACTTCTGCCGTGAGCACGGCATCAAGATGCGCGGTCACACCCTCATGTGGCACAGCCAGATCGGCACCTGGATGTATCAGGACGAAAAAGGCAACCTCCTCCCCAAGGAAGAGTTCTATGCCAATATGAAACATCACATCCAGGCCATCGTGAACCGCTACAAGGACGTGGTTTACTGCTGGGACGTGGTGAACGAGGCAGTGGCCGACAGCCCGGTGTATCCCGGCCGTCCGGAACTGCGCAATTCCCCCATGTACCAGATTGCCGGTGAGGAATTCATCTACAAGGCCTTCGAGTATGCCCATGAGGCGGATCCCAATGCCCTGCTTTACTACAACGACTACAACGATGCCGAGCCCGCCAAGAGCCAGCGCATCTACAATCTGGTAAAGCGCATGAAGGACGCCGGCGTACCCGTTGACGGTATCGGCATGCAGGCCCACTACAACGTTTACGGTCCTTCCATGAAGGAAGTGGACGACGCCATCAACCTCTATTCCACCGTTGTGAAGCACATCCACCTCACGGAACTGGATATCCGCATCAACGAGGACATGGGCGGCGGCCTCCGTTTCAACCAGGGCCAGGCCACCGTGTCCGACTGGGAGCGCACCCTCCAGCAGGACCAGTATGTGAACCTGTTCAAGGTGCTCCGCAAGCATAAGGATGTGATTGACTGCGTTACCTTCTGGAATGTTTCCGACAAGGATTCCTGGCTGGGCGTACGCAACTACCCGCTGCTGTTCGACGAGAACTACAAACCCAAGCAGGCCTATCTGGCCGTCAAGGGCTTCGATCCCAAGATGGACGACGCCGTTATCCTGGAAGACTTCAAACCTTCCGAGCTCAACCAGCCCGGCCAGGAGTACCCGATGGTGAACTCCCAGGGCTATGCCCGCTTCAAAGTGAACGCCCCCAAGGCCACTTCCGTGATTGTGAGCCTGGGTCTGGGCGGTTCCGGCGGCACCGTGCTCCACAAGGCCGAAGACGGCTCCTGGATGGGCACCACCTCCGGCCCCATGGACGAGGGCTTCCACTACTATCATCTGACCATTGACGGCGGTGTGGTGAACGACCCCGGTACCAACAACTACTACGGTTCCACCCGTTGGGAGAGCGGTATTGAAATCCCCGCACACGATGCCGATTTCTATGCCATGAAGAATGTCCCCCACGGCAAGGTACAGCAGGTCCTGTTCTGGTCCAACAGCACCAACCAGGTGCGTGTCGCATGGGTTTACACTCCCGCCGAATACGACAAGACCAAGAAGAAATATCCGGTGCTCTATCTGCAGCACGGTTGGGGTGAGAACGAGTATGCCTGGTGGAACCAGGGCCATGCCAACCTCATCATGGACAACCTTATCGCCGACAAGAAGATTGAACCGTTCATCATTGTGATGACCTACGGCATGACCAACGAGGGCTTCCGTCCCGGCCAGATGCCTGCCGCCCGTCCCGCTGCCGCTCCCGGCGCGCCTGGTGCTCCCGGTGCGCCTGGTGCTCCCGGTGCACGTCCTGCTGGTCCTGGCGCTCCCGGTGCCGCTCCCGGCGGAGCCCCTCAGGCCCGTCCCGCACGTCCTGCCGGCGGCATGGGCATGATGATGAACAATGGCTTCCAGGAGGTCCTCTGCGACGAACTGGTTCCTTACATCGACGCCAACTTCCGCACCATCGCCAAGAAGGAAAGCCGCGCCATGGCCGGCCTGTCCATGGGCGGTATGGAAACCCACACCATCACCCTGGCCCGTCCGGAGATGTTCGGCTGGTATGGCCTCCTCTCCGGCGGCACCTATTCCCCGGAAGAAGTGCAGGGTACCGGCGTAAAGGGTATCTTCATCGGCTGCGGCAGCAAGGAAGGTCCGGACCAGATCCGCGCCGCTGCCCAGAAACTGCAGGAAGCCGGCTTCAACGCCAAGGGTTATGTATCCGAGGGCACTGCCCACGAATTCCTCACCTGGCGCCGCTGCCTGTATGAAATGGCTCCGATGCTCTTCAAGAAGTAGCTGACAATCAGCGTTATACGCAAATACCCTGCTGCACTTTTACAGCAGGGTTTTTTTATAATATACTCTGGCTCAGCTTGTTAGACTGTGCTTAACGGCGGGGGCGGAAGCCGCGCTGCTGGATCTGGGCGTTGGGGTCGATGGTCTTGGCGATGATTTCGGCCATCTTGCGGGCACCGGCCTGGGTGGGGTGGATACCGTCGTCGAAGACCAGGTTCTCCTGTCCCTCGAAGGCGGTGTGCAGGTCTATGATGCCCTCCAGCTTGTTCTTCTCCACGGCTTTTTCCAGCAGGGGGATGATTTCCCCGGCAATCACTTCCTCGCTGATGTCCCAGCTGGGCTTGAAGGCCGGGATGGGAGTGCAGATGAAGATCTTCGGCCGGGACGGGAGGGCCTTCAGGGCATCGATCATCTGCTGGAGGTCCTTCTCAAAATCGGCCTTGTGCACCCAGTTGTACGGCTTGGAGTCGTTGGTGCCCAGTTTGATGACCACCACATTGGGGTTGAAGGCCAGGGCATCTTCCCAGGCCAGTTCCTTCATGATGGGGAAGTCGCCCTTGTTCAGGAGGGTGCGGGCGCTGACGCCGTAGTTCTTGACCCAGTAGCCCTCTCCCAGCATCCTCTGCATCTGGCCGGGGTAGCCGTTGGTGTCGCTGAGGTCAATGAGATAACCGTCCGTGATGCTGTCGCCGATGCAGGCAACCCGCACGGCGTCCTGCCTGGGGGAAGGGAGGTTATCCAGCCAGGCGGAGAGGTCGGCCAGCATCTGGTCGTGATAGGCGAAGAAGGGCATGTAGCCGTAGCCATGGCCGCCGGTGGGGTAAATGTGTATGGAGCAGCTGTTTCCGGCGTTGCGCATGGCCGTGTAGTAGGCGATGGCGTTGGGTACCGGAGGAACCAAGTTGTCGTCGCTGGAAAGCAGCAGGATGGCAGGCGGGGTGAGGTGGGAACGCACCTGCAGTTCATTGCTATAAAGCCGCACCAGTTCCGGGTCCTTCTGCCCCTCCTCTCCCAGCAGGCCGTCCAGGGAACCCTGGTGCGTGCCGCGGCCCATGGTGATCACGGGATAGAACAGGATCTGGAAATTGGGCCGGAGTGCATACGGGGTATGCGTGGCTATTGTGGAGGCCAGGTGACCGCCGGCCGATGAGCCCATGATGCCGATATCGTCCGGATTCAGCTTCCACACGGCGGCGCTGTCCCGGAGCATGCGCATGGCGCTCTCCACGTCCGAAATGGGCAGGGTCCTGTCCCCGTGGGGGATGCGGTAGTTCACCATGGCGAAGGCGATTCCCTTAGCGTTGAAGAACTCACTCCAGGCGCCACATTCATGCGTGTTGGAAAGCACGGCGTATCCACCGCCGGGGCAACCTACCACGGCCCTCCCGGTGGGCTGTTCCGGAAGCCAGACAACCAGCTCCGCGGCTCCGTCGGGGGTTAAGGGAAGGGTGAATTCCCGCGCGGTCTGGGCGCTCAGGGCCGTACAAACAACCGCCATAAGTAGGGAGAAGAAGAACTTTTTCATATCTACAATCCATTAAGCACTACAAATATAAAAAGAAATTCACTATATTTGTTGAAATATAAAGTATCAGAATATGAAGAGAGTTCTGGGCATACTGCTAGCCACATTCTTTGCCCTCAGCCTTTGGGCTTCGGAAGGAGCCGCACCCAAATATGTGTTTTACTTCATAGGGGACGGCATGGGCGTGAACCAGGTCTTTGGCGCCGCCGAATACAATGAAGCCACCGGTTACGGTCCGGCGGTAATCAACTTCTCCCAGTTCCCGGTCCGGGGTTTCGTGACCACCGTATCCACCAGTTCCCTGGTAACGGATTCCGCGGCGGCCGGAACGGCCCTGGCCACCGGCGTAAAGACGTACAACAGCGCCATCGGCCTTAACCGGGACGAACAGCCGGTGTCCAACCTTTCGGAATGGGCCAAGGCCGCGGGCTTCGGCACCGGCGTTGCCACCACCGTGGGCATCAACCATGCCACGCCGGCCAGCTTCATCGCCCACACCCGCGTGCGGGGCAATTACGAAGACATCGCCATCCAGTACATGACGGCCCCCGTGGACTTTGCCGCGGGCGGCGGATTCATCACGGAAAAGAATTCCGGACACAGTCCCGCCTACTTTGAGGACATGGCCCGCAACGCGGGCATCGCCGTCCTCCACGGTCCGCAGCAGTTCAAGGATATCGCCAGCCGCAGCGGCCGCGTCCTGTGCCTCAGCGGAAAAGCGCAGAACAGCCTTCCGTACGCCATCGACCGCCGGGAAGACGACACCACCCTCAGCGACTTTGTATCGGCCGGCATCAGCTATCTGTGGGCCCATTATGCCGACAAGGGCTTCTTCTTCATGGTGGAAGGCGGAAAGATTGACAACGGCGGCCACGCCAACGACGCGGCGGCCTGCTTCCAGGAACTCAACGATTTCGCCAGCGCCATAGACCTGGCCCTGGACTTCTACGAGCAGCATCCGGAGGAGACCCTCATCCTTGTAACGGCCGACCACGAGACCGGCGGCCTCATGCTGGGTTCCGGCCAGTACGAGATGCATCCGGAGCGCCTGGCAGGGCAGCACATGTCCATGGACGCGCTCACGGCCCTCTTCCGCAAAACCTTCCTCCCGGAAAACGAGGCGGACTATGTAACCCCTTCCTGGGAGCAGGTAAAGGCTTTCTTCCGGGAGCACCTGGGCCTGTGGGACAGCGTGGAAGTAGACGAAAAGGCCGATGAGGCCCTGCAGGAAGTCTATCACTCCATCTTCGGCCTGGAAGGCAACAGGAACAGCAGCGTGGAAAACCTGTATTCCTCCAATTCCAGGATGGTCACCGCCGCCGTGGGATACCTTAACAAGGCGGCCGGTTTCGGCTGGAGCTTCGGCTCCCATTCCGGCTCCCCGGTGGGCCTGTACGTAACGGGCTGCGGGGCAGAGGCCTTCGTGACCGTCAAAGACAACGCCCAGATCGCCCCCACCATTGCCAGACTGGCAGGATATAAAAGATAACAGGCTATGAAAAAGTTCCTTCTCATTTTGGTGCTCTCCCTCCTTGGCGGCATGGCGGCCAACGCCCAAACCGTGTATTCCTGCAAGTACAAGAGCGATGCAGACGTAAAAGTGTATGTGACGGAGTATAAATCGGACGCAGACCTGGTGGTGTACAAGTGCAGCTACAAAAGCGACGCCCAGGGCAACAAGGGCCTGTGGTACTTTGTGGACTATAAGTCCGACGCCAAGAAGAAAATCTACTTTGTAGACTATAAGAGCGACGCCGATATTGTTATCTATTTCACCACGTACAAATCGGACGCCGGTTGGAAGAACAGGAGCAAACTGTACAAAATGGAATAACCAACTATGAGAACCTTTCCGTTATTGATATCCATCGCCCTGCTGGCTTCCTGCGTCCAGACCTACGACCTGCAGGAAACCGTCACCGCACCCGAACAGCGGAAACTGGGCTTTGACATTTCCGTAACCCGGGACGGGGAAAAGGTAAATCCGGGACGCATCGCCACCCGTTCCGCCATCAGCGACAACACCATGGTGGATGCATCGGCCATTACCGCAACCATGGATATCAACCGGCCTTTCTCCCTAGTTGGCATAGAGAAGGATTCCCGGTCGGTCCTCATTGACAACGCGCCCGTATACAGCAGTTCCACGGGCAGCTATTCCCTGTACCTGGACAACGAAATCCTCAACATACCCTCCAAGGTACTGCTAAGCGCATACTATCCCCACGTGGCAGACCTCCATTACGGGGAGGACCACTACTCCATTCCCTTCAACGCAGCGGAGACGGAGGCCGGTCCGCTGGTTTCCAAGACGGTGGAACGCAGCATCCACGAACTCAACATGCTTCCCCTGGAATTCGGGCACATCACCAACGACATAGGCTTCAAGATCTGCGACGTTACGCCCCGGGAAGAGCTGCAGGGACTTATCCATCTGCGCAAGGTCACCGCATACCATATAGCCTCCGCAGGCGTGTATCTAAACGACCTCCTGCTAAGCCGCGGCAACTGGAGCTACCAGGGCTATTACCGCAACGTGGTGGTGTTCGAGGGAGACTCTCCTGTGGAGGTGGGCATGTCCAACGAGAAGTTCGTGGGGCACAGCACCCTGGTGGACCGCATGGCGGAGAGCAGCCGTTTCTATGCCATTCCGGACGAGATTGCAGTGGGCCGCCAGTACGTGGAAGTGGAGTTTGATGTGGACGGCTTCCACATCGGGAGCGAGTATTACAAGCCCCTGCCCGGACAGGTGTATAAATACATGCTCTACGGCCTTCTCCCCAATAACGTGATGGTGCCGGGCAAGCAGTACACCTTCCATATCGGCCTGGACCTCAGTTCCATCTACAAAGAGATCACCTTCACCGCGTCCATCGGGGATTGGGAAACCAAGATATATGAGAACAACGACGACTTTTAGCCGGATTGCCGCACTATGAAAAAAAGCCTTATCCTGATATTGCTTCTGGCCTGGACAGGGATCTCCTCTGCCCAGAACAATCCGTACGAAATTGACGACGAATGTTACGAATACTACAGCCAGGCCGACCTGCTGGTGGGCAAGGCGGAATTCAAGGACGTCAACGAGCAGCTGCTGGCCACTGCCAAGGCCAAGGGGGATACCAAGGCGGAAACTCTCTATTACGTAGAGGTCCTCAAGGACCTGATCGCGAATAAGAGTTCGCGGGAAAATGACAAGGCCGTTGACGAGGCCCATGAGACCCTGAAGGAGGTTGCCAGCAAGTATGGATTCTCGCAATACTTCTATTTCTCCTATCAGATTACGCAGAATTATTACCACAACAGCGGTCGGAAAAACCGTGCCCTGCAGCTGCTGAAGGAGATGCAGGAGCACGCCCTGAAAGAGAACAGCGCCTACGGACTCTGGGGCAGCGTGCGCTATCTGGCGTCCCTGTACATCGCCCAGAACGACTATATGAGCGCCAAGCCCTATCTGCTCAAGGCCGTCAAGGTGTACAAAGAGACGGATGACCCCACCGTGAAAAGGCAATCGCCCACACGCGTGTACTGCGACCTGGCCGATACCTATCCCATCGGCTCGGATTCCGTGCGTATCAATGTGGAAAAGGGTATGCAGGGAGCCAAAGTGCATCTGGACACCGTCCGCTGCTGGTACTACCAGGCCCGCCTGGCGGCCCTGGACGGAGACATACCCCGATACCGGCAGCTGAGGGACAGACTCCTCTCCGATCCGCAACTGTACCAGGTGAACAAGAAGGCAGAAACCTATTTCTCACTTATAGACGCCGTATTTGACGGTACCATCATCCAGCGGGAAAGGGAGATTGTGGAATTGGGTTCCATCCGGGAAATGAAGGTGATAGCCAACCTGTGCGAAATCCAGGATCCCGAAGAATTTCCGGAATACAAAGACTTTGCTTTCAATCTGGAAAAAAAACTGGTGCGGCGCCTCGAAAACGCCATCGCCACTACCACCCAGTCAAACTTGACGGAGCTGGATGTCTCCATGGGAAAGGCTGCCCTCAGCGCCGACCTGCAAGAGAAAGAGCACACGATCACCCAGATTTCACACTGGCTCCTCATCCTGCTGTCCGTCCTGTTTGCCGTTTCGGCCATCTTCTTCCTCACCCACCTCCACAACCTGAAGAGGCGTCAGAAGATAGACCAGCTCCATATCCAGGAACTGAAGGAGGCCAACGAAAAGGTGCGGCTGGCCGACGCGGCCAAAACCCGCTTCGTGCAGAACATGAGCCACGAGGTACGCACCCCGCTTAACGCCATCGTGGGCTTCTCCCAGCTGCTGTCCCTGCCGGACGGCACCCTGGAGCCCGAGGAGAAGGAGGAATTCGCCAGCCATATTGTGAACAACACCGAGATGCTCACCATGCTGCTGGACGATATCCTGAATATTAGCGCCATGGATAACGGCAGCTACCGGATTGTCTATAGCAGCGGAGAGATGCATTTCATGGCCAATGAAGCCCTTTCCAGCACCGAACACCGGCTCCAGCCGGGCGTGAAGATGTACTATGCGCCGGAGAGTGAAGAGCCGTTCACCTTCACCACGGATCCCCGGCGCGTCCAGCAAATCCTCATCAACATCCTCACCAATGCCTGCAAGCATACCACGGAGGGAGAGATCCGGCTCACCAGTTCACTTAAAGAGAACCCCGGCTATGTAACCTACGCCGTAACGGACACCGGCCCCGGCGTTGCGCCCGAAGCCGCGGAGAAAATCTTCGAACGCTTCACCAAGCTGAACGATTTCGTCCAGGGAAGCGGCCTGGGCCTTAGCATCTGCCGGGACATCTCCGCACGGATGGGCGCCAAGGTATTCCTGGACACCAGCCACACCGCCAAAGGAGCCCGCTTTGTGTTCATGGTCCCCGTTGACCCCCCAGCAAATAACGAATAACACTCAAAAGCTATGATACCTTTTTACGCACAACAGTACGACTTTTCCAAGTACAACGTTCTGGCAGTGGACGACATCCCCCTGAATCTGGTGCTGGTTCAGAAGATGCTGTCCCGCTTCAATTTCAAGATGCGCACGGCGGCCAACGGACAGCTGGCCCTGGATGCGGTCGCCGAACAGAAACCGGACCTGATCCTGCTGGATCTGATGATGCCCGGCATCGACGGGTTTGAGGTAATCCGCCGCCTCCGGGCAAATCCGGAGACTGCCGATATCCAGATTGTAATCCTGTCGGCCCTTAACTCCAACGAAGACGTGGTGAAGGGTTTCAATGTGGGAGCCAACGACTTTATCATGAAGCCCATCATCATGGAGAAACTGCTCACCTGCGTGGTGAACCAGATGTCCATCGTAGAAGCCCGATCCAAGTAATGCTGCGCCGGCTGTTTCTGTGTCTTACGGCTCTGCTTCTGTGCCTGGGAGCCCGGGCGCAGATTGTGAACCGTCTGCATGTGGACCAGGAGACCTTCCTGCGTTATGCGCACGGCCGGATGCAGGAGTTCAACCCGGAGAACCTGGTGCTGGCCGATTCCCTCTATCAGGCGGGCGTCCAGCAGAACAACTTCCGCTACAAGTGCCTGGGTCTTTCCCTGGAAATGCCCGTCCGCTTCTATCTGGGCGAGTATGGGCGGATGGACTCCACGGTGGTGGAAATCAAGGAACTGCTCTCCGAGCGAAAAGACCTGCGGGAGTTCTACTTCTCCACCTTGCACGAGTACTGCGAATTCCTCATCCAAACCGACCGCGTTTCGGAAGCGGTGCTGGAGGCTCGGGCCATGGAGCGCCTGGCATCGGCCGAAAAGAAGCCCGCGGGAAGGATGTACGCGTACCGGATCATCGGCATCATCCAGAGCTACCGTGACAACCCTTCGCTGGCCATCCTGAACCTGGAGAAGGCGGTCCGTTTCAGCCGGGAGGCGCGGACCGAGCAGGATTTGCCCAACCTCTACATCCTGCTGGCCCAGGAGAACGTGAAACTGAAACAGTTCACCCAGGCCGACGACTACTGCGTCAAGGCCGAAGAGTACGAAGCCTTCTTCCCGTCCATCCATGTGAAGGCCCTCATGACGCGGGCCATCCTGTATAACGCGCAGGGCAACATGAAGGAATTCTGGCGCTGCTACTCCACGCTGATGGCCGATCCCCGCTATGCCGTCCAGGCCGATGCAGACTCCCGTACGAACCTGGATATCACTTACCTGCGTTCCCAGGGCCTCTTCCAGGAAGCACTGGCCAAGGCCGATGCCCTGGGCTCCGTGCTGGCGCGCCTGGAGCACAAGCACGGCATCTACGCCAGCCTGGGAAGCTATGACGAGGCCTACGACAACCTCTCCCAGCTCCTCAACGAAAAGGACTCCGTCTACATCAAGGTGCAGAACGAAGACCTGGCCATCCTGGATGCGGAGATGAACAACGCCCAGCTGCGGGAAGAGACCCAGCGGCTGAAGGCCCAGAACCAGACAACCATCCTCATAGGTTTCCTGGTGATGTTCGCCATTGCCTTCCTGTCCATCCTTATCCAGCAATGGCGCCTGAGGGAGAACCTGGACCAGATGAAGGCCACCAACAACGCCATGCTCATGGCGCGCCGGGCCTATCAAAAGGCCCTGGATGCCAAAGAGGCGGAGAACACCCTCAAAATTAAGATCTTACAAAACAGAAAGACCAATTCCTTCAAGCTATGAAATGGAAATTCTCATCCCTGCTCAAATATCATAAGCATGAACTCATTGCGCTGCTGCTGTTCTTTGCCGGCGGCTCGCTGGGCATGCTGGGCCTCATCCAGCGCGTTCCCCTGGTGCTGGGCATAGTGGGAATTGTGATCCTGGCTTCCGGACTTTTCTTCTATTGCCTCAACTACTCCTCGGAAAAGGTGTACAAAAACTACTACAAGGAGAGTTACGAGATTGAGCATGAGACCATTGAAGACGAAATCCGGAAGTCCATGGTGTACCACCGCTACCAGGAGGCCGTGATCAACCGCTACGAGAGCGCCTGCCGGGACCTGGGCCTTTCCACGGAACAGAAGGACTGGCTCCTTACCCTCCTGATGGACGAGAAGAAGAAAGTGGATGAAGAACTAGAGGCGCAAAGCGGCGGACACATTTAACTCTTGGCGGCCATCTTGTAGATGGCGGCCATATCGGCCGGCTGCAGGACCTTGAACTGCCCCTGGGTGACGGTGTAGTCCTTGCTGCACTTGCGCACCATCTCCTCTATTTCCGCGTCTGTGATATCCCTGCCGATAAGCTCCGGGATATTGACGGGCATGCCGATGCTGCGGTAGAAGCGTTCCATGGCCTCGATGCCCTTGAGGGCCGTTCCTTCGGGGTCCGTGAAATCGTTGGGGACATCCATCACATTCACGGCAAAGCGGACGAAGCGGCTGATATTCTCATGCATCACATAGCGCGCCCAGCTGGGCCAGATGGCTGCCAGGCCGGCGCCGTGGGTTGCGTCGAACATGCCGCTGAGCTCGTGCTCCAGCTGGTGGGTGGCCCAGTCGCCAGACAGGCCGCAGCCCGTCAAGTCGTTGTGGGCGATGGAGCCGCCCCACATAATCTGCGCGCGGGCCCGGTAATCCTCCGGATCCTTGAGCACATCGTACACGCAGTCTTTCATGGTGCGCAGCAGGGCTTCGGCCACGGCATCCGTGAGGGTCATGTCGTCGTCGTGCGAGAAGTAGCGTTCCATGGTGTGCATCATCATGTCCGTTACGCCGGCGGCCGTCTGGTAGGGCGGGAGCGTGAAGGTGCGCACCGGGTTCATAATGGCGAACTTCTGCCGGCTCATCTGGTTGCTATAGCCGATTTTCACATCTCCGTCCTCATTGGTGATTACGCTGGAATCGCTCATCTCGCTGCCGGCGGCAGGGATGGTGAGCACGCAGCCCATCGGGAGGCAGCAGGCCGGATCGGCCTTTCCCAGATAGAAATCCCACACATCGCCCTGGTACGGTATGCCGTAGGAGATGGCCTTGGCCGAATCTATCACGCTGCCGCCGCCCACCGAGAGGATGAAGTCCACCTTCTCCTTCCGGCAAAGCTCAATGCCCTTATGCACCAGGGACAGGCGCGGATTGGGGACAACCCCGCCCAGCAGCACTATCTCCAGGCCGCCTTCCTGCAGCAGGCCGCAGATTTTGTCCAGCAGGCCGGAACGCTTGGCGCTGCCGCCGCCGTAATGGACCAGCACTTTGCTGCCGCCGTATTTCTTTACCAGGCGGGCTACCTTTTCCTCTGATTCCTTTCCGAAAACCACCTCTGTGGGGGCGTGATAGATAAAATCTTTCATATCAGTTGTTTAAAAAACTACTAAGCCTATCATTCATTTTACAAATATAGCATTTTCACGGAAAAAACAAGCCCCGCAGAATCATCTGCAGGGCATGAAACTCAGGAAAAAAGACTTTAGTGATTATCTTTTTGCCTTTTTGAACAGATCGCCTTTGAAACTCTTGTCAATCACCTTGCCGATGCAGGTGTCCGTTGCCCTGAAACCATTGAACATGGTGGCATCGGCCTGCTGGGTCTTGCCTTTCCAAAGCTCATTTCCGGACTTGTCCAGCACAGAAGGCGTGAGCCAGGTGCGGGGGCTGTTGAACACCATTTTCTTCCTGGCTTCCACCTTAAGGATGAAATCGGCCTCTTCGGGTGTGGCGACGCTGGTCCAGGACCCTGCTTCAACGAGTTCCCGCGTCACATCCCCGATCTCGTCCTCCGGAATGGGATTGTCATTGTCATTGACAAGCTGGAAAAAAACTTTATTGCCTGGAGCTACGGCTTCCGAGAGGGTGGTCTGGGCCAGGGCATGGGTACCCAGGAAACCCAGGATCACAATGAAAAGGAGTTTGATTTTGTTCATTTTTTGCTAAGTATTATTGGTGTTGTATGAATGCGAATTGACTAAAAACCTACCTTTCCCGCCGCAGGACCTGCGTCATGCAATGGGCGGCTCCGTAGCCGGCGATGAGGCTTTCCAGCGGAATCCATTCCACCTTTACGCCGGCTTCCCGGAAACGCTGCTGCAGTGCTTCCGACTGTCCGCCCACAGCCATGATATGGCGCGGAGCAATGGTGAGGAAGTTGTTGGCATAGTGCATCTCATCGGCATGGTCGATGGGGATGATCCGGAATCCCTGCTCCCGCAGATACGCTACAAAGGACAGATCCTGCTGCGTCAAGGTGTACGTCCTGGCGCCCGGCTCCCGGGTCCAGATGTCGCAGGTGACAAATTCCGGATCCCCGGGCCTGGCATCCAGGCGGCTCTCCACCATGGTGCAGAGATCCTTGTCGATGACGTTGAAATACGTGTCCAGGTGCATCTGCATCTGCCAGAACTTGTGGTCCCGCACCACCACAACCGTGTCGTGACCGAAGGCATCGGCCTCCATCAGTTGCCGGATACCTTCTTCGTTGGTGCGCATGCCACAGCCGATGAAAGAGGCCGTACCCACCGGGATATAGTCGCCCCCTTCCAGCCGGCCCTCCCCCTTGATGCGCAGGATGGGTTTCAGGCCCAGGTGCGCATAGCAAAGGCCGATTATATCGGTTTCCGGGGCCCGCTGCTCGCTGTTCATGTGGCAGATCACGTGGCCGCGCGGGGTGGTGATGCTCTGGTCCCGGGTAAAGTAGAGGTTCATGAGCGGAGTTTGGATGTACTCCGCGTCAAACCCGGTGTTGTTGTCCGTTTTGTGCAGGCGGACGGTGGGCTGCAGCAGGATGCAGCGGATAAGATCGGCCCGGCTCATCTTGAAAAGGACATCCCGGCGGTAATCCTCCGCCGCCCGTTCCAGTTCCGCATTCCGCTCGTCATCATCATCGCCATCCTCCTCGAACTCGCCGATGTCGTAGAGTAGTACATTGGCGGCCAGGATGCGCAGGCTGTCTATTCCCACTTCGTCCAGGATTTCGCTCACCGTGTACACCTGGATGCCGTTTTTCTCCAGCATGCGGATGTATCCCCTGTGCTCTTCCGCGGCCTTGTCCACGTCAAAATAGTCCTCGAAAAGGCCGGCCGACGGGTGAATGACACCGTTGAACAATTCCTGGCCCGGGGTGTGCATAAGGATAACCCGGGCAGGATCCCATTCGGCCCGGGGAAAGTCTGTCATAGTTTTTTTCTCCGTGCAGGCGCCCAAGGAGAGGCCCAGCACGGCAAGGAGGAATCCTATGGATTGCTTCATGGTCATAGTTTATATGCGGTTGCCCAGCCTATCTCAAATCTACAATCTTGGCATTCTGGTACTTGGAAGGGTCGAAACGGATCTGCTCCTCATTTACGCCGATGACGAAATCCCGCATGGTGATCCTGACACCTTTTTCACTTACCGATACGCTGATGGGAAGGTAAGTGGTCTTGGATATCACAAGATTCATCTTCTTGGGATCGTCTTTGTTGGGATTGGTCTTTGATCTGGTGCAAACGAATTCCCAGGCCTCGGCGGTCTCTTTTTTCAATTTGACATCATACCCTTCCGTAACGCTGTCCAGCATCTCCATGTTGCTCTGGGCATCCGTCTCTTCCTTGGGTTTGGCAGGCGAAATGGTGAGTTCGTTATCGGATGAATCATAGTCCCAGGTTGTGATACCGTCCGACCAGGTAATGGACATCTCGTCTTTTACGCGGAGGGTGGCTTTATACATGTCTCCCAGGATGTGCATATCGGTGGAATAGGTGCCCAGCAAGGGAATCTTGATATCCATAATCATGTTAACACCTTCCTTATCGAAACGGGCCACCTCCTTGTCCATTCTGGCAAGGATCTCATCGGGTGTCTGTGCCCAAAGGGCGGTTGCGGCGAACAGGGCCGCAAAAAGAGTGATGATTATTCTTTTCATTTTCTGCAATCAAATAAACGACACAACGAAATTCAAAGATAGGAAACTGTTTATTATTCTGCAAGTTCTTTGCCTAAGCGATGCTTATTCTTCCATCTTTTTCAAAAAGCAGCGAATCCGTCCCAGTTTTTTCGTTTTTTTAATCTATATTTGTTCCAGACATGAAGCACTGGAAAGGAATAGACTATGTTTGTCGGCCATGTTTATTAAGGAGAAAGGAATGAAAATTAGACTTGAAAGACCGGAAGATTACCGTGCGGTTGAAAGCCTTACGCGCGAGGCTTTTTGGAATGTTTATCGTCCCGGATGCACAGAGCACTTTGTGCTGCATTGCTATAGAGACAATCCGGACTTCATTCCGGAACTGGACTTTGTGATGGAGGAAGAGGGCCGATTGATAGGCCACGTTATGTTCTCCAAGGCAGAATTGGTGCAGCCCGATGGCACGCGCAAGCCGTCCTGGACCTTCGGCCCCATCTGCATCCATCCGGACTATAAACGCAAAGGATATGGTCTCAAACTGCTGAGTTTTGCCTTGGATAGGGCGCGTGAGATGGGAGTCGGATTCCTTTGCATGGAGGGAAACATCGATTTCTATAGAAACGCCGGATTCTCGCTGGCAAGCGGCTTCGGCATCCACTATTACGGCTTTCCCAAGGATGATCCGGTCCCCTTCTTCCTGGCCCAGGAATTGATACCCGGCTGGCTCAAGGCAAATGGCATAGAAGAAGCAATCTATTGCCCTCCCAAGGGGTATTTCGTTGCCGATGAGAATCCGGAGGCATTTGAAGCCTTTGAGGCCACCTTTCCCGTAAAGGAGAAGAAGCGGCTTCCGGGGCAGCTTTTTTATGACGGAGTAATGGAAACCGGCCGGATTATCCTCCGCCCCTGGCGGGACAGCGACGCCCCTGTATTGTATAAGTGGGCGTCGGATCCCGATGTGGGCCCCCGTGCCGGTTGGCCGCCGCACCAGTCCGTAGAAGAAAGCCTGGAGGTTATCCGGACGGTCTTTTGCGATGCTACCAATACCTGGGCCATCGAGCTTAAAGAGACCGGCGAAGCTATCGGCGCCATGGGTTATGGCCCATCTTGCAATTGCAATCTGCCAGCCCGTGACGGCGAGCCTCTTATTGGCTATTGGATAGCCAAACCCTACTGGAACAGAGGTATTTGCACGGAGGCGCTGGGGCTGATGATAGAACATATCAAGAGTATGACTGATATCAAGTCCCTTATATCCGGCCACTTTGTGGACAACCCCGCCAGTGGGCGTGTGATGGAGAAATGTGGTTTCGTCCCCACCGGAGAAACCGTTATTGACGAAACCCAGTATCAAGGTGCCGGTCGGCCTATCAGAGTACTTCGCCTGCGGCTTTCCGTAAAAAAATCAGGAAAGAAGGGTGAGGGCTTCGTGACTATAGGTGCCTGAGCTGTTTCTCGCGGTAGATGATTTCCCGGATGCTGTCGTCGTCTTCGTAGGTATAAAGAAGTTCGGAATAGGGAACATTCATCAGTTTGCTGCCAATGCCATTGATGAGCTTGTCATATTCATCTGAAGACGCCACATACTCCATCCGGCAGGGGAACGTGCGGGTATAACTGCAAGTGTGCCCGTCTGCCATTATGATATCCAGGATGAGCAGTACGGAGAGTTCCGGGAGATTATTCACCTCCATCTCAAATGCACGTCCCTCACGCCAGCCTTTGCTCACGTGCCAGAAGGGAAGGTAAAGGAAGGAATCGGCATTGCCGTAGCCGGTCAAGGTGAGTTTGGCCGGCTCGTCCATCTGGGTCTCATTGCCCACCTCGTCCATCTTGTACACTCTTCTGGCAGGGAAGAACATTCCTGCCACGTCCTGCTGTTTGAGGAAAGGATAGGCCGGGAATTCATTCTGGCCAGGTGTGATATAAACAAGCGGCCAATACTTTCTCGTCTCATCTTCTTCCGGAGGGAATACGGAGTTCAAAGTTCCCAGGCCCAACATCTCCCGGGCATGGAGGCTTTCTCCATAGGATTTCCCGGTGAAGACGCCCGGCATCATCCGGATGCGCATCTTCGTAATGGAGCCGGAAGGGAATACATGCTCATTCAGTTTAATCCTAACGGAGGAAGGATCAAAGAAATAGTCGAGGGCCACCGCACCCACACTTTCAATATAATCCCGGCGTTTGGCTTCATCCTCAAAGGTCAGTCCCCTCCTTGTGTAATAGGCAACGGGGCTGGTTTCCAGGTTCCATACGCCTTCGCCCACGGCGGCATCCTGCTTGAGCCGATTGAAGGTGAAGGTGGGGAATTTCAAGCCGCTCTGACGGTCTCCCTTGATAAAGCCTTCCGTATCGATGGAGCCGTTCATACCCAACTGGATGGTCCCGTTCAGCTGGCCTGTCTGGGAGATGTCGGGGTTCTCCTGCTGGTTCAGATTCTTGCTGTAAGTGGTAACGGCTTTTATCCCGGCCGTGGCAAGTCCCAAGCCCAGCGACCAGGGATTGGCCAGATTCGCCGGATTCAGGGCCGCCATGAACCAGTCGCCAAAATGCTTGTTTCCCAGGACATCGGCGGCAAACCCGGCGATTCCGGAGATGATGGAACCGGTATTGCTGACGCTTCTCGGTTTTTTCCACAGGGCGTCCATATTCAATTTGCCCTGGAAGGTACCGTCGATATCGGCCTTGACTACCGATTGGAGGGATACCTGATTGCTGTTAAAGGACAGCATCCTTATGCCGATCTCCTTTTTGGCCAACTCGGCTTTATCCAGATTATGCATTTCCGGAATATCCAGGTCGAAGGCCCACCAGCCGCTCTCCGGGACAATATTTCCGGTAGATCCAAAGCGCGCATCGCTGGTATAAGGCGTGGTGAGGTAGGTGAAGCATCCGTCACGGTAATTGGAGAACGATGTGTATTTCGCCAGATCATAAGGGAGGCTGAAACCATGCTCCATACAGGCAGCCAGCTCGCAGGGGATGGTGATGGCCCACAGGTGGTCGTTGATATCCTTCATGTTGGCGTCGCCGCTCAGGTAATAGAAGAAGCGGAGTTTACCAAGATATTTGTTGTAAAAGGCAAAATAATTGAAATCCGGCAGCGAGCGGTTGCCTGTATAGTTCAGGACAAGCACCCAGTCTTCGTGGTCTTTCAGCATCTGGGCGGCCTCCCCTTCCGGAAGACGGGATTCGTTGATTTCCGCCCAGGGAAGAGGGACGATATAGTAACCCTTGGTGCCATTTACGACCTCTGAGCCCTTACCATTATACAGGTATATGGCTTCTTCCTTAGACCAATCCGCCTCAAAATCGGTATTGGCCGATTTGATATCGGCCAGCCTGGGACCGCCCATACCGCCTCCGCCGTTCACAACCATCATCATCCCCTGCGAGGTGGCGGCAAAGCAGTAGTCGGGCTTATCGTCCTGGACCGCCCGGTTCCGGTCTCCCTGGGTTACATGCAAGGTAAGGGTGTTGCCGGAATCCGTGGTGATGATAACGTCCGTTTCCCGCTCATCGTAGGGGTCAAGATAGAAATAAGTGTCATAGGAGAGTTCCAGCAAAGGATACTCACCTCCGCTGAGCCAGTGGAAACCTGTGTCCGGGTCCTTGTATTCTTCCAGCTTGACAGTCCCCAGGTAATCGGCCTTCAGCCAGTCGGCATGGGAAACCAACTTGGAGACATGGGGGTTGTAGCCACCTTCGATGACAAGTCGGATTGTTTCGGTGGTATTGTCCACTATGATGGAGAATTCGCCGTTACTGGTGGTATAGACCGGGGTTTCCTTTTTTTGGCACGATGGGAAGATGGCGGTCAGGCAGACCAAAACCGCGAAGATGGAGGTCAGGCGTATTTTCATGGTATCGCAAAAACATCAACGTGCAAATATACATTATGCATTTGACAGAAGCAAATCTGCGAAGATTTTGCCCTGTGTGTGTGAAGACATCAAGGAATCAAGGGTTCAACTCTACATTCTGTGGGTTACCATGCCGGTTGTGGAGATAGTATATCCCTTCCTGATGAAAGTGGTAACATTTGTTACATAACAGTTGGTTTTTTATAGAATGCTGACTATCTTTGCAAAGTTCACTCAATAGAGTTATGCCAAAAGCTGTATACTACACCAAGGATAAGATAACCGAAGCCGTCATAGAACTCATCCGGAAAGATGGCTCTGAATCCCTCACATCACGTTCTATCGGCAAGGAACTGGGCTGCTCCGTGAGTCCGCTCTTCCGTGAGTACAAGAATATGGAAGAAATCCATGCCGATGTCCGGAAGGCGGCGGAAAAAGTATTCTCGGACTATCTGGCCGATTCGGTGAATTATGAACCTGCATTCAAGGAATTCGGCATCCGGCTCCTCCGCTTCTCCAAGGAAGAACCCAAGCTGTTCCATTATCTTTTCCTGGAAAAAGGCGGCAGCAGCGATATTGCCCACAAGATTGCGCAGGAATGTCTGAAACAGACGAGCGCTTCTTTCAATCTGACTCCGGAACAATCCGAACAGATATTCGACCAGGAATGGACCTTTGCCTGCGGCCTGGCTATGCTGTGCAGCCGAAATCCGGAAGAATACCCCGACGAACGCATCTCCCGGATGCTGTCCACGCAGTTTATGTCCCAGCTTATTCTGATCAAGTCTGAACACAAGATAGTCAATATTGAACCCAAAGAGAAATAAAATGGAAATGAAGTTCTGCCAGAGCTGCGGAATGCCGCTCACGAAAGAAATCCTCGGCACCAATGCCGACGGGAGCAAGAATGAAGATTACTGCATCTACTGCTATAAGGACGGCAAGTTCCTGCAGGAGTGCACGATGGAAGAAATGATCGAGCACTGCGCCCAGTTTGTGGACGAGGTAAACAAAGGTCTGCCGCAGCCCATTACGAAAGAGGAATACATCGGCCAGATGAAGATGTATTTCCCCCAGCTGAAACGTTGGCGCAAAGAACTCACACTTACGGACTCCAAGCCGGAGAATCCCGCCCTCTCCGGCGTGAAGGAACTCATCGGCCAAATGGCCGATACACTCCCGATTGCCTTCATTTCTTCCGTGGATGATGAAGGCTACCCCTGCACAAAGGCCATGCTCTCACCCCGTGTACGCGAGGGTATTAAGGTATTCTATTTCACCACCAACACCTTCTCGCTGCGCGTAGCCCATTACAAAGCGAATCCCAAGGCCAGCATCTACTTCTGCGACGCAGAAGGGTTCAAGGGCATGATGTTGCGCGGCACGATGGAGGTGCTGACGGACGCTGCCTCGAAGGAGAAAATCTGGCGCGACGGCGACACGGAATACTATCCCGGCGGCGTCACCGACCCTGGCTACTGTGTCCTCAAATTTACTGCCACCGACGGCCGTTTCTACAGTGATTTCTATCCACGCAGTTTTGTGATTGAGTAACATATGAAGAAGTTGCTTATTATCCTTTTTTCACTGGCCGCCCTTGAGTTGAATGCGCAGGACCTGCCGCATTTCAAGCGGGTTGTCAAAGAACTCAGCAGTGCCAAGTACCAGGGGCGCGGCTATGCCCGCGGCGGTGCCAACAAGGCTGGGAAATATCTGGAAAAGGAATTCCGGAAAGCCGGGGTGGATGATGTGACGCTCCAGCCCTTTACCATCGATATCAACACTTTTCCCGGCGCCATGGAAATGTGGGCCGATGGGAAAAAATTCCGCGCAGGGGTGGATTTCTCTATGAGGGAGTATTCGCCTGGCGTCAAAGGAGAATTCCCTGTGTATCACATAGATACGCTAAACTTCGACGGGGATGCGCTGCTGGCCGATTTAGCCAGACCGGAGAATGCCGGTTGCCTGGTGTGCTGCGATTTCTGGTTCACCTACAAGCATCGCGAAGTGTTTTCAAAGCTTCAGAAAACAGGAGAGTGCCCCAACGCCGGCCTTCTGCTCACCTGGGCGGCTCCCATCAAGTTCTTCAAGGCGTACGGAGAGAAAGTGGTGGACAAGCCCATCATCTGGGTAACGCCGGAAGCCATAGAGAACGTGAAGAGCGTAAAGGTAAACGTTGAGAATGAGTTTCTTAACGATTATGAACTCTTTAACGTGATAGCTAAAGTGAAGGGGCACAGACACGACTCCTGTTACGTCTTTACGGCCCATTATGACCATCTGGGCAACCTGGGCCGAAAAGTGTTTTATCCCGGAGCCAATGACAACGCTTCCGGTACGGCTACCGTTGTAACGTTGGCGGAGTACTATGCCAGGTATCGGCCCGAATTCGATATGTATTTCGTGGCTTTTTCCGGAGAAGATGCCAACCTGAGGGGCTCCACCTACTTCGCAGAGCATCCCCTTGTCCCGCTGAATCAAATCAAATACCTTTTCAATATTGATATGATCGGAGACGACAATCCGGTCCTGTACTGTGAGGTGAGCGATGCCGGTATGGGCCAGTACCCCAGGTTCGAGAAGGTGAACCGGGAGCAGCACCTTTTTGAAGCGCTCAACCGAGGGGCCCTGGCCGCCAACAGCGACCACTATCCCTTTGCCGTCCGCGGGGTTCCCTGCATCTTCCTGGAAAACGAGGAAGGAAGCGCCTTCCCGCATTATCATACCCCGGCCGACAATAGCAAGACCGTCCGCTGGAACAGCTATGAACCCGTCTTTAAACTGGTCACCGGCTTTATTGAAAACAGGTAAAAGACACTATTGACACCCCAATTATATGATTTGGTTTCTCACCTTTCTCGCAGCAATCCCGGTTCTCATTGGGATAGCATATCTTCGGGGCAAATGTGACGGGTTCATTGCCGGTTACAATACGTCTTCCCCGGAGAAGCAGAAGAGGTATGATATCAAACGCCTTCGGCTCATCGTGGCCTGTTTCCATTTTGCCATAGCCGCCCTGTTCTTTCTCTACCTGATGAAGAACGCTGAATTGGCAGCAACCATCCATCTGTCCTGTGTGGTCATTCTGTCAGTCGTTGCGGTAGTTTCAGCCAATACCTGGGCGAAGAAAAACGGCCGATAATGTCAATTTCCGGAGCTGCGACGACATTATCGGGCGCCTGGTTTCAGAAATCGGCAAAGCTCTTGATCGAATAATTGGCTATATTAGGTAAAATTTGTATTTTTACACAATAATATACTAGCCATGAAAAAGTTAATAGCATTTTTCGCATTTCTGTGCCTTGCGGTGGGGACCACCAGCGCCAAGGGCTTTCTGAAAGACCTTCCCGAAGGGAGTTCTGCTGAGATAGATACCAAAAAGCTGGAATATCCCATCCCATATATTCCGGTGGAGAGGCGCGCCTCTATCCTGCCGAAGCACAATATCTGCTCTATAGCCCCCGCGGCAGAGTCTTCGAACTATTTCATCACCGGTAACGGTTCCCTGCGCATCCAGGCTTCCGGCCAGCCCTATAACGATGTGATGTCCTATACCCAGGAGCTGCTCTTTGAGCCGAAATGGG
>JAEEQF010000018.1 GCA_016285175.1 Bacteroidales bacterium
GTCCGAACGGGCCGGTTCGTAATTCCGGTAGCGCTCCGTAAAACGGAAGGCCAAAGCCCATCGGGGACCCATCTGCCAACGAGCCTGGAGGTATGAGCGCAACTGGAACCGTCCGGGCTCCGCGTCGGAGGGCTTGGGGAGAAGGGCGGCATCGGCCGTAAGAGAGGCGGAAAACGCCTGCACGCTGCTTCCAAAGCCCGTTTTTCCGGAAAGCGTCACCCGTTTGTCCGTAGCAAAAGAGACCCCCGCCGCCAGGGCGTATTCCCCGTTTTTTTTCCCGGTAAAACGGCTGGGAAGGATCCGCGTCTGCAAGGCCAGGCGCCACGCATCGGAGGGCTTCCAGGAGGAGGAGAGTTTCCCGCCCGGCGAACGGTTTTTCCAGGCCACCTCTCCTGTAAGGTCCAGGCCTTTCCAGTTCCATCGGCCATCCAGGGAAAAGCAGGGTCCGCCTTTTTCCAACATGGCTGTAAAACCTCCCTGAAACGTTCTCCAGAGCCCTTCGGCGTGCAGTCCCAGGGTGCCGGCGGCATCGGCAAACAGCGCGCCCTGGAAGACCCCGCGGGCGTATTCCCAGGCACCTCCCCGATGCAGCCCTTCATGTGAGAAAGACCAGGCGGGGCGAAGACCGGTAGAGCGCCTGATAAAAGCATCCGGCGTGGACAGGCTTTCCATGGCAAAGCCGCTCCAGTGTGCCGCCCCTTGTCCGAAGCGGGCGTTGTAATCTCCCAGTAAAAGCCGATGGTGCCCCAACTGGATATCGGCATGGAAAGTACCGTCCTTTCCCCGCCACGCCGCCCCCGCCTGGTAACGGTCTCCGGAAGACTTGTATTTGGCGCCCCAGTTCTTTTCCGTCACCCTCACCAGTAGCTGGCGCTTCTGGCGGGAAAGCGTATCTACCGAACCCGGAAGCGACTCTGAATCAAGCGAAAGGAAAGGCCTTAATGCGGCTACCGCTTCCTTGTTGAAACCGTCCACCAGCGCCAGTTCCTCCCACGACAATACATCTCCGTGGCTGCGCCGGTAATCCTCCAGCGATGCCAGCTGATAGGCCGACAGCAGTTCCCGGGCACGCCGGGACGGCCTGTTCACCCGCACCGGCCTTCCCCTGAGATGCTCCAAGCGGTCCATCAGCGTGGCATCCAACTCTTCCTCCGTGGATGCGCCGCTAAGATAAAGGGCAGCGCGGAGAACCTCCCCGTCCTGGGCCCGGAGCGTCACTGCCATTAATCCAAACAGCAAAAGTAGTATCCGTTTTTTCATGCCGTTTTTCCCACAAGTTACGCCCTTTCAACAAGACTTGTTGATAACAAAACATGTTTCGAACGATTTTTTGCGTGTTTTTTATTATTTTTGTTGAATCAATATGGAAATCATGGAAAAAAAGATCACCCTTCACGACAAATCTTTTCGGACTTTCATCCCTTACGGGGACATTGAGAAGGCCATTGATGCCGTGGCGGAGGAGTTGAACAGGGATTATGCCGGCACGGCGGAGGCCGATGCCCCCGTCCTCCTCTGTACGCTCAACGGAGCCGTGATGTTTGCGGCGGAACTGCTCAAAAGGCTTACTTTCCCCTGCATTTTCAAGGCTTGCAAGATGTCATCTTACGTGGGTACCAATTCCACGGGCGTGGTACAGGGAGACCTGGCCGCCGGATTCAACTATGAAGGCAAACGGGTGATCGTGATTGAAGATATTGTGGATACGGGCAATACCATTGTGGCCATAACCCGGCAACTGGATGCGCTGGGCGCCCGAGAGGTGAAGATCTGCACCCTCCTGGTAAAGCCGGAAGTATACGACAAGGACGTGAAACTGGACTATGTGGCCATGCGCATCCCCAACCGTTTCATCGTGGGCTTCGGCCTGGACTACGACGATTTGGGCCGCAACAGCAAAGACATTTATGTATTAGACGATTGATATGAAATATTACATCCTTTTCGGGCCTCCCGGTGCAGGCAAGGGCACCCAGGCCGGCGCCATGGTGGAGCGCTACAATCTCTGCCACCTTTCTACCGGTGAACTCCTCCGCAGCGAGATTGCTGCCGGAAGCCCGCTGGGCCTGCAGGCCAAAGCCCTCATCGAAGCCGGGAACCTGGTTCCGGACGAGGTTGTGGAAGGCATGATCGAGGCCAGATTCAAGAGCGTGGAAGGCGTAAACGGTTTCCTGCTGGACGGTTTCCCGCGCACCATCGCCCAGGCCGAAGCCCTGGACAAGATGCTGGCCAAGACCGGTGAGGAGGTGACCGCCTGCGTTTCCCTGATGATTCCGGACTCCCTCATTTCCGAACGGATCGCCCACCGTGCCCAGATAGAAGGCCGGGCCGATGACGCCAAACCGGAAGTGGTGGAAAACCGCATCCGCACATATCACGACAAGACGGAACCGCTGATCCAGTTCTACAAAGCTGAGGGCAAATACTGCGAAATCGACGGTGTGGGCACCATCGAGGAGGTAAAGGAGAGGATATTCGGCGTAATGGACCGGTTCTAAGGGCGTTATTTCTTTCCCACCTTCAGGCGCTTGCCGATGGACAGGAAATCGCTCTTCATGTTGTTCCAGCTCTTGAGCTGCTTTACCGTTGTGTGATATTTCCTGGCAATCTTGCCCAGGTTGTCGCCGGATTTTACGGTGTAATAAACCCAGCTGCCGCTGCCGGAAGAGGAAGCGGTGGGCCGGCGTGAGCCGGACACCACTTCGCGTCCGTCGGCCACCTTCTCCGTGAAGAGGATATCGGCCTTGTACCTGGCGATGGTGTCCTGCTGGTCCAGGAAGGCGGCGGTGTAGTCGAAGGGAAGGCGGAGCACCACGTCCTCCGAGGCACCGGGCAGGATATCCTTGTGGTACTGCGGGTTAAGGTCCCTTACGTCGTCCAGCGGAATGCCCAGCACTTCACTTATCTGACGCATGTGCAGGTTCCTGTTCACATGGAAGGTGTCCACGTATACGGGAAGGGCTACAGGATCGGCCTGGAGGCCATATTCCTTGGCATAGGTGAAGGCATACATGGCGCCCACCATGGCGGGTACGTAGCCGCGGGTTTCGCGGGGCAGATAGTCATAGATGGACCAGAAATCCCGTTTGCCGCCGGCCCGTTTGATGGCCTTGTTCACATTGCCGGAGCCGCAGTTATAGGAGGAGATGGCCAGCGACCAGTCCCCGAAAATCCGGTACGCGTCCTGCAGGTAGTGCGCGGCGGCATCGGCCGATAAAAACGGGTCCATACGTTCGTCCACGTAGGAATCTATCTTGAGGCCATAGTTGATGGCGGTGCGGTACATGAACTGCCAGGTGCCCTTGGCGCCGGCGCGGGATTCCGCACGCGGGTTCAGGGCGCTTTCGATGATGGCCATGTACTTCAGCTCCAGCGGAAGGTCGTATTTGCGGAAAGTCTCCTCGAAGATGGGGAAATAATACTGGGCCAGGCCCATCATTTCGGCCATTTTCCGGGGCATCTTCTCCGAATACATTACCATGTAGTTCTTCACCGTCTCGTTGTAGGGGAGGGAGATGAAGGCGTTCATCCTTTCCAGGCGGCCCATGAGCACGGAGTCCGGAACGTCGGTGGTAAATACCACGGAATCCATGTCATAGCTTTCCTCGCGGGAGGAATTCCTTTGCCGATACATGTACCAGCGGCCCAGCAGGCTGTCCGTGGAAGCATCCGGGGCGTCGTACTCCTCCATGCCGAAGGAGGACTTGTTCTCGTTCTCCCCGGAGAGCATCTCCTCAATCTCTTCGCGTTCCTCGGCTTCCTGGCGGTATGCCTGCACCTGGGCTTCCAGCTGCTCTATCCGCTCCTGCATCTGTTTGTTCTCCGCCTCCAGTTGCTTACGGGTTTTCCGGCCGTCCGGGGAGGCAACGAGGGTCCCGGCGGCCAGTATCCAAAGTGCGGTCGTAAGTATGATCCGTTCTACCATTTGCAATTAGAATTTAAAGCCGATGGTCATGCCCAGCGCGGGTGTTGATGCGTACTGCATGGGTTGGATGGAAGGTTCCATGTGCAGGGTTAAGTCGTCCGAAACCTCAAAGTCCGTCATATAGGCGAACACATTGGCATCAATGACCTGGAGCAGGTAAAACACGGCTGTGAACAGGATGGAATAATCCCGGTAACGGCGGTAGACGTCCCGGTAGTGTTTGGCCGTCTCACCGGTTTGCGGCGGTCGTTCCACGCCTTCCTCCGTTGTGGTGGCCATGTTGTGCGTCCATTTCCAGCGCTGGTACTGCACGTTGTTGTCCGTCCAGAAATAGATGCCGCCGGCTATGAGGCCCCAATAAAGGGGTACTTTCCAGGCTTCCCCGTTGTAGATCTGGCCCAAGCCGGGGAGGAGGAGGGAATAGACCGTGGCCTTGGCCGGACTGGGACGGCGCTTATCGTCCTTATAGAAGGTTACCCCGTCCATGAGGGAGCCCCAGTAGGAGAGAGCGGCACCGGCATAGCACAGGGTGCTGTAGGTCTTGTATTTTGTGTCTCCGGTGGCCTGGAACTTATTGTTGAAATGGATGCCGAAGCCAACGCCGGCACCGATTCCGCCATAAATGACAGGCAGTTTCCAATAATCCTTGTTGTAGATCTGGTAACCGCCCACAAGCACGGCGGAGCCGATGGTAAGATTCTGGATGGAGGCCTTCCGCTTATGGGTAAGACCGCCGAAGAATTCCTTGAAACTGAAGAGCTTGGAGCTGTCCGCATCGGCCGTCAGGGTATCGGCATAATTCTGCGAGAAGGCGTCACGCTTGAACTGGTCGTCCCGGTATTGTGCCCGGAGCGGCAGGGCAAGCAGTGCGGCAGCGGCAAGCGCTATGACGGCGCGGAACCTCATCTTTCCCCAAAGGCGTTTAGATATTTCTGCACCTGCTCGTCGGAGTCGAACTTGATGGTGAGGGTGCCCTTCCCGCCGGCGCTGCGCTTGAGGGAGATATTGTCCCCGAAATAGCGCCCCACATTCTCCAGAAGCCGATAATAAAGCTCCGGAAGTTCCTGGGGCTCTGCGCTTTCCTCACTGGCCTTGGGCTTTTTGGAGAGGTTCTTCACCTTCTCTTCCAGCTGACGGACGGAAAGCCCGCCGCGCACTATCATGTCGCACAGCATTTCCTGCGTTGCGGGATCTTCCACGCCCAGGAGCACCTTGGCGTGGCCCACGGATACCAGGCCCACCTTCAAGTCGTGCTGCACCTTGGCCGGCAGTTTGAGGAGGCGGAGCTGGTTGGCCACGGAAGCGCGTTTCTTGCCCACCCGGTCGGCCATCTGTTCCTGCGTAAGGCGGCATTCTTCTATAAGGCGCTGATAGCTCATGGCCACCTCGATGGGATCCAGGTTTTCCCGCTGGATATTCTCCACGATGGCCATCTCCAGCATGCCCTGCTCCGAGGCGTCCCGGATATAGGCAGGAATCATGTCCATGCCCGCCAGAATGGAGGCCCTGTAACGGCGTTCTCCGCTGATTATCTGATACTTCCCGTCTCCTTTCCGACGCACGGTAATGGGTTGGATAAGGCCGAAGGTGCGGATGGATTCGGCCAGTTCCTGCAGGGCTTCGTTGTCGAAGTTCATGCGGGGCTGGTACGGGTTGGGCTCAATCATGTCCACGGGGATGCGGAGCACGTCCGACGTGTTTTGCGGCGTTCCCTCCTTGGGGACCACCTCTTTGTTGATGTATCCGACGGGTTTCCGCAGTTGTGACAGGTCTTCTCCGCCCAGGAGGGCTCCCAGCCCCTTGCCCAGGCCATACTGTGTTTTAGCCATTGTTTACGGGTTGTTCGTTTTTGTCAAGGACTTCCTTGGCCAGGTTCAGGTAATTGGAGGTGCCGTTGTTCATCACATCGTACAGGATGATGGGCTTACCGTATGAAGGCGCCTCGCTGAGGCGGATGCTGCGTTGGATGATGGTGTTGAATACCATGTCCTTGAAATGCTCCCGGAGCTGCATCACCACCTGGCTGTGCACCTTGGTGCGGCCGTCGAACATGGTAACCACGAAGCCTTCTATGGTGAGGTCCGGGTTGATGCCGCTCTGCACCAGGCGGATGGTCTGGATGAGCTTGGCAAGGCCTTCCAGGGCAAAGAATTCCGGCTGTACGGGAATCATCACGGAATCCGCCGCCGTGAGGCAGTTCACGGTAATGAGGCCCAGGGAAGGGGAACAGTCGATGATAATATAGTCGTAATGGTCCCGGATGGGCGCCAGGGCCTTCTTGAGCACGCTTTCCCGGTCCGGCCAGTCCAGCATCTCTATCTCCGCACCCACCAGGTTGATGTGGGAGGGAATCATGTGCAGCTTGGGCAGTTCCGTCTGGATAAGGGCGTCCGAGGCCGATATCTTGCCGATGAGGATCTCGTACAGGGTGCGTTTTTCCCCGTTCTCCGGGTCGAAATTGAGGCCGGAGGTGGTGTTGGCCTGCGGATCCGCGTCTATGATGAGGACACTTTTCTCCAGAACGGCCAGGGAGGCCGCCAGGTTGATGGCGGTGGTGGTTTTGCCCACGCCGCCTTTCTGGTTGGCTATAGCTATGATTTTGCCCATAATGTTCTTTTTAACTTACAAATGTAAGTAAAAAAAACGAAAGTTCCACATTGTTCTACAAAAGTCCCTCCCCCAGGGGAGGGGTTTCGGGAGGGGGTAACGTAAGTGAAACTGACCCGGTCTGATCAGACCGGGTCCACATCAATTATGATGTGTCCGCTGTACTTACGTGCTTTCTCAAATGCCATTACGGTGGAATACAGGGCCTGCTTACGGGCTAGGAGGGATTTGTCCCGGGGCAGCAGGATGCGGATGAAGCTGTCGTTCCGGGCCAGGCCGGGGATTTCCTCCCTTAAGGCCGATTCCAGTTCCCGGGCCATGTAGGGCCCCCTTTTCTGGTTGTTGTCCTTGATCTGGATGTTTACAAGGCGCGAAAAGGGCGGATAGCCGAACTGGCGTCGTTCGGCCATAAGCTGCAGGGTATGATCCCGGGTGAATTCTTTGAATACCGGATGGGTGGCCTCCCAGGTCTGGATCACGAAACAGGCGTTGGGCCTGCAGCGCTCCCGCAGTTGGCGGAGTACCTGGATGGCCCGTTCGTCGCAGCGGAAATCTTCTTTCGAAAGCAGGGAATCGGCCTGCAGTACGGCCACCAGGCCGAAGGCGCCCACGGGCTGGGCCTTAGCGCTGGCAGGCGTAGCCATGACAATGCTTTTAGGGATGCTTCCCAAGATGCCCTCCAGCTCTTCCGTGCACTCCGGGACAGCCGCTTTGGAGCGGCATACAAGTAGCACTTTTTCTCCCATATCCAGGCAAACATGCATCTGCTCCAGAAGTTTCAGGGAGAAACTCCCCACCATGCCTTTTTTCCGTACCTCCGCCGCCGTGTTGACCAACAGGATATCGGCCCCGTCATAGGGAGGGTCATTCTTTAATTCAACCTTTATAAACTTGCCTATTTCAGCATTGTATAAAGATTCCAACGAAGGCGTTGAACTGCCGAGGAGCACCTGGGCCTTGTGGATGCCTGCCAGCATGATGGCACTTTCCCGGGCTTGGTAACGCGGAGCGGGGGATTCCTGCTTATAGGATATATCGTGCTCTTCATCCAGGATAATAAGTCCTAAATCCCGGTGCGGCAGGAAGAGGGCCGAGCGGGTTCCCAGCACCAGTTCTGCCTTTCCTTCCCGGATGACATCGGCTACGTTCCTCCGCTGGGCTATGGTTCGTCCGCTGTGGTAAAACAGCGCGTTGGGGAAGTGGCTGGCAATCTTTGCCTGCAGGTGTTTGGAGAGGCTGATTTCCGGAACAAGGTAAAGCACGCTCCGGCCCCGGTCCAGGGTTTCCCGTGCGAGTTGCAGATAAACCTCCGTTTTTCCCTCACCCTGCAGCAGCACGGTCTTTCCTTGCTGAAAACCCTTCCGGATTTCATCGGCAGCCTGCTCCTGGGCCTGGGACAGGACAGGATTCTCAGGCGCCTCCTCCTGGACATTTTCCTTGGGCTTCCGGCCCGGCTTGAAGGCCGGATAAGCGGCTTTGTAGACTTCCCCAACAGAGCAGAGATAATAGCCTGCCAGGGCCCTCCAGAAGGCGATTTCCAGGGGATGGACCGGCGGAAGGTCCGTAGGTTTTGCCTCCTGGATACGTTCCGGCGCCGTTTCCGGGACCACGTTCACCGCGCTTACCACACCCACATATTCCCTGTGGGCCAGAACTACCTGCACCCGGTCTCCCACGCTGGCTCCTTCCAATATATAATAGGGTTCCCACTCCAGGCGGAGCGGTACGATAACCTGTATATAGGGCCTTGTTGCCATATCTATACAAAGTAACAACATTTTGACGGGATTAAGAAAAAAAATGTAACTTTGCATTGATATTAAAACCAACCACTCTGTCGTCATGTCCGTAGAGATTAAGGAAGTGACCACGCGTCACCAGTTAAGAACCTTCGTCAATTTCCCGGAGAAACTGTATAAAGACAACCCGTATTATGTTCCGCCGCTGGTGTTTGACCAGATGGATACCCTGGACCAGAAAAAGGGCGCTGCGCAGGAATTCTGCGACTCCAAACTGTTCCTGGCCTATAAGGACGGGGAACTGGCGGGCCGCGTGGCCGCCATCGTGAACCATAAGGCCAACGAGCAGTGGAACCACAAGGAGGTGCGTTTCGGCTGGATAGATTTCATAGACGACAGGGAAGTTTCCCGGGCTCTGATGGACAAAGTGGAAGAGTTCGGCCGCTCCCATGGCATGGAATCCATAGTGGGTCCCCTGGGATTCACGGATTTTGATCCGGAAGGGATGCTGGTGGAAGGTTTTGACGTCCTGAGCACCATGGCGCTCATCTACAACTACCCGTACTACAACGACCACATGGCCGCCATGGGCTTTGAGAAAGATGCCGATTGGATAGAATACAAGGTAACCATCCCGGAAGAGTGCCCGGAGCGTTGGGACCGCATGTTCAAGATCATCTCCCAGCGGGCCAACGTGCACCTTCGGCCGCTTACCCGCAAAATCATCCGGAAAGAGGACTACGGCCACAAGGTGTTCAAGTGCATCAACGATTGCTATAAGGACCTTTACAATTTCACCGTCCTGCCGGACCATATGGCCGACAAGTACCTGGGCTTCTACTTAAGCATCCTGGATCTCAATTACCTTTCCATGGTGGAGAACGAGAAAGGGGACCTGGTGGCCTTCGGCATCACCATGCCGTCCATCGCCCGGGCCCTGCAGAAGAGCCGGGGAAAGCTGTTCCCCTTCGGCTGGTGGCACATCGTCAAGTCCCTCATGATCAAGCATGAGGAAGGTGCCGAAATGCTGCTGGTGGGCGTGCATCCGGATTATCAGAATTCCGGCATCAATGCGCTCCTGTTCATGGATATGTTCACCAAATATCACGAAAGGGGCGTCGTGTGGGCAGAATCCAATGCCATCCTGGAGACCAACCTGAAGAACCAGGGCCAGTTCCGGGACTTCAATCCGGAGTGCAAGAAACGCCGCCGGTCATACATCAAGAAGCTGGTATAAAAAATATGCCCTCCGGAACTCCGGAGGGCATATTTAATTAACGGGCGGGCATCTGCGGACGGGGACCTCCCGGAGGCGGGGGGACCGGACGGCGCCAGGGTTCGGCCGCCTTGTCGCAGAGGGAGATGAAGTGGGCGCGCAGTTCCGTCCAGTTGTAGTACGGTCCGGAAACCGGCTTGAGGCCGGGCAGGAGCACTTCCTTCTCATTATAAAGCACTTTCACCAAAACCTCGTCCTTTTTGTTGCGGTAGAAGATCATCTGGCAGTTGGTGGCCATGGGCACCTGGAAGAAGGCGTACCAGCCGTGCAGATGGGCTTCCTTATAAGGGAAACGGCGTCCCTGCGGGTCGTCCACGCCCAGCAGGGCGAACAGCGGGAGCACGGAGGTGTCGTGGCCGAAGCGGAGGTCTGCTGCCCGGTGGCTGCCCGGCTTGAGGGCGGCATCGGCCTTTTCCACGAAGTCCATCAGGAGGGGACGGATGGCGTAGCGGATAACCTCGCCGTTTTCCACGGAACCGGCCCACATCCGGTAGATGGAGTCGTTTCCGCTGGCCCAGAAGTATGCCAGTTCCTCCGGGGTGAAGTCTTCCTCCAGGATGTGGATGTCGCTTAGATCGTCAATGAGCTGGACATGGCTGCCGGCGGTGAAGATGGCCTTCACGAAGGATTCCGGATTGCCCAGTTCCCTGAGGGCTGCATCGTAGTCCGTGAACAGGGGACGGAGGAAACGGGAGAAATCGTACCCGGGTTCTCCTTCGGCCGGCTTCCAGGCGGGATTGCCCTCCTGCTGCTGCATCCTTCTCATGGCATTCATATCGAAAGGAGGACGCTGGCGGGGGGCCTCACCGGGCCTGGGAACGTTGAGGCTGGGGTTGATATAGGACATGAAACGTTCCGCGCTGGTGAACATGATCTCCTGCTTGGGGAAGAGTTCCTTGAGCTTGTAGGAGAAGTTGCACATGCTCACGATGCAGCGGAAGTTGGTGCTGGAGAAGCTGTTCACTTCCTGACGGTCCTTGTTCTTGAAGACGGGTTTGAAACGCTGGGCCATGCGGGCGGCCAGTTGCTGGTGTTCGCGGGCACCGCGCGGGGTGAGCGAACCTTCCATGCCCTTGTGGGCCTCTACTACGCGTTCCACATCTTTCCAGATCTGCTTGCCTTTCGGAGTGAGCAGGCCCAGGGAATCCAGATGGAAGAAACCCTGCTGCGCTGCACGGGCGAAAGTGGAATTCTGCTCATAACGGGAGCCGTGGCGGCCGTAATGGGAGATGTAGAAGGGCTTGAATCCACTGGGTGCAGGCGTGTCCTGGATGGGATTGAACTCATAGTAGTGCATGTTGTTGGAGGCGCGGTACGGATTCTCCGCGAGGAGCCGGACGGCCTCTTCCTGAGCGTTCAGGCCCAGACACATGGCGGCCAGAAGCAAGGAGGCGAATAAACGTTTGATCATGGTTTCAGTGTTGTATTTCTGCAAACTTAATAAATTTTCTCCGTTTTTCCGTTATATTTGTCAAGAAATGAAAGTCTTAGTTGCAACGGATTCATATAAAGGCTGCCTCCCTGCCGGTGAGGTGGCAGCACTGGTTGCCGCTTCCATACGGGATTTGCATCCCGGCTGGGAGGTACTGGAACTGCCGCTTTCCGATGGGGGAGAAGGCCTGCTGGATGTGCTTCTTCCGGTCCTTGGCGGAAAGAGGATGCATGCCGATGTGCAGGACCCGCTGGGGCGCACCGTGAAGGCCCGCTTCGGCCTTTCCGGAGAAACGGCGGTGATTGAAGTGGCCGAGGCCTGCGGGCTGAAACTGCTCTCGGATTTTGAGCGAAATCCTTTGAAAGCCAGCTCCTATGGCGTTGGAGAGCTTCTTTTGGCGGCCCGTCGTGCCGGTGCCAGGCATTTCCTGGTGGGGCTGGGCGGATCGGCCATCTGTGACGGAGGCGCCGGCATGATGCAGGTCCCCGGTCTTCGCGAAGCTATGGAAGGCTGCACCTTCGAGCTGCTCTGCGACGTGGATAATCCCTTCATCGGCCCTAAGGGTGCCGCGCGCGTATTTGCGCCCCAGAAAGGCGCTACGGAGGCCGATGTGGAAGTGCTGGAAGAAAGGCTGGCAGTGCTTGCAGGACAGCTTCTTAAGGAGACGGGCATAGATGTGCGTGACCTTCCCGGAGCCGGAGCGGCCGGCGGCCTGGGAGGAGCCTTCATGGCCTGCTTCGGTGCCCGCGGCGTCTCCGGTATAGACCGGGTTCTGGAACTGCTCCGCTTCGATGGACTGGCCGATGGCGCAGACCTGCTGATAACCGGAGAAGGGAAGTCCGACTCGCAGACGCTGATGGGGAAGGTCCCGCAGGGGGTGCTCCGTCACTCCCGGGGTATTCCGGTAGTGTTGCTCTCCGGTCGTATCGAGGGGCGTCCGGCGCTTCTGGAAGCCGGTTTTGACCGCCTTATAGAGGTTTCTCCCCGTTCGCTTCCGCTGGAAGAGGCCATGCAGCCGGCGGTGACTGCCCGCAATATCCGGAGCGCCGTTGCGGCAGGGCTCCTGACTATCCGGCCGGCCCGGGCCGATGAGCTCAGAAGCATCATGGACGTGCTGGATGCTGCCATCGGCATCATGCGCGCCTCCGGGAATAAGAACCAGTGGATCAACGGCTATCCTTCGGAAGAAGTGGTGCTGCAGGATATCGGCCTCCATAATGGATATGTAGTCCTGGACGGAGCGCGCATCGTGGGGTATTTTGCGTATATTGCTTCACCGGAGCCTACCTACGCTAAGATCTATGACGGAGCCTGGCTGGAGGAGCGTTCATCTTATCATGTGATTCACCGGATCGGCAGTTATCCGGAGGTCCATGGCGTTTTCCGCGCCATCATGGACTGGTGTTTCTCCCGGGACGGGAATATCCGCATCGACACGCACCGGGACAACAGAATCATGCAGCACAACATCCTGAAATACGGTTTTACCTACTGCGGCATCATCTATCTCCTTTCCGGCGACGACCGCCTGGCCTATCAGGCCCTCCTGTAAGAGTTATTTCTCCCTGAGAGCCAGCATGCTTTTTACGGCCAGTTCACCCATGCTGCGGTTGCGCTCGTCCGTGATATCCGGGTAGGGGACCAGGCCGGGGTGTTTCTTGTTAAGCTCGTCCAGCGGGCCGTCCGTATAGCCAATCAGTTCCAGGGCGTTTTTCCAGTGCAGGTGCTCCTGGGCCAGCAGATATTCCATCCGGGCCGCATCGGGCTCCCCGGCAGCCGGGGCAAAAGAGAGCAGCGTGGGGGCATACAGGGCGCGGGAAATATCCACGGCCTGGCGGCGACGCAGTTCCTGCTGGTTCTGGAGCTGGCCGGCTCCGGGTTTGGAAAGGCGCTCCCTGCGGGCATCCCAGTCTTCGCTGACGCCCATGGTCTTCTGGTTCTCGTAGAAGAGTTTGGCGGTATCCTTCAGGCGCCGGCCCGAAATCACGTCCGGAGTCCAGATTTCCCGGGTACTCCCGAAGCTGCGCAAAACCTGCACACCTTCCGGGCAGTAGGCGGCATTGTAATAGGCCATGATCTCACGGGATTTGCGGGTGTCTTTCCAGTCGCGTATCAGGATGAGCATCTTGCTCACGTCCCGGCCCGCCCGGGCGGCAGCCTGCAGCAGGGATACGCCCAGCTGGAGATTCTTGGAGCCATCGTCTATGGCAATTACGATATAATTGGTATCGGCATCCCGTTCAAAGGCTTCCCAGAAGCCTGCGGAGCCGGCGCAGTCCGCGTTCCACTGGAAGGCGGGATCTCCTTTCAGGGCCGGGGCCGATTGCAGGAAGGAACCCAGTTTCCGCTGGAGCTGAGGGTCGTATACCCGGATGGACATGGGCGCCCGAAGATAATCCTTGCCCACGAAACTGCCGTATTCCACCAGGAAACGTACGGCTTCCTGGCCGGTATGGCCGAATCCCACCACCAGGGCGTGCAGGCCGTCTTCCACGTATCCCAGCGGGTTTCCTTCCTTGTCCAGGGCCTTACGGACAAAATTGTGCGGCATCTGGTCCGGGCAGTCCAGCTTCAGGTGCATGAAGGACATCTGGTGCGGGTTGAGCATACGCACACGGATGCCGGTAGAAGCCACCAGTGAGTCGTACCCGTCCGGGACCGAAGCATAGTAGAAGACTTTGGCACGGATGGAGCTGTCGTCCGTTGCCAGGGAAAGGAGCCGCGCATTCTCGGGCAGTTTGTCGGAGAACAGGTACAGGCTGGTGCGGGCATTTTCCAGCCAGGGCTGCAACCCCTCCAGGCCGATAGACTGGGCCAGGGATGGCACGTCCAGGGCCCTGAGCGAGCCGTTGATTACCTTTACCCGTCTGCTGCCCAACTGCTCCTTCAGCAGCTGTTCTGCCGTAGGGGAGAAGGTATCGGCCAGGTCAATGAACAGGATATGCCCCTGGTCTTTCCGCTTTTTCCCCTTCTCCAGTTTCCATTCCTGCAAGATTTGGGCTGCGAGCAGGCGGGAATACTCGCTGATGCCCAGGAAAATATGGTTTTTCTTATTCTTGCGGGAAACTAGATGCAAGGGAACAGCCAGGCGGAAGCTGTCCCGCCGGCTGCTGGGCTTTACCAAAAAGACGATAATGCCGATGATGAGCGCCAGCAGGGCCAGTGCCGCTATGATGGCCAGGATCAGGTGAAGGGGATTGGTGGGATCCATTATATCTTGATATTAAAAATGTTAACGTGAATTATCAACCTAACTACAAAAATACAGCATTTTAGTCTTATACGCAAATTGGTAACCGTCACCTTTTTTACAGCATCCGCATCGATGGCCGGATCCGTTCCGAAGAGCAGGTGGGCGATGCTTTCAGTTATATCTTCTGCTACCTGTTTATCATGGTGTTCTTTGCAGCTGTAAACATTGCGTTCGGCCTTGACTTCATAACGGGTGTGACCGCTTCCATAGCCAGTATCGGCAACGTCGGCCCCGGCTTTGGCGACGTTGGCTCCATGTCCAACTTTGCCGATTTCCCGGCCGTCCTCAAATATACCCGAACGCTGGAAATGCTGATCGGCCGCCTGGAGATATTCCCGCTCCTGTATCTGTTCCAGTCCGTCACAGATGTAGAAAGGTTCGCACGGATAAGATAAAACCGTCCAGGAATACAGGCTCTAAGCTACAATAATCCGAGTTCCTTTGCTTTAGAAATAACCCCGGCAGTGTTGGGGGCATTGAACTTCTCGAGAAGTCGCATCCGATACCATTTAATGGTCTGCTCGGTGAGGCAGAGCCGGTCGGCGATGACTTTGCTGGAGAGGCCATCGGCCAGTAGAGGAAGGATTTCAGCTTCCCGTTCCGTGAGTTCAGGTGCGGATCTCTCCGTCTTCTGCTCCTGTGGCCGTGTGGACAATACTTCACTGATTACAACGTCGGCACCTTCTTTCTGTTTGCGGAGACGCCTGGCACGCAGGAGGACCAGAAGGAGACCCAATAGAAGGATGATGAGGAGGATGCCGCCTGCGACCATCCAGAAAAGCATTCTGCGCTGGGCATCATACACTTTGCCGGTCAGGTCAAGTGTATAGATGCGGTTGCGGTATTCCTGGTCTTCGTTGGCGGAGAAGTATCGGTCTGCCTCCCGAAGGTATTTCAAGGCTTTCCTGGTCTTTCCCTGTTCAAGATAGAGTGCGCCCAGGCCAGCTTTTGCTTCCGCTATCTGCAAGGAGTCTTCGGCTTCCTGACCATATTTAAGGGCTTCGTCGTAACAGACCTCAGCTTCCTTTAAGTCTCCTGCATCCAGCCAAGTATCGCCCATATTGTGGTAGAGGACGGAACAACTCTCTAACCAGCCGTTTTTCTTGAAGAGCTCCCCGGCTTTATGGTAGTATTCCATCGCTTGCGGGATGGAGTCCATGCTGGCGTACATATTGCCCAAAGCGCCATACAGGCTGGAGTATGCATCATCGATGGTCGCATCCTTATAACCGTCCGGCTTACCGGGCAGGGGCTCTTTCAGGGCCATTTTGTCGGCAATGGAAAGGGCCGTGGCAAATGCAGTCTTGGCGCTGTCCATCTGCCCGGCGGCCCAATGGTGCTGCCCGATCATCCTGGCGGCCTGGAAAGCCTGGTTGAGCCATTGTTCCCGAAGGCACAGGTCGAAGGCTTTTCTGGCGAAGTATAGGGACCGCGAAGGATTGATCTGGCTGTAACCCCACATCAGATCGTGGTATGCATCGGACAGCATGTCCTTCTCTTCGTATGAGGCCCGGGCTATCCTCTCTGCTGTCCAAGGTACGACGACAGACTCCAGGGAGTCCAACCGGTGGTCTCTATGGTCCGTGTATTGCCCCTTTGCAACCACATGGGAAAGGAGGAAAACAGAAAGGATGATGGCGAGTCTTTTCATACGGCAAAATTAGCAAAATCAGAGCATTTTACCGAGAATTGGGGCGAAAACAGGGCAAATGCCCCGCAACTCTAAACTTTCGTATAGTGTTTTTTTGGAAGGGTTTGGCGAACTTTGAGTGTTAAATGCTTTCTCTGCCGAACCTACGAAATTTTTAATAAACATCCATCATCATGAAGATCACATTACTGACTATTGTAACACTGGCTCTTGTAACCTGCGGTAACGGGCAAGCCCAGAACAACATCACAGAGACAACCGTAGTGCAAGAACCCCAAAGCGACAAAGCCGACGGCACCGTCAAGAGGGGTGACAAAACCGCCACGGTCTCAAAATGCTATTGGGGGAACTACCGCAAAGCCATTGAAATCCGTGAGGATCCTTACCGGAAAGTCTATGCCGACTTCAACTTTGCCGCTGAGTTTGAAACAGGGACCTACACAATCTCCACATTCGCCAACGAGCATATTCTGGAAGGCGGATACACCTGGGGCACCCTATTTATCCAGGGCGAAGGAGGTTCATCAGTCCTGAAGCAAGGCAAACTGGAGCTTACGGTCACTGAAGACGACTATTGCAAGTTGAAAGCGACTGGCATTGATGAAAACGGAAATGAAGTGACCGTCACCTGGGAAGGGCCGATGACAAAAGACCCGACCGATTATTAGTTCCCCACTTAGAAATCGGTTGTCATTGAATGGCCGATTCTTCTTGGTTCAATTTCCGACGGCTTCCTAAACGTGAGACATTTTCGGCAGAAATTTATGTTTACTGCCAAAAATGTCTCATTTATATGCTTCCTCAACCGAACCCTACGACACCGTGCGGGAGTTGCATAAAACACCATTCTTCAGAGGGGAGTAGGTTCTGGTGCCGGAAGAATCGAACTGTTAGTGATTTATATCCGATAGAGTGTAGGCTGGTTTCTTCTAATAATGCAATTATACAAAACAATCTTGAAAGATTAATTGCAAAATAACCCTATCCCACGACCGAAATGTCTATTATATCAAATGGATCAATGCCAAAACCCGGTTGTATTGTTTGGTTCTTCGGGGCCGGTGTGTGGAGTTTACGTAGCAGGTCCCCATCACCACTGTAGCAGGTCTCCTCTATGACCGCAGCAGGTCCGAAAAGAGACAGGGTACCTGAGACGCCATGTTTCGTGTAAGGCCGATTCCCGTCGCTGGTATCCCGCCTCGAATTGGGCCTGCGACGGTGAATAGTCATCGGCCCAACAAAAAAAAGAAGTGGAAAGCATCAGCCATGGGAGAGGTCCACTTTTCATCGCAGACACCTCTCCCATCAATTGTGGCTCTCAATGCATATATGGCTGAATTCATGGGAGAGGTACCCCTCACAGAAAAGCCACCTCTCCCAAAACGATTAGCTAAACTCATAACAACCGAGTTTTTATTTTGAGCCTATCAAACCGTGTCTGTAACAAAAAACCCGCTGAAAATCAGCGGGTTACAGTGGTGCTGGGAAGAATCGAACTGCCGACACATGGATTTTCAGTCCATTGCTCTACCATCTGAGCTACAGCACCATCGTTTGGGAATGCAAAGGTAAGGTTTTTTTCGGATTTTACAAATATTTATTAAGCTTTTTTCATCAAGACGGGGAAAGAGGGCCGTGGCGGGCTCATTTCTGGAAAAAAATGACTATCTTTGAGAGATGAAGCTAATAATCCAATAAGCATGAATCCAAACGAGTTTGATGTTATTATCATAGGCGGAGGCATTACGGGGGCCGGGACGCAACGGGACTGCGCCATGAGGGGCCTGAGGACGCTGCTGGTGGAACGCTCGGACATTGCCACCGGAGCCACGGGCCGCAACCACGGCCTGCTGCATTCGGGGGCCCGCTATGCGGTGAACGATGCCGAATCGGCCCGGGAGTGCATAAAGGAAAATATGATCCTGCGGCGGATTGCCGCGCACTGCATTGACGAGACGGACGGCCTGTTCATTACCTTGCCGGAAGATGACCTGGGCTACCAGCAAACCTTCGTGGAAGCCTGCCAGGCCGCCGGTATCAATGCCGAAATCATTGACCCGGAACTGGCCAAGCGGCTGGAACCGTCTGTGAATCCGGAACTTATCGGCGCGGTAAAAGTGCCAGACGGCAGCGTGGATCCCTTCCGCCTGTGCGCGGCCAATATGCTGGATGCCAAGCTCCACGGCGGCCAGGTGCGCCTGTACACGGAAGTTACGGGCATCATCCGGGAAGGGGATACCGTGAAAGGGATCCACACCCGCAGCCGACAGACAGGGGAGGAGGCCGATTATTACGCCCCGGTAATTGTGAACGCCTGTGGCGTATGGGGACAGAGCATCGCCGAAATGGCCGGCGTGAAGGTGAGCATGTACCCCGCCAAGGGTGCCCTGCTCATTTTTGCGCACAGAGTGAATAACGTGGTGATCAACCGCTGCCGGAAACCCTCCAATGCCGATATCCTGGTGCCCGGGGATACGGTGTGTATCATCGGCACCACATCTACCCGCATCCCCATCGAAGAATGCTATAACGTGGCGGTAACCCCGGACGAGGTAACCCTCCTCATCACGGAAGGGGCCAAACTGGCACCGTCGCTCTCTTCCACCCGCATCCTGCGGGCCTACGCCGGCGTACGGCCGCTGGTGAGTGCCGATAACGACCCCACCGGGCGCAACATTTCCCGCGGCATCGTGTGCCTGGACCACGAAGAGAGGGACGGGCTTAAAGGCTTTGTCACCATTACCGGCGGCAAACTCATGACCTACCGTCTGATGGCGGAGATGGCCACCGATGTGGTGTGCCGGAAACTGGGCGTGGACAAGCCCTGCGAAACCGCCACAACACCGCTTCCCGGTTCGGAGGAGAGGTCCTACGAGGCGGTTGCCCAGAAGATATGGGAAGCCCCTTCCACGGCCCAGAAAGCCGCCGCTTCCCGCATGGGAACCAGCGCCTCCCGCATCCGGGGCAACAATCCGTACGACGACGCCCTCATCTGCGAATGCGAGGAAGTGTCGGTAGGTGAGATCAATTCGGCCATCGACAGGCTGGAGGTATCCACGCTCACAGACCTCCGGCGGCGGACCAGGATAGGCATGGGCACCTGCCAGGGAGAATTCTGCGCCTGCAGGGCCGCCAGTCTCCTGGCCAAGGCGCACGGCTGTGTAGAGAAGGAGAGGGAAGACCTGGCCCACTTCCTGAACGAACGCTGGAAGGGCAATTTTCCCATCGGCTGGGGAGACACGCTCAGGGAGGCCGAATACACACAGTGGGTTTATAAGCACGTTCTTGGACTATGAAATTCGATACCGTTATAATAGGTGGCGGCCTGGCCGGCCTGGTTGCGGGAATCAGCCTGCAGCGGGAAGGGAGGGGGACTGCCATCGTGAGCACCGGGCAGAACGCCCTTCATTTCTTCTCCGGCACCTTTGAGTCGCTGACAGAAGCACCCCAGCGGATGACGGACCTCTTCGGGGAGGCCGGCATCCGGCTCCACTACAGGCCCGGCGTGCGCCTGATGCCCATGGGCACCTTCCGGGAATCGGCCCTTTCGCTGGAGGACGTGGACCTGTTCCCCAGCCCTGAATTCGCTCGGAAGGTCCTCATTGTGAACTTCATGGGCTATCACGACTTCTTCTCTTCCTTCCTGGCCGAAGGGTTGGAGAAGCAGGGCATGCAGTGCCGGATCCGCCTGATCAATTTGCCGGAAATGGACAAGTTGGAGCAGAGCCCCAGCGAAATGCGTTCGGTACAGATTGCCCGCACCATGGACCGTATCTGGGAAAAGGTGGTGCAGGAGGTTCGCGTACTGCTAAAGGACGAGGACGCCGTGTTGCTTCCGCAGGTTTTCGGCCTGCAGGACACCGCTGTCCCCGGCCGTATCCGTCAGGGTATTCCCGCCCGGGTTGTCTTTGCCGGAACCCTTCCGCCCTCCGTGCCGGGTATCCGCACGCAGATGCTCCTGAAACGGCGCTACGAGGTGCTGGGCGGCACTTATCTCATGGGCGACGAAGCCCTCAATGCCCATGTGCATGAAGGGGTGGTTCATAGCATTGTAACTAAGAATCTGGACAACCATTACCTGGAGGCCGACCATTTTATCCTGGCTTCCGGCGGCTTCTTCTCCAAGGGCCTGCGGTCCAATCCGTTCAACATAACGGAGCCCGTTTTCGGCCTGGATGTGGAATACAACCAGGACCGCAACGCCTGGTACGACAAAGCCTTCTCGGCCGATCAGCCCTACATGCAATACGGAGTAAAGACCGATGAAACCCTTCATGGCCTTTCCGATGGGAAACCTTTCAAAAACCTGTACGCCATCGGGTCCATCCTGGGTGGAACCCGTCCGGAACTGGGCTCCGGCGCCGGCCTGGCCGTGAGAAGCGCCTTCGCCGCGGCCGATGTCATTCTGAGCGAAGCGAAGAATCTGGAATAGCCTATGAAATTACAAGAATATACCGTTAGCAAGCACAATTTCGAGGAGTGCATGAAATGCACCGTTTGCACGGCCTATTGTCCTGTGCTGCAGGTGAATCCCCTGTACCCGGGCCCCAAGCAGGCCGGTCCGGACGGTGAGCGTCTTCGCCTGAAAGACCCGTATTTCTTCAATTATGCCCTCAAATACTGCCTGAACTGCAAGCGCTGCGAGGTAGCCTGCCCTTCCGGCGTAAATGTCGCGGACCTCATCCAGGCGGCCCGTATCAAGTACGACCATTCCAAACCCAAGCTGCGGGATACCATCCTGGCCTCTACGGATTTCATGGGAACTGTGGCCAGGCCCGTCGCGCCCATCGTCAATGGCGTTACAAAGCTGGGCATTACCAAATCGGCCATGGATGCCCTGCTCCGGATAGACCGGCAGCGCACTTTCCCCAGCTACAGCCCCCGCAGTTTCGAAAGCTGGCTCAAACGCCGGGACAAGGAACAGGCCGTTTTCCAGGAACAGGTGGCGTATTTCCACGGTTGTTACGTGAATTACAATTATCCGCAGCTGGGAAAAGACCTGGTAAAGGTGCTGAATGCCCTGGGCGTAGGCGTGCAACTGCTGGAGAAAGAGAAATGCTGCGGCATTGCCATGATAACCAACGGCATGAGCGAACAGGCCAGCAAGAATGCCCGGCACAATATGGCAGCTCTGAGGAAAGCCGTGGTGGACAAGGGACTCAGGGTGGTAACCACCTCGTCCTCCTGCACGCTCACCATGCGGGAAGAGTATCCCAACCTGCTGGGCGTGGACAATGCCGATGTGAAGGACTCCCTCCTCATGGCCACCCGATTCATCTTCGAGAAACTGGAAAAAGGCGCCACGCTCAAGTTCAAGGCCGGTTTCCATAAAAAAATAGCCTATCACGTTCCCTGCCACATGGAAAAGATGGGTTGGGGCGTCTTCTCGGAAAAACTGCTCCGGATGATTCCCGGCGTGGAGTTCACCCTCCTGGATTCGGCCTGCTGCGGAATAGCCGGTACCTACGGTTTCAAGAAAGAGAACTATGCGGCCTCCCAGGCCATTGGCGCCGCCCTGTTCGACCAGATCAAAACGGTTAATCCGGATGTTGTGGCCTGTGACTGCGAAACCTGCAAATGGCAGATAGAAATGAGCACAGGCTACACCGTGATGAATCCCATATCCATTTTAGCAGAAGCAATTGAGATAGAATGATAAAGTTTTTACAGCAGCCGGCGTATAAACCGGCGGAGACCGGCCCCGAGGCCGATGCTAAGTACAAACGCCTGCGCTGGCAGGTATTTCTGGGAGCATTTATCGGCTATGCCGGCTTTTATCTGGTTAGAAAGAACCTTTCCATGGCCATCCCGGCCATGGCGCCGCTGGGCTTTGCCAAGGGGGAACTGGGTTTCGTGCTGGGCTTGAACGCCGCTGCATACGCCCTTTCCAAGTTCCTGAACGGCAGTGTAAGCGACCGGTCCAACGCCCGCGTCTTCCTGCCCATGGGCCTGATCCTCACGGCCATTTCCATGTGCTTCATGATTGTGCCCATCCAGTTTATCGGCGCGGAACACAAGGGCCTGGCCATCCTGGTGATGGGCGTGCTCAACTGCCTGGTGGGCTGGTTCAACGGCATGGGCTGGCCTCCCTGCGGCCGTGTGATGACGCACTGGTTCTCCCCGGGCGAGCGGGGCACCATGATGAGCATCTGGAATTGCGCGCATAATGTGGGCGGCGCCCTCGTGGGGCCGATGGCCACCTATGGCGCAGCCTGGTTCGGCAGCTGGTTCTACGGCACCCATGAGGAACTGTACTTCCTTATCGGCACCTTTGCTTTCCCGGCCGCCGTGGCGCTGTTCATCGCCCTGCTGGCCTATGTGCTGCTGCGCGATACGCCCCAGTCCTGCGGCCTGCAGTCTGTGGAAGCCTGGCGCAACGACTATCCCAAGAATTACTCGGAGAAGCACGAGCAAACCCTCACGGCCAAGGAAATCTTCTTCCAGCACGTTCTCAACAACAAATTCCTTTGGTTCATCGCCCTCTCCAACGCTTTTGTCTATATGGTACGCTACGGCTGCCTGGACTGGGCGCCTTCCATCCTTACGGAGAAGGGGATAGACCTCAAGAGTGCCGGCTGGGCCTATTTCGCCTATGAGTTCGCGGCCATTCCGGGAACCCTGCTCTGCGGCTGGCTGTCGGACAAGCTCTTCCACGGCCGCCGGGCCCTGCCTACGATGCTGTTCATGGCACTGGTGCTTGTGTTCGTGGTGCTGTACTGGCTCTTCATCGACAACCTTACCATGGTCATCATCTGCCTTATCGGCATCGGCTTCTTTATCTACGGCCCCGTGATGCTCATCGGCGTGCAGGCGCTGGATCTGGCGCCCAAGAATGCGGCGGGTACGGCTGCCGGCCTCACCGGTTTCTTCGGCTACTTCCTGGGCACCTTCATCCTGGCCAATACGGTCATTGGCTGGGTGGCCGAATCGGCCGGCTGGAACTGGACCTTCCTCCTGCTAATCGGCGCCTGTATCCTTTCCATCTTCTTTATGGGACTTACGCTTAGGGAAGAACGTCATCTTGCTCATAAATAACATTTAATCAATACATTATGTCTAAATCCATTTTAAGGAATGCCCTGCTGGCCCTGCTCGCGGCCGGTACGTTCGGCCTGTTCACGGCGCATGCCCAGGAACTGGACCTGAGCTATCACCAGCCCGTACTGGAGGATTATTTTGCTCCGGCGTCGCTCACGCCCGCGGTGCCGGACAGTGACGGCTTTATCCGCCGCTGGAGCCTGTTGGAGCCTATCGGCAAGCCGGAAATCCGTACCAATGCCATCTTTACCGACAGCTACCTGAGGGAAGAATTCGGCAAGATCTATTTCCCGGAGCAGATGACCCTCCTTCCCAAGGACGGACAGAAAGTTAAGTTGGACAAGAAGACCAAGCTGGCCTGGCACTGCTACGACAGCAAGCGCTACAATGTGAAACTGTACCGTTTTGCCACCGGGCTGGGCCTGCACCCCACCGAGGCCCTGTTCCTTGCCGTTACCGTTATCAATGTACCGGAGGATATCACTGTGCGCATGTCCGTGGGTTCCAATTCCGCCTCCATGTGGTGGGTGAACGGAGAGGAAGCCATCCTGCTTTCCGGCGACCGCCGGATGGTGGTGGACGACTGCGTTTCCCGGAAAATCCAGCTCAAGGCCGGCCGCAACGTAATCCGTGGCGCCGTCATCAACGGCCCCGGCATGAGCGACTTCTGCATCCGCCTGCTGGATATGCACGGAAAACCCGTTACCAACTATACCGTCACCAATCAATAAGCACAGCCATGAAAAAGTTCAATATAACACTCATCCTTATGGCCGTCCTGTTTGCCATCCCGGCAGCGGCCCAGGTTGGAAATGTCTATATCCACGACCCTTCCACCATCATCAAGTGTGACGGCAAGTATTACACCTTCGGCACCGGTCAGGGCGGCCTCATCTCAGAGGACGGCTGGACCTGGCACGACGGTGCGGTGCGTACCGGCGGTGGCGTGGCCCCGGACGTAATCAAGATAGGGGACCGCTATCTGGTGGCCTACAGCGCCGGCTATCCCGGAACCGAGGGCAAGACCCGCGGCAACGTCACCACCATGTGGACCAAGACGCTGGACCCGGAATCCCCGGACTTCGGCTACAGCGAACCCGAACTGGTGGCCTGGGCGGGGGCCGATGAGGACTGCTGGGCCATCGACCCGGCCTTCCTGCTGGATCCCACCACGGGACGCCTCTGGTGCTCCTACGGCACCTACTTCGGCGCCATCCGCATCGTGGAACTGGATCCTGCCACCGGCAAGCGCGTAGCGGGCAACAAGGCCGTTGACATTGCCATCGACTGCGAAGCCACCGCTCTCATGTACAAGGACGGCTGGTACTATCTGCTGGCCACCCACGGCACCTGCTGCGACGGGGTGAATTCCACCTACAACATCGTGTGCGGTCGTTCCCGCAGCGTCACCGGTCCTTATCTGGACAATATGGGCCGCGATATGATGCAGGGCGGCGGCAAGATGGTGCTGAGCGCCGGCAACCGCGCCACGGGCCCCGGCCACTTCGGCTGGTTCGTGGAAGAGGAGGGCGTGGAAAAGATGTCCTTCCACTTTGAGGCCGATTACAACCGCAGCGGCCGCAGCGTGCTGGCCGTGCGCTCTCTCCTGTGGAAGAACGGCTGGCCCGTAGCCGCCGATCCCTTCAAGGAAGGCATCTATGAGATTGAATCGGAGCGCCGCGGCTATTCCCTGGAACTGGCCGTTGACTTTGTGCGCCAGGCCGGCGGAATGCGTGCTTTCCGCATCAATCCCAACGATCCGGTAGTGGAACTGGAGGAACAGAAGCTGGAAGAGGTCCAGGAAGGCTGGCCCGCCGGAAACATCGATATCCGCACCGGCGACTATATGTTCCGTCCCCATCAGCGCTGGAGCGTGACGGCCGTTCCGGATAAGGGCGGCTACCTGGGCGCCCCGTACTACAAGATTACCATCGCCGGCACCAACCGTGCCCTGGCTGCCACCGAAGACGGCGAACTTACTGCCGTTCCGGAATTCACCGGGGCCGATAACGAGCTCTGGCGCATCGAGCAGCTCACCGACGGCACCTTCCGCATCCTCACCAAGGTAGCCTGCAAGTGCGGAAAGCAGAAGGCCCTCGTGTGCACGGGCGACAGCACCGTGGCCCTGGGAGAATTCGACTTCTCCAGCGACAACAGCAAGTGGAATTTCAGAGACAGATAAGATA
>JAEEQF010000125.1 GCA_016285175.1 Bacteroidales bacterium
CCAAGAACGCCAGCCCCGTACGTCTCCACAACCGCTGCTCCCTCACCGGTCGTCCCAAGGGTTACATGCGTGACTTCGGCCTCAGCCGTATCCAGTTCCGCGAAATGGCCTCCCAGGGCCTCATCCCGGGCGTCAAGAAGGCCAGCTGGTAATATATTATTAAAGTAAAACAACAAGGATATCGGGCGTTTAATGCGCCGGTCCGCAAAAAGACAAAAAAATGACTGATCCTATTGCAGATTATCTGACCAGAATCCGTAACGCTTACATGGCTGGCAAGAAGGTGGTTGAAATCCCCGCTTCCAACATGAAGGCCGCTATCACCAAGATTCTGTGCGAGAAGGGCTACATCCTCAGCTACAAGATCGTTGAGGGTTCCCCTTGCAACACCATCAAGATCGCCCTCAAGTACCATCCGGAGACCAAGGCTGCCGCCATCAAGAGCATTGTGCGCGTGAGCACCCCCGGTCTGCGTAAGTACGCCGATGTGGCCAACATGCCCCGCGTCCTCAATGGCCTGGGTATCGCCATCCTGTCCACTTCCAAGGGCGTCATCACCGACAAAGAAGCCAAGGAGCTCAATGTGGGCGGTGAGGTTATTTGCTATGTTTACTAATTGAACAATCGTATACAATCATGTCAAGAATCGGTAAATTACCTGTAGTCCTTCCGGCCGGTACAAAGGCAGAGATCCTGGACGGCAACGTAGTGAAGGTGAAAGGCCCTCTTGGCGAGATGTCCCAGAAAGTAGATCCGGACATCAAGGTCACCATCGAGGGAAATGAAATCAAATTCGAGCGTCCCAGCGACCTTCCCCGCTTCCGCTCCATGCACGGCCTGTACCGCGCCCTTATCCACAACATGGTGGTGGGTTGCTCCGAAGGCTTCACCATTAAGCAGGAGTTCGTAGGTGTGGGTTACCGCGTGGCCGCTCAGGGCCAGCTCCTCACCATGTCCCTGGGTTATTCCCACGACATCCAGATCATGCTCCCCAAGGAAGTTACCGCCGAAACCCCGCAGGTGCGCAAAGGTGAGAACCCCATTCTCATCCTCAAGAGCGCCGATAAGCAGCTGGTTGGCCAGGTGGCCGCCAAGATCCGCAGCTTCCGTCGTCCTGAGCCTTATAAGGGCAAGGGTATCAAGTTTGCCGGAGAGCAGCTCCGCCGCAAGGCCGGCAAGACCGCATCTGCCAAATAATTAGGAGGAATAAGTTATGGCATTGAATAGAATTGAAAGAAGAAGACGGATCCACTACCGTATCCGCAAGCATGTCAATGGCACAGCCGAGCGTCCCCGCATGGTCGTGTTCCGCTCCAACAAGCAGATCTACGTCCAGGTGATCAACGACCTCGAGGGCAAGACCCTTGTAGCCGCCGCTTCCAACGACAAGGCCCTGGCCGCCCAGACCAAGGGTAAGAATGGTATCGACACTGCCGCCATCGTGGGCAAGGCTATCGCCGAGCGCGCCCTGGCCGCCGGTATCAGCCAGGTCGCTTTCGACCGCGGAGGTTACCTCTTCCATGGCAGAGTTAAAAGTTTGGCAGACGCTGCCCGTGAAGGCGGCCTCGTATTCTAATATCAGAGACTACTATGGCAAATTCAAACGTAAAAAGAGTAAAGACCTCTGACCTTGAACTCAAGGACAGACTGGTAGCCATCAACCGCGTGACCAAGGTCACCAAGGGTGGTCGTCACTTCCGCTTTGCCGCCATCGTCGTCGTCGGCGACGAGAACGGTGTCGTAGGCTATGGTCTCGGCAAGGCTAACGAGGTTACCGCCGCCATCGCCAAGGGCGTTGAGGATGCAAAGAAGAACCTGGTGAAGGTTCCGGTTATCAATACCACCATTCCGCACGAGCAGATCGCCCGTTTCGGCGGCGCAGAGGTGTTCATGAAACCCGCTGCCCCCGGTACCGGTGTGAAGGCCGGCGGTGCCATGCGTGCCGTATTCGAGAGCGCCGGTGTCCAGAACGTACTTGCCAAGAGCAAGGGTTCTTCCAACCCGCACAACCTTGTGAAAGCCACCATCCAGGCCCTCACCGAAATGCGTGACGCCTACACCGTGGCCGGCCTGCGCGGCATTCCTATGACCAAAGTGTTTAACGGTTAATCCAGAGAGACTATGGCAAAGCTTAAGATTACCCAGGTCCGCTCCAAGAATGGAGAGACCAAGCGTCAGATCGCGAACCTCAAGACTCTCGGTATCCGCCGGATGCACCAGACCGTGGAAGTGGAGGATACCCCCATCACCCGCGGTATGCTGGAGAAAGTTCAGCATCTGGTGACTTATGAAGTAATTGACTAAGAGGAGGAACAGAGATGAAACTTGAAAATCTGAAGCCCGCAAAGGGCGCAACCCATAACACCAAGCGCGTCGGCCGCGGCCAGGGTTCCGGTAAGGGTGGCACTGCTACCCGTGGTACCAAGGGTGCGCAGGCCCGTGCAGGTTACGAGCACAAGGTTGGTTTCGAAGGTGGTCAGATGCCCATCCAGAGGCGTCTTCCCAAGTTCGGCTTCAAGAACCCCACCCGCGTTGCCTATAAGGCCGTGAACGTGGCTACCATCCAGGCCCTGAGCGAAAAGCTCGGCCTCAAGGAGATGGACGTGGACACCTTCATCGCCGCCGGTATCGCTTCCAAGAACGATCTGGTAAAGGTGCTCGGCAATGGTGAAATCTCCGCTGCCGTGGAAGTGAAGGCCAATAAGTTCTCCGCTTCCGCTATCAGCAAGATCGAGGCTGCCGGTGGTAAAGCAACCGTAATCGAATAGTCGCGATGAAGAAGTTTATTGAAACAATCCGGAATATTTACAACATCGAAGAACTGCGCAAGCGGATCGGTTACACGATCATGCTTGTGCTGGTTTACCGACTGGGCAGCTTCATCCTCCTTCCCGGCCTCGATCCCGAGGTCCTGAAGGGCGGTATCAGCGGCACCCAGGAAGGTCTCGTCGGACTGCTGAACATGTTCTCCGGCGGTGCTTTCGGTAATGCTTCGATCTTCGCTCTGGGCGTGATGCCGTACATCTCGGCATCCATCATCGTCCAGCTGCTGGGCATGTTCGTCCCGTCCTTCCGCAAGATGCAGATGGAGGGCGAGTCCGGCCGCCGGAAGATGAACCAGATTACCCGCTACCTCACCATCCTGGTGCTCGCCATCCAGGGTCCCGCCTACGTGGCCGGCATGATTCCCGCCGCCGCCCGTACCGTCTCCTGGAGCCCGTTCATGTTCAACCTGGTTTCCACCGTCATCCTGATGGCCGGTTCCATGTTCGTAATGTGGCTGGGTGAGCGCATCACGGACCGCGGTATCGGCAACGGTATTTCCCTCATCATCATGATCGGTATCGTGGCCCGTCTGCCTTACGCCCTCGTGGCCGAGGCCGGCCAGAAGTTCTCCGGCAACGGAGTGGGCGGTCCCCTCATGTTCGTGGTGGAAATGGTCGTGTGGGTGCTCGTCATCCTGGCCGCTATCGCCCTGGTGCAGGCAGTCCGCAAGGTTCCCGTGCAGTATGCCAAGCGTGTTATCGGCAACAAGCAGTACGGTGGTGTGCGCCAGTACATCCCTCTGAAGATCAATGCCGCCGGCGTGATGCCCATCATCTTCGCCCAGGCACTGATGATGTTCCCGATGCTGCTGGGCCGCTACGATGCCACCCGTGGTATCGCCGCCGCCTTCTCCAGCTACACCACTGTTTGGTATAATGTCGTGTTCTTCCTGCTGGTCGTTATCTTCACGTACTTCTACACCGCCGTCACCGTGAACCCCACCATGATGGCCGAAGACATGAAGAAGAACGGCGGATTCATCCCCGGCGTAAAGCCCGGCAAGAAGACGGCCGAATACCTGGACAGCATCATGACCAAGGTAACCCTCCCGGGTTCCATCTTCCTTGGCATCATCGCCTGTCTGCCGGCCCTTGCCAATGTTATGGGCGTGAACAACCAGTTCGCCAGCTTCTTCGGCGGCACCTCGCTGCTGATCCTCGTGGGCGTAGTGCTGGATACCCTCCAGCAGATCGAGAGCTATCTCCTGATGCGCCATTACGACGGTCTCATGAAGACCGGCCGGCTTACCGGACGTTCCGGCATGTAGTTGTTTGAAATGTATACTCGAAAGTAGAATGATAAGGCCCAAGACTGAGGAGGAAATCGAGCTTCTGCGCATCAACGGAGACTTAGTGTCGCGTACACTGGCAGAGGTCGGTAAGTGGGTCGCCCCCGGTGTGACAACTGAGAAGTTGAACGAGGTGGCCGAGACCTTTATCCGTGATCACGGTGCAGTTCCTTCCTTCAAAGGCTTCGAGGGCTTCCCGGCAGCGCTTTGCATGAGCGTGAATGATGTTGTGGTCCATGGTTTTCCCAGCGACCGCCCCCTGGAAGAGGGAGACATCGTTTCCGTGGATTGCGGAACCCTGTACAAAGGATATAACGGAGATTCGGCCTACACCTTCCCGGTCGGGGAGGTGGACGCCGAAACCCGGAAACTCCTGGATGTCACCAAGGCATCGCTGTACAAGGGGATCGAGGCCGCCGTGGCAGGCAATCGGACGGGCGATATCGGATACGCGGTGCAGTCGTATGCGGAGTCTTTCGGCTTTTCCGTTGTCCGCGAACTGGAAGGACACGGAGTTGGAAAGCAGATGCACGAGGAACCCGGCATCCCCAATTACGGGAGAAGGGGCCACGGAGCACGCCTCCAGGACGGAATGACTATCTGTATTGAGCCGATGATCTGTGCTGGTGGCCGAGGTGTGTATATTGCAAGAAATGGTTGGGCAGTACACACGGCCGATCACAAGAACGCGGCGCATTACGAGCTTACGGTTGTTGTCCGGAAAGGCCGGGCCGAACAGCTTTCCACTTTCGACTACATTGAGAAAGATGGTTCGATTAAATTCTAAAGTGATTTTTTAACTATGTCCAAACAAGTAGCTATCGAGCAGGATGGAACTGTTATAGAGACCCTCCCCAACGCCATGTTCCGCGTTGAGCTGGAAAACGGTCATGTCCTCCTCTGCAACATTTCTGGTAAGATGAGGATGAACTTTATCCATATCCTTCTCGGTGACCGGGTCAAAGTGGAAATCTCACCTTACGATTTAACCAAAGGAAGAATTTCTTTCAGATACAAATAAAAATTAGATAACGATGAAAGTCAAGACCTCCATCAAGAAACGCAGCGAAGACTGCAAGATTGTCCGGCGTAAAGGCCGCCTGTACGTTATCTGCAAG
>JAEEQF010000126.1 GCA_016285175.1 Bacteroidales bacterium
ATGCAGGCCGCGGCCGCTGATGGAATAGCTCAGGCGGTCCTTCACGATGGGTCCCTCCAGATGGAGTTTTTCCGTGAGCACGCCCACGCCCACGCTACCGTGGGTCTCCTTCATGTTGCCATCGTTGGTGCGGATGTCCACGATGGACGACACCCGGCCGCCATAACGTGCCGGGAAGGAGCCCTTGTACAGGGTAACTTTTTTCACCGCCTCCGTCTGGAAGACGGACAGGATGCCCAGCATGTGGTCCACGTTGTAGATGGGTACGCCGTCCAGCAGGACCAGGTTTTCATCGGCCCCGCCGCCACGGACGTAAAGTCCTGTGAATCCTTCATTTCCGCCCTGTACACCCGGCATCAGCTGGATGGCTTTCAGGACATCGGCCTCGCCGAAGAGCACCGGCGTGTTCTTGATCTGGTTAAGCGGGATGTCAATGGCGCCCAGGTAGGTGGACTGGATGCCGGCGTCCTTCTGCGCCACCACCACCGCCTCTTCCAGGGAGGCCGATGGCGAAAGGATGATGTTGATGGTGGTATCCCGCTGGAGGTTCAGCTCCACCGTCTCACTGGAATAGCCCACATAGCTGTACTGCAGGGTGCTTGGGCCTTTGGGGATGGTGAGCGTATAATAACCGTACACGTTGGTGACGGCGCCGGTGGGGGTTTTGGCCCCGTTGGAGAGCAGCACGCCGGCGCCCAGGAGGGTTTCCCCGCTCTCGGCGTCCGTGATGTATCCGCTTACGGTGGCCGTGCCCCGCTGCGCGAAAGCGGACGGAACGGCCAGGGCCAATAAGATAAATATTACTACTAACTTCTTCACTGTCAATCGTTAAAATCGGCCAGCACGATGGCGGCCATGGCTTCTACTATCACGGGGGTCCGGAGGGCGAAGCACACGTCGTGCCGCCCGGGGATGCCCGCCTTGGCAATGCTGGCGGTGGGTTTGAACGCCACGCGGAACACCAGCGGATTGCCGTTGGTGATGCCTCCGTTCGCTCCGCCGGCGTGGTTGGTAACGGGAATGCCGTCTTCTCCAAAGGCGTCGTTGTGCTCCGAACCCTTCATCCGGGCCGATGCAAAACCGTCGCCGAATTCTATGCCCCGCACGCCCGGAATGGCAAAGATGGCATGGGCCAGACGGGATTCCACGCTGTCCCAGAAGGGTTCGCCCAGCCCGGCGGGAACCCCGCTCACCCGGCATTCCACCACGGCGCCCAGGGAATCTCCCTCGGAGCGGGTCTGTTCTATCAGGGCCGGCCACTCTTCCGGCCGATTATTACCTCCGATCTCCAGAATCTCCGCCTCATAACACCAGGGGGCCATTTTCTTGGCAACGACGCCGGCCACCACTATCCCCACGGTGAGGCGCCCGGAGAAGTGTCCGCCGCCCCTGGGGTCGTTGAAACCGCCGTATTTGACCTTGGCTGTCTGGTCGGCATGGCCCGGACGGGGGTTGTCCTTCAGCGCAGCATAATCCTGGCTGCGGGTATTCTCGTTTTTGAACAGGATGGTAATGGGAGCACCGGTGGTGTGGCCTTCAAAAACGCCGGAAACGATTTCCGGCTTGTCGGCCTCCACCCGGGGGGTGGTGCCGGGGGCGCCGGCCCTGCGGCGGTCCAGATCGGCCTGGAAATCTTCCCCGCACAGGGGCAGGCCGGGTTTCACGCCGTCCAGGACAACGCCCACATAAGGCCCGTGGGACTCACCCAAGATGCTTACTCTGAATTTGTTGCCAAATGAATTCATAGCTGGTTGAACAGTTCGTTAAACGTGGGGAAGGATTTGGCCACACAGCTGGTGTCGTCTATTTCCACCGGGCTTTCCGCACCCAGGGAGGCCACCTTGAGGGCCATTACCATGCGATGGTCTCCGTAAGAAGGGAACTTTCCGCCCTTCAGGAGCTTACCCGTGAGGATCCGCTGCGTGAGGCCCATGCCCGTGACGGTCATTTCGTCTTCCACTATCTGCACCGGGACACCCATCTGGGTGAGCATTTTCTCAATGGCCGCCGCACGGTCCGTTTCCTTATGCTGGAGCCGTTCCACGCCCAGGATATGGCTTTCGCCGGGGCAGAAGGCCGCCAGCACCGCCACCATGGGGAAGAGGTCCGGACAGTTGTTCAGGTCCGTGGAGAAAGCGTTCAGGGGCGCGCGCTGCACCCGGATGGGACCATTGGAGGGTGTGTTTCCTTCCAACTGGGACATGCTGGCACCGGCATCCATCAGGAGGTCCATGATGGAAATGTCGGCCTGAAGGCTCTGGGTATCCAGTCCTTCCACCTCCACCTGGCCGAAGATGGCCCCGGCGGTGAGGAAGGGGGCGGCGCCGGACCAGTCGGCCTCGATGGCAAAATCGGCCGCCCTATAGCGCTGGTCGCCTTTTATCTTGAAATTGAGCGCCGTGCAGAGGCCCCAGTCCTGGGTTTCCAGGAAATCCTCCCCGCCTTCCATCTCCGAAGCCATCTTTATGCCGAACTTTTTGAGCACGTCCATGGTGATGAACAGATAGGGAATGCTCTTAGGCTCATGCACATACAGGGTGGACTTGCCTTCCGCGAGGGGCAGGGCGGCCAACAGGCCGGAGATGAGTTGGGACCCTCCTTTGCCGGAAATATCGGCCCTTCCGGGGATTAGGGGCCCCGAAACGGTCATTGGAAGGTAACAGTCTGATTTTCTTGCGTCTAAAACAACTTTGTTACCCGCCTGTTCATAACCTTGATTTTTTGTAACATTGTTGTTACTTTCCGGGTAGAGGCGGACGCCGAAAGCGGCCATGATGTCGTGAGCATCGGCCAGAGGGCGTTTCAAGAGGGTTTTTTCTCCCGTCACGCGCACGGGACCGTCCGGCAGCACGGCCATGAGCGGTACCATCAGGCGGGTAAGGAAGCCGGACTCGCCGGTATGGAGTTCTTTCAAGCCTTTGCAGACGCCGGGCTCCGCGCCTATTCCATTGATTGTGAGAAGGTTCCCATCAAGCTGTACACTTGCGCCCAAGGCACGGGCCACGGCCAGGGCACTCTCGTTGTCCCCGCAGGGGGTATAGCCGCTAAGATGGGAAGTTCCGCTGGAGAGGGCGGCGGCCACGATGGCACGCTGGGCGAAACTCTTGGAGGAAGGCATCGGGAGGGTGCAACCAGGCAGGAAGCGGAAGCCACCGTATACGGCTTCCTTCATTTGGGCGGTGGTCCACTGACCCGGAGCTGTTGCCTCCTCTTCCGTGAGGCAGGTATAGGTGAAGGGGGCTCCCTGCCGAAGGGCTTCCAAGCGGGACTCCCGGCCCTCTTCCCCCATACAGAAAGCTACCAGGGTGCCGGGCGCAGCATCCTTGTAGAGCTCCATCACCCGGGCCGGATCGGCCTTGGAGGTGGCTGTGGTAACGATTTTTATCACTTCTCCGCCAAACTGGCGCGCCCGCTCCAGGATGCTTTTCAGCACGGCTGGCGGCGGGGTTTCCGTAAAGTTGTGGTACGAGCGGATGAGCACCGTTCCGTACTCCCGGCAGGCCTCCCGGATGCGACGGCCGATGGCTGCGGGCGCCTCCATTTCCAGATCGGCGTACTTGGCGCCGGCCTTGATGGCCCGCTCCAGCAGTTCCGGCGCCTGGGATTCTTCGGCCAGGCGGCAGGTGGCTATGAGCGGAACGTCGGACCCGGAGAACAGCAGGTCTATATCTTCCTCCTCCAGGGCGCAGCGGTCCAGGCGGATTTCGGCCATTTCCACGGCGCCGCCCTCCAGGATATCCAGGATCTCCTGCAGTTCCTTATGCTGTATGCTGGTGCAGATCATAGGCTTACCTCTTTCATAATCACCTCTCCGGGCCGGCGGAGCAGGATAAATTTCACTTTTCCGCCCGCGGCTTTCTTGTCCTTGGCCATGGCCGCCTTAAGCATATCCAGGGGATAGGGGCATTCCGTGGGGAGGCCGACGGCGTTGAAATCGGCCTTCAGGCGCGCTGCAAGGCCATTTGACAGGCCTTCTCTGTCGCTCATTTCCGCCGCCAGGATGATGCCGATGGCCACCGCTTCGCCGTGGTTGATGTCCTCCCCGCGCAGCCGGGCTTCGTGTTCGATGGCGTGACCGAAGGTATGGCCCAGATTCAGTTTGGCACGTTCCCCCTGCTCGAACGGGTCCCGCTGCACCACGCCGGCCTTGATTTCGGCAGCCCGCAGCAGCAGTTCCTGCAGTTCTCCGGACTGTCCGTCCACGTTTTGGGCGTTTTTCGTGGACAGAAGGCGGACGGCGGCAGCGTATGCATCGGCATCGGCCAGGAGGAAGGTCTTTAGCATTTCGGCCACCCCGCAACGGAATTCCCGGGGCGGGAGGGTCTTCAGCGGCCGGGCGCACAGGAAGGTGAACTCTGGCTGGGTGATGGTGCCCAGCATATTTTTGTAGCCGTCCAGGTTCACGCCGTTTTTTCCGCCGATGGCCGCGTCCACCTGCGAGAGCAGCGTGGTGGGCACGTTGGCATAACGGATTCCGCGCTTGTAGATGCTGGCAGCGAACCCGGCCAGGTCGGTAGTGATGCCGCCGCCGATGGCGACCAGGAGCGCCTTGCGGGATGCCCCGGCCTCCAGGAGCTGCCTGGTAACGGACAGCACCGCATCCATGCACTTAAGTTCTTCCGAGGTCTCTATACCGATGCAGGCTTTCAAGGAGCCCCTGACGCTTTCGGCTATCTCCTCTGCCACCCAGGCCACGTTCCGGTCGTACACAAGGTACACTTCCGGCTCCCCTGAGAGCAGCGGAGCCAAATCCTTCAGGCTGCTTCCGCCCAGGATCCGGCTGCCTTGCCGATGAACCACTTCTATGCTCAGTTCCTTAGTCATAGCGCAAAAACGTCATAGAATACAAAGATAACTGAAAAATTTGGCAATTCGGCGTTTTTGCGTTACATTTGCAGTCCCACAGGCCCGGATGGCGGAATTGGTAGACGCGCTGGACTCAAAATCCTGTGATAGCAATATCGTGCGGGTTCGATTCCCGCTCTGGGCACAGAACCGGAACCTCCAGCTGGAGATTCCGGTTTTTTCTTTCCTTGTTATCAAGGATTATGCTTATCTTTGAAAGTCTGTAGGAAGAACTCTTATGAAAACAACTTTCAAACACTTAATGATGATGGGTATTGCCACCCTTACCCTGGCCTGCGCTCCCAAGGAGCCGGTAAAATACCTGGCCCTCTCCTTTGACGACGGCCC
>JAEEQF010000127.1 GCA_016285175.1 Bacteroidales bacterium
GCAAGAGCCTGGCTCACTCCGGACTCAACGGCAGGGATATCCCCTCCGGAGCACCCGCACATTAAGGCCGGGAGGGCAAGAAAAAGGGCAATGATGGATTTCAGGCGCATATTCATTTCTTTTCACAAAGATAATAATTTGAAATTGTTATCTTTGCATATAACTAAAACGAACTGATAACCTGTCTGTTATGCAAAACAAAGATTTTAAGGTAGGAATCGTGGGGGCAGGCTGGATTGCCGAAAAGGCCGCCATTACTCTCAACGGACTGCAGGGGCTGCGCTGCTACGCCATCGCATCCCGGTCCCAGGAAAAGGCCGATGCCTTTGCCGCGCAATGGGGCGTAGAAAAAGCCTACGGCTCTTATGCCGCCCTGCTGGAAGACCCGGCCGTGGACCTGCTGTATGTGGCCACTCCCCATTCGCACCATTTTGACATCACCCGCGATGCCCTGGAAAAAGGCATACCCTGCCTGGAGGAGAAGGCCTTCATGGCCAACCTGAACCAGTCCCGGGCCATCGTAGACCTTTCCAGGCGGAAGAAAGTATTCCTGGCCGAAGCCATCTGGACGCGCTATCAGCCCGCCGTGGAGATGGTCAACAGCCTCATCCGGGAAGGCCGCATCGGAGAGGTGCGCCTCATCACCGCCACCCTGGGCTACAGCATGGGCAATAAGGAACGGATCTTCCGGGCCGACCTGTGCGGTGGCGCCCTGCTGGACCTGGGCGTCTATGCCCTCAACTTCGTGCGGATGTTCTGCGACAAGCCTTTTATTTCCATGGAGTCCCAGTGTGTGAAAACAGATACCGGAATGGACTGGAGCAATGCCATCTCCATCGTGCTGGAAGGCGGGATCCTGGCCAACCTGCAGTCATCGGCCGCCTGTGTGGGAGACAATATCGGTGTCATCGCCGGCACGGAAGGCAATATCATCATTGACAACATCAACAATCCGCAGACCATTACGGTAAACGGACCGGACCGGGTTTTCCAGGAACAATTGAAGGTACCCCGGCAGATTACCGGATACGAATACCAGTTTGTGGCATGCCGGGATGCCATCGCAGAAGGCCTGCTGGAGCCGCCCCAGATGCCCTTGGAGGAGACTTTGTATATCATGGAACTGATGGATGGCCTCCGCCGGAAATGGGGCGTCCGCTATCCCATGGACGATAAGGATTACAGCATTATTTAACTTCGAATGCCGTAGCGGCCCGGACCGGGTCATTGCCTGTGGTAAGGCCTTCGGCCACCACTTCAAAGCGTCCGCCATAAGCGGGCGTTTTGCATTCCACCTCCAGGCGTTCGCCGGGAGCGAGCGTTAGCATGGGGTGCCAGTAGAGGGTCTGCCGATAGTCGGGATAGTCACTCCCCACCCTTTCGCAGGTATAGGCCATCGGGATGGAACAGCCCTGGAAGTCCACGATGCGCACATTATCGGCAAATTCCATAGACGGAAGCGTTCCCTTGAAGGTGACAAAGTTCACCACGCCGTCAAAGCTCCGGACGCCAAAGAAGTAGCTGTGGGTGTAGATTTCTATGCGTTTTACCAGATTCGGGTCATAGGAAAGGATCTTTTCCTGGTCCAGCACCGGGACCCCGTCCAGCAGCGAGAGCGCCTTCCCGTTCTGGAAGACATAGCCACCCAGGGGGTTGGAAGTCCATACCTGGATAGTTTTCTTTCCTTCCACAGTCCTTACGCGGATTTCGGGGATGAACTCCACAAAGACTTCTTCCATCAGCGGGAAACGGGTATAGTCGTCCAGGTTGTATCGCTTGCAGTCCCGCTCGTCAAAAAGCTGGTGCGTCCGGGCGGGCAGGGCCGTGTAAAGGGTATCGGCATCGAAATTCTTCTCCAACTGCATGCCCACGCCGCGCAGTTCCAGGGCCGAGGCCCAGTCGGGATGGAGGCGCAGCGGCTCAAAGGAACCGGCGGGCAAATCCAGGAAGGGACTCAAGAGTTCCAGGTGGCATACATTTCCGCGGTCCAGATCCTCTATTTCCAGGAACATTTCCTGCTCCCCGTAAATATTGGACGTGTAGAAGGACACCAACCCGTCCTCCGAAATCAGGTCCGTGTACAGATTCTCACCCGAACCAGGAGAGGAGATTACAGCGTACTTGTCCACCACAGCCTTCACCCCTTCCGCGTCGGTCCCGGCAACCCGGGCGCGGATGATCTCTCCTTCGTAATCCGGAACCAGGCTGGTGTCAAAGCCCCTGGCCGGTGGCAGGGAACGGATCGAACGCACAAAGTCGGTGATATGGTCGCCTTCCTGAGCGGGAATGCCGTCGTCGTGGTATACGCTGAGACTGAAGCTTACCGGCTCCGTGCCCTGGTTGGAAAGGAGGATCCGAGTCTTTGAAGAAGATGCCGCATCGGCCGCTGTCACTTGTAAAGTACCCTCCGATACGGGTGCAGGAGCCTGGGGCAGCTCATCCACCACCTCCACCCCGCCGGGGACCCGGTCGGCACTCAAGGTGTTGAAAACGGAGAGCATCCTGGAACCGGGAAGCGGATCGAAACCTTCTTCCGACGCCCCCAGGTGCGTATAGGCTATCAGCCGGTATGGGCCGGTAGGAAGTGTCGAAGGCAGCACCAGGCGTCCGGCCCCCCGGCCCTTGTCCAGGGAAATTTTCCCCGTCTGGACCATGCCGGTGGAAGAATGGACTTCCACATAGGCCGTCTTGCTGAAGGAGGAAAGTTCGCCCGTAGCGGCATCGATGCACCAGGCCGACATCCAGACGGCGTCGCCGGCCACATACACTTCCCTGTCGGTGGAAATATAGACGCGTTCCCGTATCCTTTCCTTTCCCGGAAGGGAAACGAGGGGAATTGAGAGCAGGAATAGGATAGTCAGTAACTTTTTCATCGCCATCTGTTAAATGTGTCCGTTTTGAGGCCAGTCGGCAGGTCTGGTCCTGGTCCCTCCCTGCTTCCGGCAATCGATACAAACGCTCAGGGCCCAGGTATAATCGGACGGTTCTGCAGAGAATAAACTGTTGTATTCCGGCCTGTAAGGAAGGAAACCGGATTTATAAAGGTTATCCGCCACCGGAATGTTGCTGGCGGCAATGGTGGTATCCATGCGCTCATGCGGCCGCTCCGGTTCATAAAAACCTTCCTTCAAATTGTCATAGTACAGAATGGCCCGGGTCGGTACGGCGGCATTCAGATATCCCACCACCTGCACGGACGGGTCTGAGATGCAGAAGACATTGCTGGCCATCTCGCTGGGAACGGGAGAGAAGATGGAACCCTGCCCCGATGTATTCTGCCGGATGTTATACCAGTAATTGTAAGCATCCTCGCTCTGGGCCGCCAGCTGTACTGTAATCCGGTACAGGCTCTGGATACGCTTGTCACTTAGCGGAATGGTATGGAAAGCCAGTTCCTCAAAACGGTCTTCCGTCTGATTGACGGTAGAGAAAATGTTGATGCTGGGAGAATCATAGCTTTTCCAGCAGTAATAATTCCCGGGGAATATTTCCTGATAATGTCCCCCTTCTGTCTCCCAGTTCCCTGTATATTCATCCCAGTATGCTTTTGAAGGGATATAATCCAGATACGAATGGATATCGCTGTGGTATTCCCAGGTCTCGTTGAAGGACCAGCGGAAATGATGGGCGCCGTTGCAGTGCATGGAAAGGCCTATCCATAACTCCCTGAAATCCGCATTCCGGCTATAGCTGAGAGCATCTATGGTGGGAGCCGGGCAGGGCATCAGCCAGGCAGATTCGAAGACATGGGACTCACCCTCCTCCTGGGGAAAGGTTTCCACATGCAGGCGATAGCGCTGGTCTTTCCTCAAATCCGAAGTGTCGAAGTAGAGAATTCCCTTCTCCGAGGTTGAGGCCGCATAATCCGATGTCCCTTCCACCCTGCTGCCGTCCTCTCCTTCTACATATCCCCTGGCCACAACAGGGATGGACTTATAGTCCGTGAGGTTGAAGGGACGCACATGGCTCAGTTTCACGGTAGTGGTCCAGCCGATGAGGATATCGCCCTCAACCACCAGGGGATACTCACCTCCCCGCTCGATCTCCACCGGGTAGGGATAGATGCAGGCCATGGCCAGCAGCGCTGTAACGGCCGATGCCGCCATGCGGAAAAGTATCTTGGTTCTCATCAGAATTTCAGATTAAGGTTGATATACGGGATGGGGCAGGCGAACACGGACAGCATATAACTGTCCATGCCATCGAAAAAGACCGAATAGGCATTCTTGCGGGATGTGACATTATAGACGCCCACGGTCCAGGACATGTGCGTGAGCCGTTTGAGATAATGCCCCGGGTCTATGTTCACGGCCAGGTCCAGCCGGAAGTAGTCCGGAATGCGGTAGGTATTGCGCTGGGAATAAGCGAGACGATAGCCGCCGCCGTACTCGTACGTGCCGATGGGAAGGGTTACGGGCCGGCCCGTGGCATACTCCAGATTGGCAGAAATAGAATAACGGTGCGTGAACTTATAGTTGGCCACCAGTTTCACCTCATGGGGCTTATCGTGGGGGGCGTTGTACCAGGCGCCGCCATTGATGGTGGCCACTCCCCTGTCTTCCATCTCACGCAGGAAGGTACGGGAATAGGAATAGGACAGCCATCCGGTGAGCTTACCGGTGGTTTTCTTGGCCATCAGTTCTATGCCGAAAGCCTTGCCGTAAGTCTCCACCAGGTCATCGGCCAGATGGGGGTTCATGAGCGTGGTGGCACCGGACTTATAGTCCAGCTGGTGGGACGACTGTTTGTAATAGCCCTCCAGGGTGAGGTCAATTGTGCCGTCGGCTATGGTCCAGTACACTCCCCCCGCGGCCTGCCAGCCGGTCTGTGGACGGATCCGGTCCGTGGACAGTTGCCAGGTATCGATGGGAGAGATGGAGGACGTATTGGAAATGAGGTGGATATGCTGGCTCATGGTATTGAAGCCGGCTTTCACCGAAAGGTTGTCCAGGAAGGAATACTTTCCGGAGATACGGAATTCCGGATTCAGATAGAACTTATTGGGATTCAGCGCCAGGAAACCGCTCAGACGCACGCCGCCTTCCAGGGAGAGCCTGGAGGTCACCGTCCAGCTGTCACTCACGAACAGGGCCGGTTCCACGGCCTGCTGGATATCCAGATTCCAGGTCCTGACCAGCGATTGCCCCTCGTACAGGGGAGACATGATGCCGG
>JAEEQF010000128.1 GCA_016285175.1 Bacteroidales bacterium
AGATCGTTATCCGCAAGATCAGCTCCAGGGGCCATGCCACACCTGCTGAGGCAGCCGCGTCGGCTGGCAGCGCCGACGTATCGGCCGATGTGACGGCTTCCCATCTGGCCGATATCTCGGATGGTACCCGCAGGATGGCCATCCGGCCCTGGATGTCCTATACCTTTATCGAAGGGGACAAAGAGGTGGATGGCAACGGAGATCCCATTCCCCTGGGCGCCCTGGATCCCCATTTGTTCGTGAAATTTTACGACGATATCAACGTGGATGATCCCAGTCCCAACATGGACTTAAGTAGCGTCTGGTTTGAATTGACGCCTTCCGGCGGCGGGGTTATCCAGAATGATGAAGTTATTATCGGAGCTCCCGTCAGTGAAGGGAATAAAGAAGATCAGGGTTGGAGGCCCATCCGTTTCCGGGTCAACCGGCCGGGGGATGTGGCCCGGACGCAGACCCTCCGTATCCTCTGCAAGACCCATCCCGAGGATGCCAACGAATCACCTCTGTACCGGGATATTATCCTCACCCTGCAGCCTATGCAGCCTATGATGGTGAGTTGCAGGAATCCCCGTTTGCCGCGTTATGTCAAGGAAGACCAATATGTAGATATCAGCATTCCGGACGGCCTGGTGGAGAGTATGTTCCCGCTGGTATTCACCATAGAGCCGGAAGCGATGACGCTTTCTCCCGTCAATGACGAGGTCCATCTGCCTGTAGTATATGGAAAGTCCATCAACCCCAATGTACCGGAAGGGGACACGAAACCCCGTTTCCAGTTTGAACGCACCCTCACCTGGGAAGACTACAAGCAGATTCATACCACTGTGAACTTTGCCGATGAAAGTCGCTGGAAAACGTTCTCCTGCCACTTCCAGACCAATTGTGAGAACAGTGCGACGGAAATCTGGGTAGCCAACAGGTTCTTCTATTCCGCATCGGCCGCTTTTACCGATTTCCGTTCCTTCCGAACCCCTTCTTTCACCACCTCCATCCCCAGGACTCCCGGTGGAACCGTTTCCGTGAATTTCGGCGTTCAGAAGGAAAACAACGGCCAGTATCTTCCTGTGTATCTGCAGCTCAATAACCTTAATTGGGCCGAAGGTACTTATGATGCTGCCCGCCAGGCCTATAAACTCACTCCTACGCAGGACGACATCACCCTCAATTTCACCACGGTCAACGAATCCGGAGACGTTTCCGTAAAACTGTTCTCCGAGGACGAGTCCTACGAACCTGTTATCCTGGTTCCCTGGCGCTTTAGTGAGGCGAAAGTGATGGATATAGCCACGCCCAACGGCACAACCCATACAGGTAATTCACATGCCAATGTGGTTGCAGGACATGTCAATTCCATAGCGGATAAACTTTTCTTCATCGGCTACTTTACCGATCCGGATAATCCCAGACCGAAGACAACAGTGAAAGACCTCCATGGGATAGTGGCTGAAAATGGAAAGACGACTTGGGATGACACGGGAGCCATCTCCTCAACTGGCCAGGCGTTATATCGTGAGAAATGGCTGAAGACGCTGGCTGGTATGGATCCCATTTCCCTTACCTTGTCGGCCATTGGCTATGTGGAAGAGCCAATTTCGGCCCCCCGTTTCAAGGGTGCCATCTACACTTATTCATTCAGTAGCGCAAGCGACTGGAACCTCCTGGTTAACAACTCTCGCATCCAGAAGACCGTCAATGTGAATGAGTATCCGGAAAAAGGCACGTTTACGGTGCAGGTAACGGGTACGAAACCCATCCAAGCTCACGGAACCACTACGGATGGTATTATTCTTCCGGCCGGTGGCCACTATGAAATTGAAGTGAGCATTGGGTCCGAACACAACGATGTCTTCCTCTTCTATAATCAGCTGTTCTATTATGTAGATAATGAAACCGTTTTAAAGCCGAGTACGGTAGAACCTAGCCCCGATGGAAGTATTTACTATGGATACCAGGGAAACAACCGGGAATATATCTGGAGCCTTCCTTATGGAGAAACGGGCGGCAAATTGGTGATAGATGCGCCTATTGGTAGCGATGTCGTCATCAGCAGATTGATTGTCAAGGGCTTCCACGGCGTTTTGAATAGTACGGGTGACACCGGAGGTGGAGATATAGACCTGGGTGATGGCCTTAGCGATGGAGGTAGCTTATGATGAATCTGTCCTCATATAAATATATTCTTTCGGCCGCAATGCTTCTTCTTCTTGGTTCCTGCGCCAAGGAGACGGACCTTCCCGTTCCTGCTCCGGAAACAAAGACCATCCATTACTCCCTTACTGTTGAAGAAGGGCAGGAGACCCGTTCAACCCTGGGACCCGGTTACAAACACGTGTTTGAGGCCGGCGACCGCATCTATGTGGAAAGCACCGGAGACGATGCGGGCAAATTGTATGGCTTCCTCTCTATGTCCCTTGCCGATGGTGTTGGAAAATCTAAAACCGCCTTTGAGGGAGACCTAACCAGTGCTGCTGATTTCACTCCTACTGCCGAGACACCAATTAGTTTAACCCTCGTGGGGCCGGCGGATGACCTGCATACCATTGTGGATGGGAAAGTGACTGGGGTGAATTACACCGACAAAGCTGCCGCATCCATTGAAGATGCCGTTCGTAAGTACGCTCATTTCACCGGTTCCGGTGCGTTTGGAGACTTGAGTTTTGTTCTTCATCAAAATTCGTCCTTCCTGGTTTGTGCTCTCTCTTTTGACTCCCAGACCACCCCTGCTGGTACTTCTGTGACAGCTAAAATCTATAATAATTCCTCCTCTGAGGCTATGTACACCCATACGGCTGCTGCTACTGACGTGGACGGAGATATAGAAGTGTCCTGGGTGATTCCTTTCGCTCCCGGGATATCCTTCACTAACGCCAAGATGACCATAAGCCAGGAAGGCAAGGATGATGTGAATCTTAAAATGGCCGATGCGAGTTTTGTTGACAACAAATTCTACACATTCCAGCGCACGACTTATCTTCAGGACTACTTCACCATTGAAGCCATTCAGGCCGGCACCAACGTTAAGTTCAATTATTCCGGAGCCAATGATGGCTTCCAGTATAGCCGGGATGGCTATGAGTGGGTTAATTACAAGACATCGGACGGCTTCATTACGCTGGATAATGCGGGCGATTATCTTTACTTCCGAGGGAAGAGGAGCAGTTATCAGAATTCCGGAAAGACTAATAATCCGCTCATTACGGTAGAGGGGAATAAGCCTTGCTATGTGTACGGAGATATTATGTTCCTGTCTTGTGACGCCAAGTTCAAGCCCCGGACCAGCATGGACGACTTCGCTTTTCAGGGTGCCTTTAAGGGTTGCACCTGGCTGCGTCTCAGTACGGATGGAAGTAAAAAACTGAAACTGTCGGCCACAACCCTTTCCAAGGGCTGCTATGCCGATATGTTCTCCGGATGCACAGGCCTTACTTCGCTGGAAGGCATTATACTTCCTTCTGAAAGCACAGCCCTTTCGCCCCGTTGTTTCGATTCCATGTTCTATGGTTGTACGGGCATTTCCGCCATTCCGGAGGGCTTCCTTCCCTGGACCCAGCTGGCCTTTGCTTGCTATCGGAAAATGTTTGAGATGTGCACCAGCCTTGCCACTGTGCCGTCCACACTCCTTCCTGCTTTGAATCTGGAAAAGGCTTGTTATATCCGTATGTTCTGGGGATGCTCTAATTTGGGGGATGCTCCGGATCTGATGGCAACAACGCCTGCTCCGGCTTGCTACTTCCAGCTATTCAGAGACTGTACAAAAATCAGGTATGTCAAGTGCTTGATGCTACTTACTGAAGAACAGAGACTGGGCTATGCCAATCCCAATCAAAACGTGTATAATAATGATGCTGATCCGCCTGCGGATAATCTGGAGAATTGGGAGGTAATTAGCTCTTGGAGCGTATTTAACAAATGGCTCGTTACTTCAAAGAGCCAGCCGTTGAACAACGCTTCGAATACTCAGGCTAAGTTTATCAAGCATCCCAATATGACGTATTGGAGAGTGAATAATCCCCCGGGTTACTCTAGTGTTAACTGGATGGGTGTGGTTCCCAGCAATTGGAAAATGGAAGACTATACTGAGTGATACCATTGACTGGTAGCCGAGTTTACAGCTATTCCCCCACCGTAAACCCAACCGAAACGCTGTTTCCTTCGCCGTCCACGCAGGTCACCACGTGCCTGCCGGGGGCGGGGGAGAGGCGAAGCTCGTGGATGAAACGGGTTTCGCCCACGTAGGTCTGGTCCAGGTGCCAGAAGACGGTGGCATCGGCCTTGCGGTGGGCCAGGCGGAACACGGCGCCTTCCACCTTACCGTCCAGCTGGCGGGGGAGGTACAGGGTGGTGCCGCCGGAGGGGTAGATGAACTCCATCAGGGCGGTGGTACGGGCCACGGGCGCGCCGGTATACTCCGGATGATGCGGTTTATAGTACCACTCCATGGCCGGCGTGAGGGTAAAGATGCCGTCGGTGTGGTAGGGGCAGGGATCGCTTTCCAGTCCGGCCGATGGAATGAGCATCGGCTGCGGATGGGGGCAATCGACCCCCGCCAGCATGCCGGACTCCGGGCAAATACTGGCGTAAGTGAACTGGTCTGCCCGGATGAGGCCGGGCCGGGCATCGGCATTTTTATTGCCCGGAACGGCCTCTCCGGGCAGACCTACGGCTTCCGGCTCCGGGAACCATCGGCCGCTTTCCGGCAGCAGGTTCAGGATGTCGAACATCACGGGGCCGGCGGCACGGGCACCGGTGAGGCCGGGAACGCCCTGGCCTTCGGCATTGCCCGCCCATACGCCGATGGTGTAGTCCGGGGTCATCCCCACGGCCCAGGCGTCGCGGAAGCCGTAGCTGGTGCCGGTCTTCCAGGCCGCCTTCCGTACCGACGAAATGAGCCGCCAGTCCAGTTCGTCGGGCCGATTCACTTCCTTAAGCGCCTCAAAGGTGTACCAAAGCGCCGTCTTGTCCCATTTTACTGCGCCTCCGGGCACGTTTTGGCCTGTTTTCGTGCTCGCGCCGTCGGTCAGCCCCAGGTAGCTCCTCACCAGCCCGGAATAGGCGCGCGTGATCTCGTCCAGCCGGCCTTCGCCGCCGCCCAGAATGAGCGACAGGCCGTAGTAGGAGGCGTCCTTGCCCAGGGTAGTGAGCCCGCAGTGCTGGAGCAGCTCGTGGAAT
>JAEEQF010000129.1 GCA_016285175.1 Bacteroidales bacterium
GCAGGAGCAGACGGTATTGGACTCCTGCAGCACTGTGCTCGCCTGCACCCCGCTTGTGCAGGAAGAATTTCAGGCTCAAACCCATACGCCTGTAGCCTGCATTACCAACGGGTTTGATGAGGCCGACTTTGCCGAAAGGCTGCTGCCCCGCTGGGACGGGCATTTCAACATTACCCACACCGGCCTTTTTGCCGCCGACGGCAATCCCCTCGCCCTCTGGAAGGTCCTGGGAATCCTGGCTGCGTCGGAACCCGGTTTCCGGGAAGACTTGCGCATCCGCCTGGTGGGAAAGGTGGACAAGGAGATCCTGGAGTCCATCAAGGCCGCGGGACTGTCGGCCAATGTGGTGGCCCTGGGACCGCAGAACCACGCTACGGCCATCCTGGAGCAGCGCGCCGCCACAGTCCTCCTCCTTCCCATGCGGAACGATGCGCAGTACAGGCCCATCCTGCCGGGAAAACTGTTCGAGTACCTGGCGGCGCGCAGGCCCATCCTGGGTATCGGCCAGGAAGACGGCGCCATGGCCCGGGTGCTTTTTTCCGCCAAGGCTGGCATCACGGCCGATTGGGAAGATACCGCACCCATGCGTGCTTTTCTGGCCAACGCCTGGCGTCAGCATTGTGAAGGAGGGGTTCCCGCCACCGACGGAGACATCAGCCCCTACACCCGCCGGAATCTCACCCATTCCCTGGCACAGTTGCTGTCGCAGGTTAGCGAACCAAGTGTCGCAGGTTAGATTCTAAACGTCGCAAGTCCAAAAACAACAGGTGTACCTGCGACACTATAATACACAGAAAGCCATTTTGCGTTGCAGGTCCTGGCTATAAAATCAGACCTGCGACGGTATAAGGAAATAGATTATGAATTGGAAGAAAATAGGCATTGCCGTTGGCATCGTGGCCCTGTTCCTGGTGCTCAGTTACGGATTCGTACCGCAGGTGCTGGACGGTAAGATTGTGAACCAGAGCGATATCTCCGGATATGTGGGGATGTCGCACGAGATGACCCAGTGGAACCAGGCACATCCGGACAATCCCACGTACTGGACGGACTCCATGTTTGGCGGTATGCCCACCACGGCCATCTCCACGCAGAACGGCGGAGACTACACGCAAGCGCTTTATAATCTGCTGTTTACGGGAAAGCGTCCGGCCACTTGGCTGTTTGTAGCGCTGCTGGGCGCCTTCCTGCTGTTCCTCTCCTTTGGGGTCAGCTGGCCCGTGGCCGTGGGTGGCGCCGTGGCCATAGCTTTTTGCAGCTACAATTTCCAGATTATCCAGGTGGGCCATAACACCAAGATGCAGGCCATCGCCCTGATGCCCTGGGTGCTGGCGGCGCTGGTCTATACGTACAAGTCAAAGAACTCTTGGAAAACCCTCCTGGGCGCTGCCCTCTTCGGCCTCACGCTCAGTTTCCAGATTAAGGCCAACCATCAGCAAATCTCTTATTACCTGGCCATTATCGTTCTGCTTTACGCGTTGGTAGAATTGATCGGCGCTATCCGGAAAAAGGCCTGGAAGCCGTTCCTGGTGGCATCGGCCCTGCTGCTTGTAGTGGGCGGCGTGGGTATTGCCACCAACGTGAACAAACTGCTGCCCCTGGCCAAATACACGCCCTACACCATGCGCGGCGGCTCCGAACTTTCCAAGGAAGGCGCCAACGGAAGCGGTCTGGACCTGGGCTATGCCACGGCCTGGAGTTACGGCTGGGAAGAATTGCCCAACCTCATGATTCCCAACTTCAACGGCGGTTCTTCGTCCGGGGCTGTGGACCCCGACAAATCGGCCACGGTGAAGCTCCTGAAGCAGGCCGGGCAGAAGAATGTGCGGGAAACCGCCAAGGCCCTGCCCCTGTACTGGGGACCGCAGCCTTTCACCGCCGGCCCCATGTATATGGGAGCCATTACCATCTTCCTATTTGTGTTGGGCCTGGGCCTGTATAAGGGCCGGGAAAAGTGGTGGCTGCTGGCGGCTACTATCCTGGCCATACTGATGGCGGTAGGAAGCCATTTCATGGCCTTTACCAAACTCTGTTTCAACGTATTACCGCTATATAACAAGTTCCGTACGGTGTCCATGGCGCTCATTGTGCTGCAGGTAACCCTGCCCGCGCTGGGTTTCCTTACGCTGGACCGCCTGGTCAAGGGGGAATACGATCTCAAGACCTTCCGGAAGAAGGGTATCATCGCCTTTGCCGTCACCGGCGGCTTCTGCTTCCTGTGCTGGTTGGCCCCGAAGCTTTTCGGCAACTTCACCGGCGGTTCAGACGCCCAGATGCAGGAAGTCCTGGTGGACGCCCTGGTGACGGACCGGATAGCCCTGTTCCGTTCCGACGCCCTCCGTTCGCTGCTGCTCATTTTTGCCACGGTCGGCCTCATTGTCTGGGCCCTCTCACCTAAGGGACAGACGGCGCACGCCAAGGCCTTTGCGGGTGTTGGCCGCCGCTGGATAGCCGCCGCCGGCATCTGCCTGCTAGTCACGATGGACCTGTTCGCCACGGGCAAGCGCTACCTGAACGCCAGTCATTTCACCACGCCCAAGGACTTCAACGCCCCCTTCGCCGAGCGGCCCGTGGACCAGGTGATCAAGGCCGATAAAGACCCGCAGTACCGGGTGCTGGACCTCACGGTGGACGTGTTCAACTCCTCCATCCCGTCCTATCATCACAAGAATGTGGGCGGCTATTCCCCGGCCAAGCTGCAACGCTATCAGGACCTCATAGAGCATTACCTCATTGGGGAGATCAACGGAATCTATAAGCAGCTGAATTCGGCCGAAGGACTGGAGGAAGTGGCTGATTATATGGCGGTTTCAACACCCGTGCTCAATGCCTTGAACACCCGCTATGTGGTGCTGGCCGAGGATTACCCGCCGCTGGTGAACGACGGTGCCTTCGGCCCGGCCTGGTTTGTGGACTCCGTGGTGGAGGCCGCTACCCCCGACGAGGAAATCGCCCTCCTGGGCGCCGTGGACCTGCGGAAACAGGCGGTGGTCACTTCCCCTGTCAATCTGAATGAAGTGAAGAATCTATCGGCCGGAGAGGAAGACTCCATCACCCTCACCTCCTACGCCCCCAACGAGCTGCGCTATCACTACAAAGCCGCCACGGACCGCCTGGCCGTGTTCAGTGAAATCTACTATCCCAATGGTTGGAACGCTACCGTGGACGGGCAACCCCTGGAGCTCTTCCGGGCCGATTGGACCCTCCGCGCCGCTCAGCTTCCCGCCGGTGAGCACGATGTGGTGATGCACTTCCTGCCGGAAAGCTACCGCACAGGTGCCCGCATCTCCACCATCACCTCCATCCTGCTACTCCTGCTCACCCTTGCAGGTTTGATAATAAGCATATTAAACCGCCGCCACCAGCTTGGAAGCTAAATCCAGGAACGCCAGGGCGTCGGAACGGGTGCCCAGGGCGGTGGGCTGGCCGATGTCACCGCCTTCGCGGATGCCCTGCACCAGCGGAATCTGCCCCAGCAGGGGGATGTCCAGTTCGGCCGCCATCCGGGTGCCGCCTTCCTTGCCGAAGAGGTAGTACTTCTCCTGGGGATGGGCCTCCGGGGTGAACCAGGCCATGTTTTCCACCAGGCCATAGATCTTGCGGTTCACGGAAGGGTTCCGGAACATATCCACGCCTTTGCGCACATCGGAGAGGGCCACCTCCTGCGGGGTGGTCACAATGACGGCTCCGGACAGCGGAATGTCGCTCACCAGGGAAATGTGGATGTCGCCGGTTCCCGGGGGCATGTCTATGAGCAGGTAGTCCAGCGGCCCCCACTGGGTTTGCAGCACAATCTGCTTGAGGGCGCTGCAGGCCATGGGACCGCGCCAGATGAGCGCCTGCCCGGCCTGGGCGAAATAGCCGATGGACATCCACTTCACATTGTATTTCTCAATGGGAACGAAGAGCTCCTGGCCTTCTTCCCCCACCATTTCCGGCGCGTATCCTTCGGTGCCTGTCATCAGGGGGACGGAGGGGCCGTAGACATCGGCATCGGCCAGTCCAACCCTGTAGCCCAGACGGGCCAGGGCGATGGCCAGGTTCACCGCAACGGTGCTTTTGCCCACGCCGCCCTTGCCGGAAGCTATGCCGATGATGTGGCCCACTTCCCGCACCTGGTCCAGGTTCAGTTCATTCACTGTCTTTTTGGCGGGGTCTTTCACTATGGTCTTCACCTCCACCTCCGTTCCGCCGGGGGCGTTCCGGTAGATGGCGGCCTGGGCAGCCCCCACCAGATAGTTTTTCAAAGGATCTGGCCGCTTGGGGAAAGCCAGCGTTACAACTATCTTACCATCAGTTATTTCCACATTGGACACCATGCCCAGGGACACAAGGTCCTTGTCTTCCCGGCCGGGATGCTGCACTTCCCGCAGCCACTGCAAAACCAATTCTTCTGTCATTTCATGGAATAATTTCCACAAAATTAGTCAAAATCTACAGGATTTAAAACAGTTGGACGCGGTAGCCGAAGGTGAGTTCAAAGGCAGTGCGCTGCTGCGTGTAGAGGGATTGCGGGGCCTCGGGACCGGGGAAATACCAGGTGACGCCGGGCTGGACAAACAGCGCGCTGTGCCGGAACAGGCGGAGCTGCAGGCCCAGGGCCAGGTCGGCCGACCAAAGGGCGTCCCGCTGCAGCGTCTTGTCTTCTGCAATGGTCTGCGTATTGCCGCCGGAAAGCGGTGTGGTGGTTGTGCGTGCCCGGGTGGCTACGCTAAACTGGTACATGGGCCCGCCGGAAACATAAATGCCCAGCCGCCGTCCTTCCCAAACGGAATACTGCAGATGGAGCGGAATACCCAGATAATACTGGTCCGTGCGGGTTTCATAGTGATAGCTGCCCACTTCGGCTGCGGCGGTGGTGCGGAGCGGGGAAAGGACCACGCCGGTCTCCAGGGAGAAGCGGTACGGCAGGCCGATGTTAACGCCCAGCGACCAGCGCGGAAGGCGGGAATAGCGGGTGTCGGCCGTGCTGGGCTTGTTCCGCCCCAGCATCCGGTAGTCCGGTGCATCCTGCTCGCCGGAAGCCTTGGTGATAATGGCGGACGGCAAGCCATAACCCTCCATGGTAGCCGATGCATGTTGCTGTACCCCGGAAGAGGCCAGGGTAACGCGGATGCGGAGAGCATGGGATTCCCGCTCG
>JAEEQF010000019.1 GCA_016285175.1 Bacteroidales bacterium
TCCTCTCGCGCGGCACCACCACCATCTATAATGCTGCCTGCGAACCATACCTGCAGCAGCTTTGCAAGATGCTCAACCGGATGGGCGCCTTCATCGACGGGGTTGGGTCCAACCTGCTTCGCATCCATGGGGTGGAGAAGCTGGGCGGCACGGAGCACAAGATTCTGCCGGATATGATCGAGGTGGGCTCTTTCATCGGCATGGCCGCCATCTGCCAGAGTGAAATCACCATCAAGGACGTTTCCTACTACGACCTGGGCATCATCCCGGACGCTTTCCGCCGCCTGGGCATCAAGCTGGAGCAGCGCGGGGACGACATCTTCGTGCCCGCCCAGGACAGCTATGAGATAGACTCCTTCCTGGACGGCAGCATCATGACGCTGGCCGATGCACCCTGGCCGGGCTTAACGCCTGACTTACTGTCGGTTATGTTGGTAGTGGCCACCCAGTGCAAGGGTAGCGTGCTCATCCACCAGAAGATGTTCGAGAGCCGCCTGTTCTTCGTGGACAAGCTCATCGATATGGGCGCGCAGATCATCCTCTGTGACCCGCACCGGGCGGTGGTCATCGGCCACGACCACAGGATCACCCTCAAGGCGGCACGGCTGGTATCTCCGGATATCCGCGCGGGTATTGCCATGCTGCTGGCCGCGATGAGCGCCCGCGGCACCTCCACCATCGAGAACATCGAACAGATAGACCGCGGCTACGAAGACATCGAGGGCCGCCTCAACGCCCTGGGGGCGCATATTACCAGAGCGTAGCAGTCATTCTGAACGAAGTGAAGAATCTCATGGACTATAGCAAATTCTTTTCGGCCGATGTGCCGTCGTTCCTGCGTTCGCCCGTCCGGGAGATTTTCCGGAAGGTGGACCTTTCGGCCATCTGCTCCTTTGCGGGCGGCTATCCGGCGGCGGTCACTTTCCCGGTGGAGGATATTAAACGCCTTAGCAGTGAAGTGCTGGAAAAGTACGGCACAAAGGCGCTGCAATACGGTGCTACTCAGGGAGTTCCGGAACTCCGGGAAGTGATAGCCCGGCGCTACGGGGTGCCGGTTTCCCAGGTGCAGATAACCACCTCTTCCCAGCAGGGCATAGACGTCTGCACCCGGGTATTCGTTAACCCCGGAGACGTGGTCCTGGCCAACAATCCCGTGTACCTGGGGGCCCTGCAGAGCTTCAAGGCCTACCGGGCGCAGGTGATGAATTTGGACTTAGTCCAAAGCACGATGGTGGACCAAGTCCAAGGCATTATTGGTCGTGGTCCCATTTCAGGCACTGGACCTAGTCCAGCCAGTGTAGCTTCTACGGCCTTCCAGGGCACAAGTGGTGGACTTAGTCCAGGGGATAAAAGTGGACCAAGTCCAAAAAGTGGCTGGACTAAGTCCGCGGAAGCGGAGGCCCAAAAGCGAAAGGCATTATCGGCCAAGTTCATTTATGTGATTCCGGACTTCAACAATCCGTCGGGGGAAACGATGACCCTGGCCGAAAGGGAAGAAATAGTGCGGCTGGCCCGGGAACTGGACTGCCTCATTGTGGAGGACAGCCCGTACCGGGAACTGAGATATTCCGGAGAACCGGTGAAGACCATCCGGGAACTGGCACCGGAGCGGACGCTGCATCTGGGCAGTTTCTCCAAGATCTTTGCACCGGGGTTCCGCCTGGGATGGATCATCGGCCCGGAAGAGCTGCTGGAGCAGATTTACATCTGCAAGCAGTGCCTGGACCTTTGCCCGCCCGTTTTCGACCAGTATATGGCGGCCGAATTCATGGGCTCCGGGGCGCTGGACCGGAACCTCCAGAAGACCATTGTGGAGTACCGGAAAAGGCGAGACCTGATGGTGGCGTTGCTGGAGAAATATATGCCGGAAGGCTGCTCCTGGACTTATCCGGAAGGTGGTCTTTTCCTCTGGCTAACGCTGCCGGAAGAAATTGATACTGTGGCGCTTTACGACGAGGCTTTATCGGCCGGCGTTGCCTATGTGGCCGGTTCCTTCTTCTACGTGGACGGCTCTCATCGCAACACCATGCGAATGAATTTCTCCTTCATTGCGGAGGAGAAGATGGAGCCGGGAATCAAGATTCTTTCAAACATCATTCGACATGCTATATAAGTTCACCGGCGCTGGAAACAACTTCGTGGTTCTGGATGGCCGCGGAAGGGACATGGCGCCCTATAGGGCCGTGGACCGGATTCAGGCTTTGTGCCGGCAGTACAGCACCGATGGGCTCATGATTCTGGGCTTGGACCCGGAAGTGGATTTCTCCATGGAGTTCTACAATCCGGACGGCACAGGCGGCATGATGTGCGGCAACGGCGGGAGGTGCATAGTAGCTTTTGCCGATATGCTGGGCCTGAAGCCAGCCGCCTCAGACGGAACCTGGCACTTCCGTGCCCCCGACGGATTACATTTAGCAAAGATCCTTTCCAGGGCGGACAAGCTTTGGACTGTCCGCCTGAAAATGATAGATGTGCAGGGGATTGATGCTATGATGGGTGGGTATTTCCTGAATACGGGGACCAGGCATTTTGTGAAATTTGTAGCCGATGTGAATGCTATGGATATGGAGCGGGATGCCAAGCCGCTTCGCTGGGACAAGGCGTTCCAGCCGGTGGGTACTAATGTGAACTTTGTGCAGGTGGCTACGGACGGGCTGCATGTTCGTACGTTTGAGAAGGGCGTGGAGGGAGAGACGCTGGCCTGCGGCACGGGCCTCACGGCTAGTGCGTTAGCCGCCTATCGGCATGGGATTCCCGGTCAAGCCGGGTATGACGAAGAACGTCATGGCCGTCCTCTCGACGAAGAACGTCATGGCCGACTCCGATCGGCCATCTCCTATCGTCTGCAGTGCCGCCGCGGGGACTGGCTGCAGGTGGAGTTCCACCCGGCCCCCGGAGACCGTTTCACGGACGTTTACCTCACCGGCCCTGCCGAATGTGTGGAAGTAATTGAATAATAATATGAAAAAGACACTGTTACTGATTGCCGTTGCCCTGCTGGGCGCCATTGCCGTCCAGGCACAGGAAAAGAAGTATTTTGGTGCCGAAAAGGCCTATGTGAAAACCATCACGGAATCGGATGGTCAGGTTACCTCCGAGCAGGAAATGTGGTTTGTGGACTATGGCCGCAAAATGAAATCCATCATTACGTTGCATTGGGAAGGGATGGGTGATTACACCACCGTTTCCTTTGCTGAGGGAGATACTGTTTATACACTGGGAGATGACGGAAAGGTGATTAAGGAAAGCGAGCGTGAGGGCCTGGATTTTTACAATCTTTCCGAAGAAAACATCAAAAAGTACAAGCTCAAGGAACTGGGCACGGAGGAATGCTTCGGCAAGGAATGCATCAAGTATTCCCAGGAGCAGAAGGTCATGTTGAGTACCGCCAAGATTATCAACTGGATCTGGGGCGGCATTGTTATCCGTTCCGAGATGAAACGCGGCCGCACCGAAGCGGTTACCCGCGTGACGGAGCTCAAAGAGGATATCGACCTCCCGGCCGACTTTTTTGATATTCCCAAATAAGGTCGCTACTTTTTAGAGCATTTGGGGCAGTGACTTTGGATATAGTCCAGGACAAAGGAAAAGTCTTCCGGATGGGTGTATACCTGGTTCTTGGATAACCCTTCGTTTACCTTTATGGAATGCAGCCGCGGATAGGCTTTGATGCGGCGTACCCGGGAAAAGTCGGAACTGGTTTTGGTATGGGCGGCTGTCATGAAACCCGCCCCGGCCACGCTGGGCCGTTTGGCAAAAATGCCCGCCAGCGCTATCAGGCAGCCCATTTTCTCGGCCTTTTTCTTTTGCATCGGTACTTGGTCGTGCAGGAGTCCCTTTTCGTCCATGGTGAAATGCACTATATACTTTCCTCCGTATAGGGCGGCCACGATCCAGTAGGCCAGCAGGGTTATCACCAGGAACACGCCCAGGATGATGGCCCAGATCTTAAGACCTTCAAGGACGGCCGACCATTCTCCCCGGAAAGCCGGGCCGATGAACATCAGAACCATGGCAACGCCGAAGATGATGCCGAAAATCTTGAGCACGGTGAGCAGAACCAGGGGATTTTTGTACATGTTCATCGGCCAGGTCCAGCGGTATTTTCCGTCCGTGCACAGGCGCACACGCTCACCTTTATAGGTGGTTTGTTCCAATTGGTTATCCATAGCAGTGGGGATTATAGCTGCGAAGATATCATTTTTTTCACTAAGTTTGCAGAAAAGGTTTAACATTTTCGCCCTGTCTTCGTCTTATGGATGCAACCGGTTTATTTGAGTGTATGAAAAAAACATTTATGACCCTTATGATTGCCCTTGCTGCATGGGGATGCGCCTGGGCAGGAAAACCCGCCGACGTGGAATCGTTGGTGCGGCAATATGAAGACACCGAAGGCTTCGAAGTGTTAAGCATGGGGCAGTTTGGCATGAGCCTGATCAGGTTTGCCGTTTCTTTAAGCGGTGATCTGGACGACGAAGACAGGGCTGTCCTAAGTTCCTTCAGCGGCATCAAACATGTGACGATGGTAGATTATGAAGGAGCCGAAGCTTCCGTAAAAGAAAAGTTTGCCAAGGAGCTTACGGCCGTACTGGACGGTATGGAGCTCATTCTGGAAGCCAAGGATGGTGGCACTGCAACACGCATCTACGGAATAGATGACGGTAATACCATCCGAGACTGTGTTATTTATAGCGGAGACGGCGCCCTCATCTATACCAAAGGAAGTATTGATATGGACCGTTTGGGAGAACTGATGGAATTGGCTAAATGACGGACAGTGCGTTCCATACCGTCTGGCTGCCCTTGCAGGAGCGATTCTACCGCGTGGCCTTCTATATGCTGGAGAATGAGGCCGATGCCCGGGATGCCTTGCAGGATCTGTACCTGAAACTCTGGGGCCTTCGGGACCATCTGGAACTGATCCGGCAGCCATCGGCCTATGGGGCTATGCTCATGCGGAATCTCTGCATAGACCGTATCCGCAAAAGGCAGCCCTCGGCAGAACTGGAAGATACGATGGCCGAAAAGGCGCCGCCGGACCAGGAACTCATTCTGCGGGAAAGCGTGGCCGGCCTGTACGACGCCATCCAAAAACTCCCGCCCGGCCAACGGAAACTGCTCACACTCCGCTTCATACGTGGCCTCAGCTACGAGGAGATTGAAAAGGAAACCGGCCTTAGCGGCCTTAACATCAGGGTCCAGGTGAGCCTGGCCCGGAAAAAACTGAAACAGCTATATGAAAACCCTCGATGAAATAAGCCGGCTCAGTGCCGATGACCTGGAGCGGATTGGCTCCGACGAGAGCATTCCGGTTCCGGAGGACCTGGAGGTCCGCCTGCCCGGACGGAGCCCGGAGCGTGCCTGGTACATGGCAGCGGCAGCCGCCCTGCTCATAGGCGTGGGGGTTTCCGGATATCTTGGCCTGCAGCAGCCGAAGGACACCTTCGAGGATCCCTACCTGGCCTATGCCGCAGTGGAAAAGGCTATGAACAGGATAGCGGGCACGGTGCAGTACGGGGCCGAAAAAATAACTGAGACAGAATCTGCGATTGATAAAATAAACTATTGGAAATGAAACGCTTCTATGTAATACTGGTACTGCTTACCCTTAGCGTTACCGCCCTGGCCCAGAACGGCCGTTCCCTATACAACAAGTACTCCGACCTGCCTGGAATGGAGGCCGTGTACATCTCTCCCGCCATGTTCCGGATGATGGGTAAGATCCCGGATGTGGAATTCCAGGACGGCAACGTGAACTTCGGGCCCGTCATCAAGTCCATGAGCGGTTTCTACCTGCTCAACGCTACCGACCCCAAGGTGGGGGCCGACCTTTATGCCGATGTAAAGAAGTTTATCGACAAAGGTGAGTACGAACTGTTGATGGAGGCCAAGGAGAACGGCGAGGTGGCCCGGATCTATTCCGTAGGAGACGAAAAGACCGTCACTTCCCTGGTGATGCTGGCCCAGGAGGGCAGCGAAACGGCCTTTATCTCCATAGACGGCCAGATGGACCGGGAGGAATTGGAAAACATTCTGGCACAAGCAGCAGCTGAATAAATTTGAATTTTACCAACAGTTTCTTAAATTTGTAAGATTTAAGAAATTGATATGGAAAAGATTATACTGAAAGGATGCGGTACCGCCATGTTCACGCCGTTCAAGGACGGAAAAGTGGATGTGGCGGCGCTTGTCGCTACGACGCAAAGGCAGGTGGAAGCCGGGATAGACTTCCTGGTCCCGCTGGGAACCACGGGGGAGACGCCCACCCTCTCGGATGAAGAGAAGCTTCTGGTTTACAGGACCGTACGGGCTAATGCGGGGAATCGGCCCGTTGTAGTGGGCGTGGGGACCAACAGCGTTTCCGGCACCCTGGCCAATATGGAGCTCCTGCAGGAGGCCGATGCCTTCCTGGTGGTGGTTCCCTTCTACAACAAGCCGCCGCAGCGGGGTATTTACGCCTATTTCAAGGAGATAGCCTCCCATACGCAGAAGCCTGTAATCCTGTATAACGTGCCCGGCCGTACCGGCGCCAACTGCGATGCGGAAACCACCCTGGCCCTGGCCCGGGACATCCCCAACATTGTGGCGGTGAAGGAGGCTTCCGGCAAACTGGAGCAGGTGCGGACCATCCTGGCCCGGCGTCCGGAAGGCTTTTCCGTGCTTTCCGGCAACGATGAAGATACCCTCACCCTCATGAAGGACGGGGCCGATGGCGTAGTTTCCGTGGCCTCCAACGTGTGCCCCAGGGAAATGGCCGATTTCACCCACTCCGCCCTGGAGGAAGACTGGCAGGCGGCCGAAGCGCTGGACGCCCGGCTGCATCCGCTCTTCGAGGCCCTGTTCGTGGAACCCAATCCCATCCCCGGCAAGGCCGCCATGGCCCAGCTGGGTCTCATGGAAAACAGCCTCCGGCTGCCCCTGGTGCCCGCCCTGCTGGAAACGGAAGAACTGATGAAGCAAGTATTATGGAAGTTACGATAGAGAAATTCAACCAGGTCCTGGACGCCCTGGAAAAGGGCGAACTCCGGGTAGCGGAGAAGGTGGACGGAGAGTGGAAGGTGAATGCCTGGGTCAAGGAAGTGATCCTGGCCGGTTTCAAGCTGGGCGCCATCAAGGAAATGTCCCAGGGCCAGTTCTCCTACTTTGACAAAGATACTTTTCCGGTACGGCAATTCAAGGCCGAAGACGGGGTCCGCATCGTCCCCGGAGGCAGCAGCATCCGCCGCGGGGCCTATCTGGCACCCGGCTCCATAGTGATGCCCCCGGCCTATGTGAATGTGGGCGCCTATGTAGGGGAGGGCACCATGGTGGACAGCCATGTGACCATCGGCTCCTGCGCCCAGGTGGGAAAGCACATCCATATATCGGCCTCCACGCAGATTGGCGGCGTGCTGGAGCCGGCGGGCGCCCTGCCCACCATCATTGAGGACGGCGCTTTCGTAGGCGGCAACTGCGGCATTTATGAAGGCACTGTAGTCCAGGAAGGCGCCGTGATCGCTTCCGGGGTCATCATCACCTCCTCCACGGCCATTTTCGACGCCACTACCGGCGAGTTCATCCGCCGCAATGCCGACGGCCGCATCGTGGTTCCCAGGAACGCCGTGGTGGTGAGCGGTTCCAAGCCCATCATCCGGGACGGGAAGCCGCTGGAAAACGGGGTGCACCTGTATTGCCCGGTCATCGTCAAATATCGTGACGACAAAACCGCCGGCAGCGTGCACCTGGAAGACATGCTAAGATAAAACGAACTTATAGACAGATTATGAAAGTTGCAGTAGTAGGAGCCACAGGTTTAATTGGCTCCAGGATGCTGGAAGTGCTGGAAGAAAGGCATTTCCCTGTTACAGAATTGCTTCCGGTGGCGTCGTCCCGTTCCTGGGGGAAGAAAGTGAGCTTCCAGGGCAAGGAGTGGACGGTGATGAGCGCCGACGAGGCCATCGCCCGGAAACCCGTGCTGGCCATCTTCAGCGCCGGCGGTGCCGCTTCCGGTGAACTGGCCCCCAAGTTCGCCGCCATCGGCTGCTATGTGGTGGACAATTCCTCCTACTGGCGCATGGATCCGTCCGTGCCGCTGGTGGTTCCGGAAATCAATGCCGATGTCCTTCGCAAGGACTCTTACATCATCGCCAACCCCAACTGCTCCACCATCCAGATGGTCATGTGCCTGGCTCCCCTCCATAAGGCATACGGCATCAAGCGGATTGTGGTGAGCACCTACCAGAGCGTAACGGGCGCCGGACAGAAGGGCCTGTCGCAGATGGAGGCCGAAAGGGCCGGCGGCAGCGGGGACAAATTCCCCTATCCCATTGACATGAACGTGATTCCGCATATCGACTCCTTTATGCCGGACGGCTACACCAAGGAGGAGATCAAGATGGTGAATGAGACGCGGAAGATCCTCAGGGATCCGTCCATCGCCGTATCGGCCACCACGGTGCGCGTGCCGGTGAAGGGCGGTCATTCGGAGAGCGTGAATATAGAGTTCCGGGGGCCTTTCGAGGTGGATGAAGCCCGCAGGCTCATGGCCGATATGCCCGGGGTGGTGGTCCAGGACGACCCTGCCCATAACGTGTACCCCATGCCGCTTTACGCCTGGGGCAAGGACGAGGTATTCGTGGGCCGCATCCGCCGGGACCCTTCGGTGGAGAACGGCCTGAACCTTTGGTGCGTGAGTGACAACGCCCGCAAGGGTGCCGCCACCAACGCCGTACAGATAGCCCAGGTGCTGCTCTCCAACGGCTGGCTTAATTAGTTGCCGACGGTCTTAGTCACGATTTGGGCTAAAAACGTGACTAAGATTGTAGTTGGTGACAATCTTGGTAAAGAAAAGGCACGAAAACGTGACTTAGATTGTATAGATAATGGACTGGCAGTTTTTTAAAGAGCTTTTGGAGATAGATTCCACTACCGGAAGGGAGCGGGAAGTGGCCGATTGGCTGCTCCGGCGCCTGGACGCCCCCCACAAAGAGGCGATGGAAGTGGGAGACGGTACGCTGAACCTGTTCCTTAGCTGGGGCAAGCCCAAACTGGTCTTCTGCAGCCACATGGACACGGTTCCACCGTATATTCCACCTCAGTTTCCGGAGGTGGACAAGCCCTCGAGAGAGTATTCCCTCCGGATAACTGGAAGGGGTTCATGCGATGCCAAGGGGCAGGTCTTTGCTCTTTATACTGCCTGTAAGGAGCTGGAGGCCAAGGGATATACGGACTTCGGGCTACTTTTGCTCTCTGGGGAGGAGACCGGCAGCTGGGGAGCCAAGGCGTTTTCCAAGACGGGCTTCGAGGCGCCGTTCCTCATTATCGGCGAACCCACGGAGAACAAGATGGTATCGGCCTCCAAGGGCACCAAGTCTTATGACCTCAAGTTCCTGGGCGAGGCCTTCCATTCCGGCTATCCGCAGTATGGCGTGAGCGCCGTGGATTTGTTCAATGAGTTCTATAATAAGCTGAAAGCCAAGGATTTCGGCCGGGATCCGCTGCTAGGGGAGACCACCTGGAACATCGGCCTGCTGCACAGTGACAATCCGCAGAACATCCTTGCTCCGGAGCTCACTTGCCGGCTGTATTTCCGTACTACTTTCGTTTCCCATCAGGCGGTGCAGGATTGGATGCAGGAGATGGCTGGGCCGCGTATGACGGTCACGCCCAACGGCTCCGGCGACCAGCCGGCGCGCTACGTTACGTTGCCGGGCTTTGAAAACGCTCCCGCTTCCTTCGGCACGGATGCGCCGCACCTTACGGGCTTCGGCCACAAGATTATCTGCGGCCCCGGCAGCATCCGCCATGCCCATCGGGACGACGAACAGGTGACGGTGGCAGAGTTGGAGACAGCCGTAGAACAGTATATACGTATGTATCAGGCACTTACGTAATCGTCCCTGTAACCGGAATCACAGGGAGAAAAACAAAAGTATCTAAGAATTAAGCAAATAGCAGCAAGAGTATGCTTAAGGTAATTATCAGCGGATACGGCCGGATGGGCCACATGATAGAGAAAGAGCTGCAGAAGCGGGGCATCGAGCTGGTGGAAGCCAGCGAGGATATCTGCGGAACGGACCCGGAGGTGGCCAAAGAGTGCGTGTGCATAGATTTCACCATGCCGGAGGCCTTCCGGGCCAACTATCCCTTCATTGCCCGGCACTTCAAGGCGGCGGTGGTGGGCACCACCGGTTGGAACGATATTGAGCCGCAGGTGTTCAAGGCCTTCGAGGAGGCCGGGACGCCGCTCATCTATGCTTCCAATTTCTCGCTGGGCGTTAATGCGCTGTTTGCCGCCATTAAAAAGGCATCGGCCCTCTTAAAGGGGGCGGGTTACACGCCGTTCATTGAGGAGATTCACCATATTCACAAGCTGGACGCGCCCTCCGGAACGGCCAAATCACTGGCCGCGCTGGTGGAGGATGGCCTGGGCGTCACGCCGGAAATCAGCTCCATAAGGGAGGGAGAAGTGCCTGGTATCCATACGGTTACGTATGAGTCGGCCTGTGACAAGCTCACCTTCAGGCACGAGGCCTATTCCCGCGAAGGCCTGGCCGTGGGCGCCGTGGTGGCCGTCACTCTCACGGAAGGATTGAAGGGCGTTCACGAATTTGGCGAGCTGCTTTAAAAGGGGCCGATTCGGTAAGATTTAAGGATTTGACAGTTGGTTTTTGGGTTTTGGGGGCCGACGGATAAGCGGTAAAGGTATCTTTACGGTAAATCCACATAGCCCATGAAAACTCGTAGCTTTTTCCGAACCCTTTCACTCATTGTGATTTCCGCCATCACGGCCATTGCCTGCGAAGGCATCATCGAAGAACCGGGACATTATAATCCCACGCCGCCGGATCCGGGTCCTCAAACCCCCTCCTATACCATTACCGTAACCCCCAACGGGACGGTAAACATTCCGGCAGAAGGAGGAACCAAGGAGTTCACTATAAAAACCAATGCACCCTATTATGGCTATTCTTTCACCAAAAAGGATTGGATGAAGGGCTCCATTGACTCGGACAAGATGGCGGTAGTTATCACTTTCACGGCCAACGACAGCGGTGCCGAGCGCTCCAACGAAGTTACATTCTACGGAAAGGAGAAAGATGCCGATGATTATTTGGTCTCCGAAAAGGTTAAAGTGGTGCAGCCGGCATTGGCAACGGCCAGTTCCGACGAATATGCCACCACGGCGTCTATAGACTTCGGCAGTTCTTCCATATCGGCCCAGGGATGTGAGGTTATGACCATAACCGGTTCTTATTCGGCCGATGCTTCTTCCGCCGCCATCAAGCTGGTGGATAATGGAGACATTCCGCAACTGTCGCTTCTGTGCAACAGCGCCGGAGAAGTGGTAATGCTCTCCCGGGATCTGTACTCTTCCGGCACACAGGTGACAGTGAACGCCAAAAATACCGCTCTGGCTCTTGTCACCATGCATCCTCTATTTGCACCGGTGGTTGGCAAAAGTGAATTCACGGAGCTGAAGAGAATGATTCTGAACGCCTCCACCTTCAGTGCCCTGGAGCAGGAGACATCGGCTTTAATCAAGGCAAAGAAGCCCCTGTTTGCCAAAACCAACACGGGTCTCAAAAACGCCCTGCAGAATTTGCTCAACGAGGTTTGCATAGATCCGGAGGAGAAGCCCAGAAGAATCTCCAACGTATCCGGACTCGCGGGAGAAGGACCTTTCAAGGTTAGCGTGGAAGGGAAAAAAGTGTCTGTCCGTTCAATGGGCCTCACCCCTATGTATACCGGCGTTATCAAGGATTGGAACGGTAACAAGGTGGACGATTTCAATATTAAGGCCGGCGATGATTACGGATTGGTGTCCTACTGGTTCCGCGAAGACGCAACCTACAATCCTCCCGTCACTTATGATCTCTCCGGACACAGAGACGGGGAATACACTTTCTATTTTTCCCGTAATACTACAGAAGCCCAGGTGGATTTTGCCTCCAAGATTCTGTTGAACATGCTGGATGTGGTAGGGGCCAAACTGTCCACCGCGCAAACGAAAACGCTGGAGCAGGAAGCCGTAAAATTCGTCGGAACCAAACTCACTGCATTACCCGGAATTTATGACGATGGTGAATTCAGTGCAGACGAGGCTATTGAAGCATATTGGGGCCTGGCCGTGGATTTTGCCAGTTCCGACAACGTCCGGGCTGTCTTTACGGAAGCGGCAACGCAGGCCTCTTTCAAGGCGGTGGCAAATAAGCTCAATACTGCTATGGCCCTTTATACCGGAGCCCGTGGCTCGGCCAATGCTTTGTTCCGCATATACTACAGGATGAATACCCCGGCCGAGATTACCTTCTGCCTTTGCCACAAGCAGACAATGAAACTCTATCCCTGCGGTTATGTCACCCTGGATCTTATTTCCGGCGGAGGACAAAGCGCGCTGGCAGGACAGGTGCTGAACAACCCCATAAAGGTGCGTGTAGACTATGGAAACAACGCGGAGGCCCCGTACCTTTACGCGCTCCTGTTCACTGTTGTTTCCGGAGAAGGCACGGTGTCGGATGCATATGTATACACAGAGCATCTGCGGGCCCAGACCTGGTGGACGCTGGGACCGGAAGGTTCGGACCAGATGCTCAGGGTGGATGCGATAGATCCGGCGACCGGCGCGATTGTGAGTGAGGAACCGCTGTACGTCCATGCCACCTGCACGGATGCCGGCGATTACAACAAAGATCCCGTCCCCACCAGGCTCCAAGGTGTATGGCGTATGTCCCTTGACGACCCTCTTGCCCCGGCGGTAACCCTTACCCTGGGAGAGCAGACGGCATCCTATCACGATCCTTCCGACCCCACCAGGGACTTTACCAATTATCCCGTTTACTCGGAAACGCTCTCGGGCGGGAAGTATAACATCCGCTTCTATGATGAGCCGGTTGCCGACGGAAGCGACCAGATCTTCCTTCAGAACATTCAAATCCTCACCACTAAAGTCTTCGATGCAGACAGGGTGTGGAATTACTACCAGAAGAGCCGGTTCACAAAACAGGATGAACTTGAGCCTCCGTTCAAACAGGTTTCGGTCCTTTGCCAGTTTACAGATGAGGCCGGGGTGTTCAGCCGGGTGAGCATGACAGAGTATCAGGGCAGCAGCAATCTGGATGTCCAGCAAATGGGGAATGATTATAAGGTTATAATGCAGAGGGGAACCGTTTTCGATGACGAATATGAGAAATGTACCTTTACCCTGCTGTATGTGGGCCCGAGCGACTACGTTGTGAAGGAGTTGGAGTACTCTTATCACAACACGTATGTATGGGATTCTTCTACCAACCCTGTAACAAAGAATACCAGAACCGTGCGCCTGTACATAGATGAAATGTATCAGGCCGGCATCGTTAGCGGGGTGGCCAGCTGGATTGCGGAAAAACAGTCCCATATTACCTACTTCAAGAAGGACAGCCTATGGCCGGAGGATGATTTTTATTATACTAAATATGAGGGCTATCCTATAGGTGATAACAGCAGTTTCACCATCCAGGTTGTGTTCTAGTATGATTGCTGTTGTCCTGTCCCTGCTCCTTGTCCTCCTTCCGCCGGGCGTCAATACCCTGGCGGAAGGACAGGACGGGGATAAGCCGGTCCTGCAGTTCCGGGAAACGGACTACTCTTTCGGGACGGTGCCCCGGGACTCGGTGCTGGTGCATACCTTCCGCTTCCGCAATGTGGCCGATACCACGGTCTGCATCCTTTCCGCCGCTTCCACCTGCCCCTGCGTGCAAGTGGAAGTGCCCGAAACGGAGATAGCTGCGGGTGGAGAAGGATGCATAACCGTTACCTACACGGGACAGAACAACAAGCCCGGCAAGTTCCAGCAGCTGGTGCGGATATATACCTCTGCCACAGGGAAATCCATCAACCTGCACCTGTTTGGGACTTTGCAGAAAAACGAATAATTTTTCGTATTTTAGTGCCATGAAGCGTTCCTTCGGCATAATACTCCTCCTGCTCCTTTTCGCTTGCAGCCCCAAAGGGGTTACGGGTGAGGGCGAGCTTGCGGTGGAGTGGCTGCCGGACATGCCGGTGGCCAGGGCCAGTCACCTGCGCTTTGCACCGGAGGGGGAAATCACCGTTGTGGGCGGGCACACCAGCGGGTATCTGCCCACCCAGTCGGCATGTTATTATGCCGATGGCGCCTGGCACGAGATAGGCCCGTCTTACTATCCGCACGACAGCGGCTTTTCCGTGGCCCTGGAAGACGGATCGGTAATGCTGGGCGGCGGGAGTGCAGAACCCTTCGGCATCGGCCAGACTTGGGGCGTGGAACTGTACTCGCCCGCCACCCACAGCTTTACGGCGCTGGATATCCTGGACCGCAAACGGGCGCTTGCCTCGGCCCTGAACCTGGGCGGGGACCGGATCCTGGTAAGCGGCAACTGGCATGCCGATGACGCCATCGGCCTCTACGAGCCGGGAAAAGGTTTCCGGGAGGTGAAAAAGGTGTCCCAGCCCCGTTTGAGGCCGTTTCTCTTCCAGACTGCCCCGGACAATGCCATCATTTTCGGCAGTCGCGACAATTATGGAAAACCGCTGGACACCGTGCTGGTGGACCGCCTGGCGGGAGAAACTTTCACCGTTCCCCTCCTGGAGGAATGGTCCTTCCCGTTCATGATGGACAACTTTGAGGCCGATAGTTTTTCCATCGGCCAATACACGTATCTGGTTCCCGTTATCCGGAAAACGGACGGACAGGCGGCCCTCCTGAAGGTGAGCGGGGAGCAGTTTTCCCTGCTGGAAACGGAAGAGGCCCTGCCGATGTGCGGGGAAGGCGGTGTCCGCCTGTCTTATTCTCCCTTTTGTTATGTAGACCGGTCCGCCCGTCACGCTTTTCTGCGGGCAGGGGACGAAAATGGGAGAATCTATCTGGTGCGGGTGGACTATGATGCCACTTTTGAAGGGGGGAAGGCAAGCGTGTCCCTGTTCTCGGCTCCTTGTCCTTTTGGACAGCTGGAATACGAGGTTTATCCGCTGTTCCTTCCGGGCGGACGGCTTGTCATAACGGGCGGGAGTCCCTCGGACAATTTCAATCCGTACAACCAGGCTTTCATCCTCCATACGGAGCCGCCGGTGGCCGGAAGCCATTTCCCCTGGGGGCCGATGGGCATAGTGCTGCTGGTGGCTGTGGCCGGGCTGGCGGCGGGCCTTCTGATTGGCCGGCAGAAAAAGCGGGAGGCGGTTCCGCCCGCTCCTGCGCCCGAAGAAAAAACGGACCTGATGACCCGTATCACCACCCTGATAGAAGAGGAGGAACTCTTCCGCCGGAAGGATCTGCGGGTGGCCGATATTGCCCGGGAACTGGGCACCAATACCACCTATATATCGGCCTGTATCAACGGCCAGACCGGCGCGTCGTTCACGGATTATGTCACGGGCTACAGGGTCCGTTATGCCCAGAAACTCATGAAGGAAAAGCCGCAGACGCTTCTGAGTCACATCGGCGAGGAAGCGGGCTTTGCCAGCGAGAAGTCTTTCTACCGGGCCTTCAAGGCCATTACCGGCCAGACTCCCTCCGAGTGGAAGGCGGGATCGGTCCGCTGAAAAACTGCTCGTCCACGAAAACACCTCTTACGGTGGATGGACAGTGTAATCTAACGCAAAATATCGTTCAGGATACTGCTGGCGGCTTCGCGGGCGCCTTCGCCGGGACCCTGGATTATCAGGGGATAGGGATGGAAGGCACTGCGAACGATAATGGCGTTTTCCGTCCCCTTCAGATGATAGGCCGGATGCACGGGCGGCACGTTGCGGATGCCGATACCGGCCCGGTATACCCCGTCCACTCTCTCCAGTGAAGCGACGAAACGACGGCGGAAACCTTGGGATTCGGCCGATCGGGCCGCGTCGGCAAACAGCGGTTCCGCCGCTTCCAGACCTTCGTAAAAGTGCTCTATCGGCACATCGAAGAGCTCCTGGGGAATCACCGGATCCACTTCTACATCAGTCTCTTCCAGCCGGACGCCGGCCTCGCGGGCCAGGATGAGAAGCTTGCGCAAGGCATCCTTTCCACCCAGGTCCAGACGCGGGTCCGGTTCGGTGAGCCCGGCTTGCTGCGCCTTCCGGACCAGGGAGGCGAAGCTCTCTCCTCCGGGCCGATAATCTCCCAGGATCTGGTTGAGGGTACAGGATACGACGGCTTCTATGGAGAGGATCTGGTCGCAGCTGTTGGCTCCGCGCGCTATGGATTCCAGGATGGGCAGGGCGGCTCCCACTGTGGTTTCGTAGCGGAAGAAAGCGCCGTTTTCCCGGGCTGCTGCATGCAGGGATGCATACGTAACATAAGGAACGGCGAAGGAACGGCGGTTGGAAGACACCACGTTGAGTCCGGCGGCGAATAGCTGCGGGTAACGCAGATAAAGCGTTTCGCTGTTGGTACAGTCCACGAAGACAGAGCCCTTGGGAGCGCGGGCGCAGACGGCATCCACATAGTCTCCCTCTTCCGAAGGGAGACCGGGACGGCCACTCATGTCTATGCTATACTGGCGGGAGTTGGCCACACCCACGATCCGGATAATCTTGCCGGTGCGTTCGGACACGGTGGCGGCACTCTGGCCCACCATTTCCACCAGCGCCTTCCCAACGGCACCGTAACCGGCCACGAAAAGGTTCACCTGCTCTACCGGCAACGTCTCGAAGAAAGCCCGGTGCAGGGCCCTCAGGGCGGGGATTTCCACCGCGGGGCGCACGGTGAGGAGCACGTTCCCGTCTTCTTCCCACACGCGCAGCGGGGCGATGCCGGCTCCCGTGAGGGCGGCCTCCACGTCCTGGACGGCACTGCTTCCTACCAGGCAAAGCTCCACTATGGAGTCCCGCTTCTGTGATGCCAGACCCACGTTTCCGCTCTCCCGTGCGGCGGCCGAAATTACGGTCTTGCCGCCGTCCGGGGCAAAGGTGTTAAGGATTTCTATGGCGATACCCGCCTCCATGGCCGGCGCCACGGTGGGTGCATACAGCACCTTGGCGCCGTGGGCAGCCATCTGCAGGGCGGCATTGTAGGTCATTTCCGGAATGGTACGGGCCCGGGACACCTGTTTGGGATTGGTGGTCATGATGCCGGGAACGTCTGTCCAGATCTGGAGGGAATCGGCCTGCAGGGCGGCGGCGTAAAGGGCGGCGCTATAGTCCGAACCGCCGCGTCCCAGGGTGCTCACTTTGCCTTCCGGCGTGCTGCAGACGAAGCCGGGAGCTACAAAGATGTCCACCTTTTCCGTATGGACGGCTCCGGCGATATTCCTGTAGGTGAGACCTAAATTTCCTTGTATCACTAATTTCCGGGAATCCAGCCAGTGGGTGCGGTAGCCATCGGCCTCCAGTTTGGCGGCCAGGATGGTGGTGGAGAAGATTTCCCCGTAGGTCACTTTCTCCGGGTCCGGGGCAGCCAACATCTCCTCAAAGAGGATGTCCAGGCGCTCCTGCATGCTGCGGCGTTCCGCACCGGTGAAAAGGCGCGTCACCATGTCCCGATGCCGTTTCCGGAGCTCTTCCACGGGCGCCAGGTTGCCGTCGGCTATCTGCAGCAGCGCGTCCGTGCAACCGCTGATGGCCGAACTCACCAGCACCACGCAGCCCTTGGCCGTCTCCTTCCCCACGATGTCCAGCACCCGGGATATATTGGTTGCGGAGGCCACGGAGGACCCGCCGAATTTCAGTACACGATACATAGTTATGCAAAGGTAGGATTTTTTTCGTTATCTTTGCAGTCCATGGTACAGGTACTGGGCATATTCGGTTTCCTCAGTTTCGGTTGGGCCGATGTGTTGGACATCTTGATGGTGGCCGCCATCATCTTTTTCCTCATCCGCAGCATCCGGGGAGACTCCACGGTGCTCAATATAGTGCTGGTACTGGTGGTCCTGCTGGTGCTGCAGGCCGTTGTGAGCGCGCTTAACATGCGCATGATGACGGTGCTGCTCAACACCCTCCTGGATGTGGGCGTGCTGGCCATCATCATCCTGTTCCAGCCGGAAATCCGCCATCTCCTCAACCGCCTGGCCGTGAATTCGGGCCTGGCAAAACGCACCGGGGATCTCTTCAACCGGCTGCTGGGCATCAAGGAAGAGAAGATGGGCTCCCGTTCGGTGGTGGAGCTGTCGGAGGCGGTGCGCGCCATGGCGGCCGACCATACCGGCGCCCTCATCGTGCTGCAGAAAAAGAACGCCCTGGACGAATATATCGCCACGGGAGACCGTTTCGAGGCAGAGATCAACCGGCGCCTGGTAATGAACATCTTCTTCAAGAACTCCCCGCTGCACGACGGCGCCATGATAATCCAGGGAGACCGTATAGTGGCCGCCCGCTGCCAGCTGCCCATGTCCGGCCGCACGGACATTCCCGCGCATTACGGGATGCGCCACCGCGCCGCCATCGGCATGAGCGAGAATTCCGATGCCGATGTAGTGGTGGTCTCCGAAGAGACGGGCAGCATCTCTTTCGTGCATGCCGGAGAGATCCGCACGGTGAAGGACCTCCAGGAACTGCGGGAACTGGTGGGTGAATCCATGACCCGGAAAGAGGAGGCATAATGGACGCGAGACTGGAAGCAAAACTGGGGTTCGACAAAGTCCGGACCGCCATTCAGGACCGCTGCTCCACGGATTATGCCGCGGCCCGGGTGGAGAACGAGGATTTCTGCACCAGCGGAGAAGAGATTCACAGGCGGCACCTCCTTACGGATGAGATGCGCCTCATCCTCATGTTCGAGGACAGTTTCCCCACCAGCGGATATATAGACGCCCTGCCTTTCCTGGAGCCCATCGGCAAGAATGCTTCCATAGACCTGCTTTCCCTGGGAAAGCTGCGCACCCTGCTGGATACGCTCAAGAAGGCCCTGCATTTCTTCCACACTGTAAAGGAAGGCATCTATCCCAACCTGCAGCACCTGGCTTCCGGCATCACCGCCCCGGCCGATGTAGTGCGGCGCATAGACTCCATCCTGGACCGCCACGGGGAAATCAAAGATACCGCTTCGGACGAACTTTACAGCATCCGCCGCAGCATCAAGGAGCAGGAAATCAACATCTCCAAGCGGATGAACGCCATCCTCCGGAAGGCCCAGCAGGACGGCTTTACGGATGCCGATGCCAGCGTTTCCATCCGGGACGGCAAGATGCTCATCCCCGTATCGGCCGCCAAGAAACGGCAGTTCGCCGGCTTTGTGTACGATGAATCGGCCACCGGCAAAACCACCTTCATGGAACCGGCGGAGATTGTGACCCTGCAGAACGAGATTTCGGAGCTGCATTTTGCTCAAACGCGGGAAATCGCCCGCATCCTGCGGGAGTTCTCGGACTTCCTTAAGCCGTATATTCCGGAGCTCATGGAAGGCGCCACCTTTGTGGGCGAGCTGGACTTCAACATGGCCAAAGCCCACGTGGCCCTGGATTTCATTGCGGGTATGCCGCTACTGTCCCAAGATGGGGAACTGAGCCTCAGGAAGGCCCGTCACCCGCTGCTGGAGCGGAGTCTCCGGCGGGAGAAAAAGAGCATAGTCCCGCTCACCGTCACCCTTACGCCGGAGAAGCGGATCCTTCTTATTTCCGGCCCCAACGCCGGCGGCAAGAGCGTGTGCCTCAAGACCGTGGGCCTGCTGCAGTACATGTTCCAGTGGGGGATGCTCATCCCCACCTCGGAAACATCGGAACTGCCTGTGTTTGACAGGATTTTGGTATCCATCGGCGACGACCAGTCCCTGGAGAACGACCTTTCCACCTACAGCTCCTTCCTCTCGGACATGAAGCAGCTGTTAAAGGTGGCCGATGGCAAGACGCTGGTGCTCATAGACGAGTTCGGCTCCGGAACGGAACCGGCGGCCGGCGGCGCCATTGCGGAGGCCATCCTGCACGAGCTGGACCAGCGCGGCGCCTATGGCGTGATTACCACCCACTATACCAACCTGAAACTCTATGCTTCCGGTGCGGAAACGGGCGTGGTGAACGGTGCCATGCAGTTTGACGCCGCCACCGTTACGCCGCTGTTCCAATTGGAAGTGGGACTGCCGGGCTCCTCCTTCGCCTTTGAGCTGGCCCGGAAGATGGGGCTGCCGGAGGCCATCGTGCACGACGCCGAGGAACGTGCCGGCGAGCAGTATGTGGGCATAGAGCGGAACCTCAGGAAGATTGCCCGGAACCGCCGCGCCCTGGACGAGAAACTCACCAAGATCCGGGCTACGGACAAGACCCTGGATACCCTCACGGACCGCTATCAGAAGGAGCTGGAAGACATCAAGGAGATGCGCCGGAACATCCTGGAGGAGGCCCGGAAGGAGGCGGAGCAGATAGTGAAGGACGCCAACAGGCAGGTGGAAAGCACCATCCGTACCATCCGCGAGTCGCAGGCCGGGAAGGAAAAGACCCGCGAGGCCCGCGAGGAACTGCAGGGCTTCCTGGGCGCCCTGGCCGAAAACCGCCGCTCCCGGGACGAATATATAGACCAGAAACTTAAGACCGTCAAAGACCGCAAGGAGCGGGAGATGCAGCGGAAAAAGCGCCGGGCCGATACGGAAACCCTCCGGAAGATGGAGCAGGAAGAGGCCGAGGCCAAGAAGCTGCAGGCCTTCCGGGACGCCCCCCTCAAAGTGGGAGAAAAAGTCCGGATCAAGGAAGGCGGCATGGTGGGAGAAGTGTCCAAGGTTTCCACCAAGGCGGTGACGGTAATTGTTGGGAATATAACCACAAAACTGCCCCTGGACCGCGTAGAGCGCATTACCTCCAACGAATTCAAGGCGGCCTCCAAACCCCTTGAGAACCGGCCCCGGGCGGTTTATGACACGGCCATGCAAGAGCGGAAAGCCCGCTTCAAGATGGAGCTGGATGTGCGGGGAGAGCGGGTGAACGACGCCCTGGAGCAGGTGATGCGGTATATTGACGATGCCATAATGCTGAATGTAAGTTCGGTGCGAATTTTGCATGGTAAAGGGACGGGTGCTTTGCACGAGGAAATCCAAAAGTACTTGCGTACGGTACCCGGCGTAAAAACCGTGACGGACGAACAGGTCCAGTTTGGCGGCTCCGGCGTTACGGTTGTAAAACTAGACTAAACCAAAGACTGTACTATAAACCTACCAATGAACGTTTTAAACACCAGCAAGCTGGGAGAATTGGGAGAACAGATGGCGTGCGATTTCCTGGAGACCAGGGGTCATCAGATCCTGGACCGGAACTGGAGGGGAGGACATCTTGAGATAGATATCGTCTCGGAAGCGGCAGATGGGTTGCACTTCGTGGAAGTGAAGGCCCGCAAGACCCCCGTGACCACGTCCATCGACGACCAAGTTAACTCCATCAAGCAGAAAAGGATTTCTGCTGCAGCGCTTAAATACTTGAACAATAAGAATCTATCCGGCCGGGAAGTATTCTTCGACGTAGTGTCGGTCCTCTTCAACGGACAGGAGACCACAGTCCGTTATATCCCACAGGCCTGGATTCCTATGTACACCTAACATTTTATATGTCCACACACAGGTATTGCATCATCATGGCCGACGGAACGGGTTCGCCCTTCCAACTCAGGGTCACGTATGAGCGTTTTCTGCGCGTACTACCTCAAGACCATATCCTTGTTGTGACCTTGTCCCGCTTTGGGGATGAGGCCCGGAAAATCCTTCCGGAACTGCCGCCGGAGAATCTGCTGCTGGAGCCTTATCCGCGTGGCACCGCGCCCTGCATGGCCTTTTCGGCCTATGCGCTCAGGCGCCGGGATCCGGAGGCGGTAATCATCGCCACCCCCTGGGACTCCGTGATCCGGGACGAGGATCTCTTTGCCCGCACCGTACTGGAAGCCTGCGACTATGTAGAGCAGAAAGACGTGCTCATGACCCTGGGCGTGGTGCCCAAGAGCCCGGACGTGAACTTCGGCTATATCCAGGTGAAGGAAGGCCGCGATGCCCATAAGATGGCCGGACCTCTGCAGGTGAAGACTTTTACGGAAAAGCCGCCGCAGGAGCTTGCCGATGTGTTTTTCCGCACCGGAGAGTTCTTCTGGAACAGCGGTGTGTTCATCTGGAAAGCCACCACCATCTGCCAGGAAATGGAGCGCTACATCCCGGAAGTCACGGAACTTTTCCGCGGCTGGGAAGAGCACCTGGGTGAACCCCTCTTCCTGGAAAAGGCCTATGCCGAATGCCCCCGCATGTCCCTGGACTACGGCGTCATGGAGCACACGGACAGGGCCTGGCTGTATCCCGCCAAGTTTGGATGGGCCGATGTGGAGCGGCTGTAATTAGCTAATTCCCAATTCTTTAATAATGTAATCCTGGTGCGCGTAATGCTCTAGGATCCACAGGACGTAGCGGATGTCCACGCAGACGCACATGTTGTATCCGTCTACGGCTTCGTAGTTGCTGGCGAGTGATTCCTTGTTGCCGTCAAAGGCCAGGCCGATGAGCTCGCCCCGGGCGTTCAGCACCGGTGAGCCGGAGTTGCCCCCGGTGATATCGTTGTCGGTGATGAAGTTCACGGGGAAACCCTCCGGCGGCAGGACCTCCCGGAAGGCTTCCGGATAGGCAAAATCGTATCGGGCGGGGTTGTACTTTTCCCGCAGGCCCCGGGCCGTGCTCTGCCAATGGGTGTAAACGCCGTCCCGGGGCTGCATGGAGCGTACCCGGCCATAACTCAGGCGCATGGTGGAGTTGGCGTCGGGATACTGTGCCACGCCGCTGTCCTTAAGGTAGCGGTACCGGGCATGCACGTATTCGCGGTGCAGGTCCGTGAGGGTGGCCACGTGCTGCTCCTGCTGGTTGATTTCCAGGATGCCCAGCTCCCGGATATAGCGGTACAGCGGGTCTTCGGCAATGGGAACCTCCTTCCCGGAAACGCAGGAATTCTCCCACAGCCAGTGGGCCATGGCGTCGTAATCCGTGCCGAAACGCTCCAGCAGTTCCCGGTGGATGGGCCTTAGGAAGCAGCTGTCCATGTGGGTGAGGAATTCCTTCACGGAGAAGGCCAGCAGGTCCCGCTCTACGCGCGGGTCCTTTCCGGCCATGCCTTCGGCGAGCATCTTTTTCTGGCGGGGCAAGTCGTCCTTGGCGGTGTTGCCTATCCGAAGCAGGAGGGAGGAAAGGGTGAAGCCCCTCACCAGCGATTCCCGGAAGTACACTTTCTGCTGCTCCAGGTGGGAGATGGCGGCGTATTCGGCATCCAGCTGGTCCAGAAGACGGGCGTCTTCCGGCTTGGCCCGGAGGCCCTGTTCCCAGGCGCGGCGGCGTTCGGCCACCCGGAAGCGGTGCATACAGGCCTCTTCGCCCTCGTTGTTCTCGGCCACGTTGCTAAGGCTGAAGAAGTGTTCCGAATACTTCATGCGCACGGAGGGGTCGGCATCCATCCATTTGCGGATAATCTCCATCTGGGCGGCCCGCATCCGGTTGGAGACCGGCCTTTCCACGTTGATGGTCTGCTCCATCTCCGCGGCGCTGGAATAGCGCGCCGTACGTCCGGGATAGCCAATCACCATGGCGAAATCCCCTTCCCTGTAGCCTTTCCGGCTAATGCTCAGGTGCCGCTTGGGATGCAGGGGCTCTCCGTTGTGGTAGATGCGGTACAGGGCAAAGTCCCCCTTGTGCTGGGGCCATTCCCAGTTGTCCTCGTCCCCGCCGAAGGAGGCGATGCTCACCGGCGGCGCGGCCACCAGGCGGATGTCGGTGTACTTGGTATACAGGCACATGTAATAGGCCGTACCGGCCCACATTCCCTGCAGTCCGGCTTCCAGGCCGGAGGCATCGGCATATTTCTTCTCCATGATGGCCGATATGCGCCGGCCGCCAAACGGAACGCCTTGGGTGCGCAGGCTGTCCTGAAGGGCTTTCACCTCCTCCGTAACGTCCAGCACCTTGTTCAGGAAATAGAATTCCAGGCCCTTGATGGGCATCTCCTGTTCCCGGGTGAGGGCAAAGAAGCCGTTTTCCAGGTAGTTATGTTCCGGGGTGGACAGGCCCGCCACATCGCTGTAGGCGCAGTGATGGTTGGTGATGAGGAGGCCGTCATTGGAAATCATGCTGCCACTGCAGTAGAAGCCCAGCGAGACCACGGCATCGGCCAGGCCGCCGGCCTCTTCGTTGTAGATTTCCCTTGCGGCCAGCTTGAGGCCCCGGGCCTTCATGTTCTTTTCCAGGGCTTTGTCCAGGCACTGGATGAGCCACATGCCTTCATCGGCCCGGGCTCCGGGGATGAGGCACAGGAGAAGGGCTATTGAGAGGATGTATTTCTTCATTTTTCGGTATAGATTTCTTTGAGGATATCCCCGGCGGCAAAGTCGCGGGCCATCTGCTGCACGTCTTTGGCGCTGATGCTTTCAATCATCTGCCTGTAGTCAAAATCATAGTCCCGGCCCAGGAGGACGGTGCTTTCCAGGCGGTCCAGCTGGTCTCCAACGCTGCGTTTTACCCGGTTCTCTATCTCCCCGTGCCGCTTGACCATGTATTTGGCGGCCACCTCCATTTCCTCGGGCGTGGGACCTTCCTGGCACATCTTGTCCATTACGTCCTGGACATCCTGGAGCAGCTGTTCCGCCATTTCCGGGCGGGTCTTGAACTGGACGATGCCGCGCCAGGGTTCATCGGCCTGGTCCGGAATATCCGTGCTGTAGCCCACGTGGTAGGCACCTCCGCGCTCCTC